>CAVEMY010000011.1:0-35506 GCA_963617005.1 Parabacteroides distasonis | reverse complement strand
CCCGTGTGGCACCGCGTTTGACGAGTGCATCGATGACTTCTTCTTGGTCGGCCTTGCTGACTGTCGTGCCGTTGACTTGAAAGGCCGTTACAGCAGCATTCGCACTCAGGGCGAATCCGCCTAATACACATAAAGAAATCAGGGACTTCGAAAATTTCATTTGTCTTCCTCCTGGCTATTTTCTTGTGGCATCTTATTTGTTACCCATATTCCAAATCCTAAAGTAAAGAGGAATGTGATGCCGAGTAATCCAAACATTTTAAAGTTAACCCATGTTTCAGTCGAGCAGCCATAGGCGACTGCAAGATTGACTAGGCCGATTAATGCAAAGAAAATACACCAGGCCTTTTGCATCGTGTTCCAACAGTCCTCGGGAAGCGTTAACTGCTTTTTAAAGAGCGTTGTCATGAAGTTTTTCCCCGAGACAATTCCGTAAAGCAAAATCGCACCGAAGATCCAGTAAAGGATGGTGGGCTTCCACTTAATAAACATCTCGTTTCTAAGAACGATGGTGAGTGTTCCGAAAACAAGAATGACCGCCAATGAGATCCAGAGCATCACCTCGGGCTTTTTCCCGCGCATCAAAACAAAGGCGACTTGCAATAGCGAAGCGACGATGGCAACACAGGTCGCAGCAAGGACTGGGGCCTGAGCCGCATCAAAGGGTAGGCCAAACGTTGCGTCAAAAAACGCCGAACAGCCCTCTGGGTCGCCTTGCGCGAATTTAAACGTCGCAAAGAACAAAATAACGGGAAAAAGATCAAATAAAAGTTTCACGATTGACTGTTTTTTCTAAGGAAAGTTAGTTCTCTAGATTCTTGATGGGCGACAGTTTAACGAAAGCGCGTGATAAGCACCGTACAAAGTTGTTGCAAATCGTAGTGTTAGCAAGGGATTGGGAGAAAAAGAAGTGGCTTCGAAATCTTTATTTTACGAGCGGCATCTCGTAAAATTACGAGGCATATCTCGTAAATCTCGGAAGTCCTATGTTTGTTCGAAGCGAATTTGATCTAATTAAGAAGCGGCTTGCGGAAAAGCGGCGCTTTATCCAAGTGGTTCTAGGCCCAAGGCAGGTCGGTAAGACAACGCTCGTGCTGCAAGTACTGAAAAACCTTCAGTGCCCGACGCTTTATTTTTCTGCTGACAGGGTTTTAGCAGGAGACGCCGCGTGGCTAAGTTCCTGTTGGACCGCGGCGCGCCTTGAAGCGAAGAATCACCCAAAAGAAGATGTTGTTCTAGCCATCGATGAAGTGCAAAAGATTGAGAACTTCTCCGAAATTGTTAAGCGCGAGTGGGACGAAGATACACGAGAAAACCGATCAATCAAGGTTTTGCTCCTTGGCTCCTCACGCGCTTTGATGGTTTCAGGCCTAAGCGAACCCCTGACGGGGCGCTTTGAAGAAATCCGCATGACACATTGGACGTATTCGGAGATGAAAGCAGCCTTCGGGCTTACACTCGATGAGTTCATTTTTTTCGGAGGGTTCCCTGGGCCCACATCTTTTATTGCAAAAGAAGAAGACCGTTGGAAGGCCTATGTGCAAAGCGCCATTGTTGAAGCCACTGTTAATCGCGATATTTTTGAAGACAATCGCATTGCTAACGCTGCGCTACTGAGAAGAACCCTTGAACTCGGAATTCGTTATTCAGGAAAGATTCTTTCTTTAACGAAGCTCTTGGGAGAGCTTCAAGGGAAAGGCAACACCGCAACGATTGCCAGTTACATAGAAAAGTTAAATGAGGCGGGTCTCTTGGCCGCTCTTTCTAAGTTTTCCATCGATCACGCGCGGCGCCGTGCGAGCATCCCGAAGTTTCAGGTGTGGAATAACGCACTTTGTGCGGCGTTTTGCGACCAAAGTTTCCGTGAGATTCGCCAGAAGCCAGAACTTTGGGGACATTGCGTTGAGTCGGCTGTTGGTGCTTATCTTGTGAGCCAAAGCCATCGAAGCCACTTTGATGTGATGTATTGGCGCGAGGGCAATGATGAGGTTGACTTTGTTTTGAAAATTAAGGGCAAGCTCATCGCCATTGAGGTCAAGAGCAATGGTGAAAAACGCTCGAAAGGACTTGCGAAGTTTTCCGAGAAATTTCACCCAGAGATTTCTTTGATTGTGGGCGAAGGGGGATTGCCGTTAGAGACTTTTTTCCTCACAGACCCTTTGGATTTAGTCTCGTAAGGAATTGCTGATTTGTTAAAAAACGCGTCTCTTTGTTTCTTTCCGAAAGATTGCCTCTTTGAGTTTTATTGAGGCGATACAATCAAAACTCCTTGTTAATTCTTAGGGATTTGGTGTATACCTCGGAACTTCATTTATGCTTTTTAATCGCCTTAAATATTTCATCATGACACTTGCTTCGTGTACATCCGTCGCTGCCTCTGCTGGCCTAGAACCCGTCAATACCGTTGAAGGAATCTCAAGCTACGTGCTCTCCAATGGTTTAAAGGTCGTGCTCTTTGAAGACTCAAGTAAGCCGACAGCCACTGTTAATACAACCTACCTTGTAGGTTCTCGCCATGAAAGCTATGGCGAAACAGGGATGGCACATTTACTTGAACACTTGATGTTTAAGGGAAGCAAAAACTACCCAGACCCCACAAAAGAATTTGCGCGCCGCGGCTTTCGGATGAACGGGACGACGTGGCTCGATCGCACGAATTACTTCGTCAGTTTCACTGCCACCGACGACAACATGCGTTGGGCTCTCGGTTGGAGCGCCGATGCGATGGTCAACTCCAATATTGCCAAAAGCGATTTGGATACCGAAATGACTGTTGTTCGTAATGAATTTGAGATGGGCGAGAATAAGCCGACTCGCGTGATGCTAAAACGCATGCAGTCAGTGATTTACGATTGGCATAACTACGCGCACTCAACCATTGGCGCACGTAGCGATATTGAAAACGTTCCCATCGAAAACATACGGGCCTTCTACCAAAAGTGGTATCAGCCTGATAACGCCGTGTTAACGGTTTCGGGTCGTTTTGATAGTGAGAAGGTTCTCGGATGGATTAAGGAGTCTTTTGGAAAGATCCCCAAGCCCACACGCGTGTTACCACAAGAGTGGACAGTTGAACCCGTTGCTGACGGGCCTCGCTACTTTGAAATCCGGCGTCCTGGCGAAATGCAAATGGTTGCGGTCGCTTACCGAGTGCCTTCGGCTCTCGCGAAAGACGCCGCAGCCGTTGATGCTGCCGTTGAGATTCTTTCGGATGCCCCACGCGGGCGCCTTTATAAGGCACTCGTTGAAACGGGACTTGCAAGCCAAATCTTTGGCTGGTCGATGTCAACAAAAGACCCAGGATTCGTGCTTTTTGGCGCTATGGTGAAAAAGGGCGATGCCATCGATCCGGTGAAAGCGAAGATGCTTGAAGTTCTCGAAGGAGAATTTACGAAGGCGCCAGTGACGGAAGAAGAACTCAAGATTTTAAAAGCCGATAACGCCACAGATTTTGAGCGAGCCTTAAGTGACCCAGAAGAATTCGCAGTGGACTTATCTGACTATATCGCTTTAGGCGACTGGCGTCTTTTCTTTCTCGCGCGAGATAGGATAGCCGCCCTAAATGCCAAAGACATCGATAAAGCTGCCGCGA
Source organism: Parabacteroides distasonis (assembly GCA_963617005.1). Lineage (GTDB taxonomy): Bacteria > Pseudomonadota > Gammaproteobacteria > Burkholderiales > Burkholderiaceae_F > Duodenibacillus. The sequence goes on along the minus strand of CAVEMY010000011.1, from coordinate 31,914 downwards.
CCTACTTTGTGCGCGATAACCGAGTTTTGGGTCTTTTTATTCCGGATAAAGACACAAAGCGCGCGCCCTTGATGCAAACCCCAACGCTTGAAAGCGTTTTAGCGGGCGTTAAATTTAAAGCCGAAGGTGATGTTGCTGAAGCCTTCGACGTTGATCAAGAAAACATCGTGAAGCGCACAGAACGTTTCTCGATAGGGGAAATTTCAGTTGCGCTTTTACCGAAAAAGACCCGAGGAAAGACGGTGACCGTGATGACGGATTTCCGTTACGGGAATTTGAAAGCCTCAAGCGGCAAAGCCGCATTAGATCGCCTCTTGGGTTCGATGCTTCTGAAGGGCGCGAAAAATCTCACGAAGACCGATATCGCCAACAAGATGACTGAGCTCAAAATTCAGGGCGATGTCTTTACCTTTACTTGTACGCGTGAGACACTCGAAGAATCCCTTCGTTTTATGGCTGAACTTGAAACGACGAGCACCTATCCAGAAAAAGAGGTCACCCGCACCATTAAACAAATGAGCACAGCGCTCGAAGGTAAGAGTGATGACCCGGTGATTCTTGCGCGAGACGCGGTACGCAAACACTTTAGGACCTACCCTGAGGGTGATCCCCGCAACGCGCAGACAACGGCTGAATTCTTAAAGACTCTGAAATCGACGACGCGCAAAGAAGCCTATGCGTGGTACAACGATGTGTTTTCCACCGAGCACGGCGCCGTGGCGATTGTCGGCGACTTTGATGCGAAGGCCGTTCGTGCGGCGCTCGAAGCGACTCTCGGGAAAAAGAAGTCTCAAGGAAAGGCCAATGCCTACACCCACTACGAGGCGCAATTTAAGGCCGTTCCCGCCAAGAGAATCGTAATCGATACCCCACAAAAGGAAAATGCCACAATCTTTGCTCGCATTGACTTTAAGGGAGAACTTTTCTCTGAGGAGGCACCAGCAATTGAAGTGGCCAACTGGATTTTGGGTGGCGGCACCTCGATCTCGAATCGCCTAATTAATCGCCTGCGCCAAAAAGAGGGTTTAAGTTACAGCGTTTATAGTCAAGCGCTTTTACCTGCCTTCGGAGACCGGGCTTCTTGGGTCGGCTTTGCGATTGTCGCGCCTCAAAACTTAGCCAAAGCCGAAAAGAGCATGAAAGATGAAATTAAGCGTGCTGTTGATAAGGGCTTTACCAAAAAGGAAGTCGAAGAGGCCATTACGGGGCTTTTGCAGTATCGGGCTGTGAATCGCTCGCAAGACGCGTATCTCGCGAGTAGCTGGATTACTTATATGCTCAAGGGTAAGGATTTCCTTGAGAGCAAAGCCTACGAAGATCGACTTCGCCGCCTTACCGTAAAGGATGTGAATGCGGCCTTGCGGCTGATGATCGATCCAGCGGCAATTACCTATGTGTTGGCTGGCGATGTGGCTAAGGCAAAGGCAGCCAACGCTGACTTCACAAATCCCTAAGGCGTTTTAGGGTAGGAAAGAAAAGATTTGAGGGACCTCTGGGTCCCTCAAATGGTATGGAAACTATTGAACGTTAGTGATTGTCGCCGTAACGCACCAAGATGCTCGGGCAATTGCGGGGGTCGGAACACTCGAAAGGAACGCCTGAGCGCAATTCCACTGAAACGCGGTGCACCTGACGACGCAGCATCGAGAGTTCTTCTTCTGTCATTTGGCGAGGCCGTGCTAAGGCAGAGGAAGGCGTTAAGCTAATTAAGTGCGTGCGAAACTTAATGCCTCCATAAGGCCGTAAGCTTTCTCTTAGGGCGTGACGCTCGGCCTTATCCATAAAACGCCAATGCGCAAGTTGCTGCTCTTGTGTCAATACAGGCCAAAGTGCGGCGCGCTGCGAGCTATCCATCTGATCCCAAAATAAACTGTCGTTTTGGAAAAAGAGCTCTTCATGGAAAAAAATCGGCGGCTGCGCGAGCACTGCGCTTGAGGCAATCGCCACAGGCACGAGTACACAGAGTTTCTTTAAAGACTTTTTCATCCTTCACTTCCTTCGTCTCCCATTGAAAAGACACTGTGGGAGATTAAGTCTGTCTAAGTCTAGGAGATATGAGCTCAATTCGGGTGCACAATGTCAAAAAAATTGTAACTAGAATTTGTGGGTGCACACGGATTTTTGAAAAGAGCGCACAATCCAAATGTAACAGCATTATTTTTAGCTTCGATTTGGAGAAACTTACTATGGCTGAATTAGCGCGTAACCCGAAGGTTCTCGTGGTCGATGATGACCCACGTTTGCGTGATTTGTTGCGTCGGTATCTTGGAGAAAATGATTTCTCCGTTACAGTTGCCGATGGTGGCCAAAGTATGAACCGCATTTGGATGCGTGAACGCTTTGATGTTTTGATTCTCGACTTGATGATGCCAGGAGAAGATGGCCTTCAGATTCTGCGCCGCTTACGTGCTGCGAAAGATACGACGCCGATTATTATGCTCACGGCTCGAGGCGAGGATGTCGATCGCATTGTCGGTCTCGAATTAGGCGCTGACGACTATCTACCCAAGCCCTTTAATCCACGCGAGTTGCTTGCCCGTGTGCACGCTGTGTTGCGTCGTCGCCCTGAGGCCGATCAACCAGGCGCCCCCACCAAAGATAACGAAATCGTGCGCTTTGGTCACTTTGAACTTGACCTCGGGCGCCGTGAATTGCGTAAAGACGGGAAGGCCGTGACGCTTACCACGGGGGAATTCTCTGTGATGAAGGCCTTTGCGCGTCATGCACGTATGCCGCTTTCGCGTGAGAAATTGATGGAAATGGCACGAGGCCGTGAGTACGAAGCCTTTGACCGTTCGCTTGACGTGCAGGTCAGTCGTCTTCGTAAATTAATTGAGGTCGACCCCTCGAAGCCACGGTATTTACAGACCGTGTGGGGTTTGGGTTACGTCTTTATTCCTGACGATGACCCTGAACCTGAAGCGAAGAAAGAATAGATTGCCCTATGAGTTCTGCGCTCAATCGCACGCCCAATCTCTTTTGGCGCACGTTTATTCTCTTGATGTTTCTCATCATCTTTTGCGTGATGGGATGGCTTCAGAGTTTTCGCGTCTTAAACGAGACGCCCTATGTGCGTGCGACAGCGCAGCAAATTATCTCGATGGCCAATTTAACGCGGTATGCGTTGATTTCCGCTGACCCCGTTTATCGGCCTGATCTCCTACTTGTCCTCGCTAACCGCGAGGGTTTAAGGATTCTCACAAAAGAGCCCGACGATGATGTGGTGCCGCTTACGCAAGGCACCAATTCCATTGAAGACATTGTCCAAACCGTGCGTGACTCTTTAGGACAAGACACGATTTTGGCCGAGCGCGTTAACGATGAACCAGGTCTTTGGGTCTCGTTTTCCATCGATGGCGATGCGTACTGGTTACGAACCAATGCAACGATTTTGGATCCCCCGTACGGGAAAACGTGGCTTTGGTGGGCATTGGCGGCCTTTATCGCGAGTATCCTTTGCGCGATTTTGATTACGAGTCGCTTGACTGCTCCTTTAAATCAACTTTCGATGAATGCGCGAGAGTTCGGTCGCGGCAGAATGCCTAAGGCACTGCCTGAGGATAGTGGCCCAGAAGAACTTCGCGAGGTTAATTCGAGTTTTAACCGCATGGTCAAAGACATCACCCGTATGGAAAAAGACCGTGAGGTTTTGATCGCTGGCGTCTCTCACGACTTACGTACGCCAATTACGCGTTTGCGCCTTGAAACGGAACTAGCCGACCTACCCAAAGAAACGCATGAGGCAATGGTTAGCGACTTAGAGCAAATGGAGCAAATCGTTAATCAATTTATGGATTATGCGCGTCGCGACAATGTGCCGCTTTCCGCTCTTGACTTCAGTAAGATCGTCGCTGAAGCCATCCACACGGCGCGCTTAGATATTGATCCAGGCGTTCGGCTTCGCGTTTCGATTGCCCCTGACGTGTGGGTGATGGGACACGCCATCGAACTCTCGCGCGTGGTGCAAAACTTGATTACCAATGCACTTCGCTACGGTAAGAGTGAAGATGGGGTTTTGGACTTGTCGATTACTCTGGCGAATTCCGAAGACAATAAATCCGCACAACTTGTTGTAAGCGATAGTGGCGCAGGACTCGATATGCGTCAGGCAGATCGCTTAATGAGGCCATTTGAGCGGGGAGACGCCGCTCGCGGTGGCACCACAGGAACGGGGTTGGGACTTGCGATTGTCGATCGCGTGGTGCGTCGTTGCTCGGGAACAGTGCAACTTTCGACAACTGTGCCCCATGGGCTCACGGTTACGGTGAAGCTTCCGCTCGGAAGCGCTCAAGAAGAGAAGGCCTCTGAGGGCTAACAGAACTGAAAAAAGTTTAAAGAGCGGCTTTGACAATGTCGCTTACAGTTGCTGACCTTAGGCTTAGCGCTTTCGCTTGTTTTACTTCAGTCTCAGATAGCGTAAGGGAGAGCTCTTTTAGGCGAAGCGCGCATTCTTTTTCTGATTCTGCATCTCCCGAATCCACGCTTAAACCCGCGGCTCGTTCTAAGAGGGCGTAGGACTTAATTTTTGCGACGTACGAGTCGGATTCTTTTTGACTGAGAATCTTCGCCAGGAGTAAGTAGGCCGCAATAAACCCGGCTTGAGCCGAACGAATCGCCCAATCCAAACCTGTGTCTGCCCTCGGTTCAGTCAAGCGCCCTGACTGGTAAAAAAGCGCTAAAAGGTACTGCGCTTTCGCATCTTTATTTCGGGCGGCCTCTGATATCCAACGCATGGCTTCGCCTTCGTTTCTCGCGGGATTGTCTTCTCTTAGGTAAAGCTCTCCGAGTTCACGCGCCGAATCCGTAAGACCACTTAATACAGCTTTTCTTAAGTACGACGTTGCTTGCCTTAAATCCACACGACACCCGCGACCTTCAAGATAGGCAAGGGCACTTTCTTTTTGACTGAGGGCGTGGCCTTGGGCGGCGGCTAATCGAAACCACGTTAAGGCTTCTTGGGGATTGGCTTCACAGCCAAATCCCCAGGTAAGGCTTCGCGCAAGGTCGTACTGCGCGGGAGCGTAACCCACGGTTGCGGCTTTGCGTAATAACGCGTGTGCTAATTGAGGATTGGCTCTTACGCCTTGGGCTCGAGCGATGAGAATGGCTAAAAGATGTTCACTTTGCGCGTGCTCTTTTTCCACGGCTTTCTTAAGCCATTTGACAGCTTCACGGTTTTCGCTTGCTAAAGGAGAGCCGCTTGTGAGAGCCTTGGCTAACTCATACTGAGCCTGAGCATTACCGAGGGCTGCAGCTCGCGCCATTTGATCGATCGAACGACTTGTCGGGGTATCAAGAGCGACCCTACCGACAAGGCGATCGAGAACGGGCGAGCTTTTCACTTCCTCAGGAAGCGTAAAGCGCAAGTCAACGTCTTTTTTCATTGCGCTTTTGTTTCTTCAAAAAGGAACTCGAAATCGGGATTGCCGACATTGGGTAATCGAATCGCTTCGCACCCGTAAAGCGTCAGAGTTTCAATGGTCCGATAAAGAGCCGCGATGGCTTGAAGCCTCGGGAAAGTCTTACGCCACACGAGAGCCACCGTACGACGAGGAACCGAAACACGGGTAAACGGAATAAACCGAAGCATCGCGTTTTTCTCGTAATACGGGTAGGCGCTTGCCGGAAGTAGTGTCGAACCCAACCCTTGCGCGACCATATAGACAATCGTCTCAAGGGAGGTTCCTGTCGAAGGCTTCACGGGCTGCGGGTCGTTTCTCGAGGAGTCAAAGCAGAAGTGAAGAATCTGGTCTCTTAGGCAGTGACCCGTTCCGAGTAAAAGGAGCGGTTCATTGCGAATCTCAAGCTTACTCACGGTTTCTTTTTCCGCGAGGTGATGATGCACGGGAACACAGGCCAAAAATTCCTCTCGATAAAGCGGAACAACACTTAATGTGGGTTCATCAACAGGAAGCGCCATGATGGCTGCATCGATTTGGCCGGTTTTGAGTTCTTCAATTAATTCGGCAGTCTTTGCTTCAGAAAGAATAAGCGGCATCGACGGCGCACTCTTAGTAATCCCTGAAACGAGATTCGGAATCAAGAACGGGGCAATCGAGAAAATCACACCAAGATTTAAGGGCCCAGAAAGGGGGTCTTTCCCGATCTCAACGCAACGCATAATCTTGTCGGCTTCTTCCAAGACGCGTTGGGCTTGTTCGATGATGCTGTGGCCTAAGGGAGTGGCCATAATCGCAGAACTCTTGCGTTCAAAGAGTTTGACGCCAAGTTCTGTCTCGAGCTTTTTCACAGCAACAGAAAGCGACGGTTGCGAGACGTGGCAGAGCTCAGCGGCTTGCCCGAAATGTTTGGTTTGCGCAATGGCGATGATGTAGCGTAGTTCAGTGAGTGTCATAGCGTTTACCTTTTTTTAAGCTTCTAAATAGCCTTCACGGCTTTCATACCAGTGACGTGCGTGCTCACGGGCTAAATCGGGGTGATGCTCGATTAGCCACGAGGCCGCGTCACGCGCTTTTTCTAATAAATCCAAATCCTCTGTTGGATCGGCGTACTTGAGTAGTGGCGCTCCAGACTGCCGTACGCCTAAAAATTCACCGGGGCCTCTGAGGCGTAAATCCTCTTGAGCGATTGCAAAACCGTCTGTCGTATTGCGAATCGCACGAAGTCGGGCCTTCGCGGTGACACTTAAGTCTGGAGAGAATAAAAGAATGCAGTAGCCTGCGTCAGTGCCTCGCCCCACACGGCCTCGCAGTTGGTGCAATTGCGCTAATCCAAAGCGCTCGGCGTGTTCGATTACCATCAGATTGGCTTTGGCAACATCAACTCCCACTTCAATGACGGTGGTGGCAACAAGAACGTCAAGCGCTCCTGCTTCAAAACTTTGCATCACGCTTTGTTTTTCTTCTGCGCTAAGCGCGCTATGGAGTAACCCAATCTTAAGATTCGGGTACTGCTCCTTTAGCCACTCGTAGCGCATGACAGCGGCTGATAAGTCAAGAGCCTCACTTTTTTCAATTAAGGGGCAAACCCAATAGGTCTGGGTGTGGCGGGTAGCCTCTTGACTAACGACAGAAGCAACATCCGTGAGGTGCGATAAATTGACTAACTTTGTTTTAATCGGTGTGCGACCAGGGGGCAACTCATCGATCACGGATACGTCAATATCGGATAGATAACTCATCGCCAAAGTGCGAGGAATAGGGGTGGCTGAAAGCATCAAAAGGTGCGGCGTTTTTTCATGCGCCTTTTCTTCAGCAGACCGTAAACGCAGCCGCTGCTCAACGCCGAACCGGTGCTGTTCATCGATGATGGCAAGCGCCAAATTTTTAAATGTGACGCCTTCGGAAATTAAGGCGTGCGTCCCGATAACAAGGTCGTAGTTCCCAGCAGCGATTGCTTCACGCACAGCGGCTTTTTCTTTCGCTTTAAGGGAACCTGAGAGCCACGCAATCCGTACCTTTAAGGCGCTTAAAAGTTTTGTGACTTTACGAAAATGCTGCTCGGCTAATATCTCTGTGGGTGCCATCAATGCGACTTGAAAGCCTGAATCAATCGCGTAAAGGGCAGCTAGTGTCGCAACGATTGTTTTTCCTGAACCGACGTCGCCTTGCAAAAGGCGATTCATAGGCCGAGAGCGCGAAAGGTCACGCTGAATTTCCATCACAACGCGTTTTTGCGCTTGCGTTAAAACGTAGGGTAGGTGAAATAGGAGCGCCTCAGCGAGTCCTGCTTCTTTTACGTGAATAGCCTCAGATTGGAGCTCTTTTTTCTTTTCTCTATCAAAGCGCAAAGAGATTTGTTGGGCTAGGAATTCATCGAATTTAAGGCGACGCCATTCGGGGGCTGTGCGGTTTTCAAGCGCCTCTAAATTCGCTCCCGGTTCTGGGCGATGAAGTCTTTTTAGCGCATAAGCGAGTGTGGGTAACTTCCAATCATTGAGCCATTCGCTTGGTATTGGATCGGTGATTGCAACGTCTTGCAGTGCTCTTGCAATGCGTTTTCGCAACCAAGGCTGAGTAATCGATTCTCCCGCAGGATAGATGGGAGTCAAGGTTTTCGGGAGCTCTTTTGTCGCACGCTTGACACTCGGATGCACCATCTCAAGACGCCCGTGATAGTCCGTGCGAAGCGTCCCGTAAAGACGCAATTTGGCACCAGCCGTGAATGTCGCGCGTGTACTCGGGTAGTAGTGCAAAAAGCGAATGGTGATCTCACTACCGCTAGCGTCCGTTGCCCGCGCAACGAGCTGAGGACTGCGCCCGAAGCGCACTTGAGAATCCTCGATGGTGACCTCGATTTGGACTTTTTCGCCGATTGGGGCTTCAGACAACGGCGTAATCGCCGTTTCATCTTCATAGCGCATGGGTAAATGCAGCACGTAGTCCCAGTCATGGACTAGGCCCAAATGCTTTAAGCGCTCTTTTAAAGGGGCAAGTTTCGCACCCTTTTGAAGTCCCTTTTTTTCGGCCATCCCGAAAACTTCCTCTGTAAGTGTTAATACATTCTATCGGAATCTTCTTTTTAATAGAAGATTTTTTCAAAGAAACTTAAAAAACGCCCGTAGCGACCCCTGGTGACATTCTCCATTAGAAGGAGGGAAAAACGGCCTATCTCCCCCATTTGGGGGATGTGAGACAAAAGTCCTCTAGACAACACAAAAGAAAACACCTTGAAAATAAAGAAAACTAAAAAACGCTTTCTTAAGGGGAATTCTTGAGTAAAAAACTCAGAAATCTTTTGGTTTTGCGCAAGAAAATTCTCTTTAAATTTCCGACTTTTTGGTTGTAGAATAACGCTGTTAGTTTCAGGCTATTTCAGGCACGCTTTTCTCATTTGTAAAGCCAATGAGAAAAGCGCTTGTCGGCTTACCCGTGAAGCTAAATGGCCTTACCCTCAAAAGTGAGGCGCTTGTTGTATGAGTTCGATTTGGGCTTACACAACAAAAATTAGACAAGTATTACCTACTGCAATGAGTTTTTTAACCGAAATTCTTTGCGGGTCCATCCGGATCAAGGAGTCCATTAAATGAAGATTATCTACACAGACGTGCTGGTGATCGGTGGTGGTCTTGCTGGCTTGCGTACGGCAGTTGCTGCTAAGCGCCGTGGCCATGACGCTATCGTTCTCTCGCTCGTGCCGCCGAAGCGTTCGCATTCGAAAGCGGCTCAGGGTGGTATGCAAGCTTCTCTCGCCAACGTGATTAAAGGTTTGGGAGACAATGAAGACATTCACTTCGCCGACACGGTCCGCGGTTCCGACTGGGGTGCCGATCAGGACGTCGTGCGTATGTTCGTGAACACGAGCCCGAAGGCCGTGCGCGAACTCGCTGCTTGGGGCGTGCCCTGGAGCCGTATCACCCCGGGTGATCGCCAGGTCATTATCAATGGCGAAAGAGTGACGATTACCGAACGCAAGGAAGCCGCCGGCCTTATCGGTCAGCGTGACTTCGGCGGTACGAAGAAGTGGCGTACATGCTTCGTGTCTGACGGCACGGGCCACGCCATGCTCAATGCGGTAAGCGACCGTATTATTGCCGAGCACGTTCCTGTTGTTGAACGTGTTGAAGCTTTGTCGTTGATTCACGACGGTAAGCGCTGCTACGGCGCGATCGTTCGCAATTTAATTAACGGTGAACTTCTTGCCTACGTGGCGAAAGCCACAGCGATTGCCACGGGCGGCGCTGGTAAGCTTTTCCGCGTGACAACGAACGCTCAGATTTGCGAAGGCACGGGCGCTGCTCTTGCTCTCGAAAGTGGTGTTGCCACATTAGGCAATATGGAAGCCATTCAGTTCCACCCGACGGGTATTTTCCCAGCGGGTATTCTCGTTACGGAAGGCTGCCGCGGTGACGGTGGACTTTTGCGTGACTGCGATGGACACCGCTTCATGCCTGATGTTGAACCCGAGAAGAAAGAACTCGCTAGCCGCGACGTCGTGAGCCGTCGTATGGAAGAGCGTATCGCTCAAGGCAAAGGCGTCAAGGGCCGTTTCGGTGAACACCTCTGGCTCGACATTACGCTTCTTGGCGAACATCACATCAAGCACAACTTGCGTGAAGTTTACGAAATCTGCCATTACTTCTTGGGCGTTGACCCGACGAAGGAATGGATTCCTGTGCGTCCGGCGCAGCACTACACCATGGGTGGCGTGCGCACGAACTACACGGGCGAATCCCGTACATTGAAGGGTCTCTTTGCTGCTGGCGAAGCCTCCTGCTGGGATATGCACGGCTTTAACCGTTTGGGCGGCAACTCTGTTGCTGAAACCGTTGTTGCAGGTATGATCGTCGGCGAATTCATCGCAGACTTCTGCGATAAACCCGAAAACGGTATCGACATTCCCACATCGTTGATTTACGACTCTGCCGCGAAGGTTCAGGCCGAGCTCGACGGATTCCTCTTGAATACCGGAAGCGAAGACGCTGCGAAGATTCGTACCCGTATGCAGGAAATCATGACAAGCAAGATCGGCATCTTCCGTCGTGGTGAAGACATGGAAAGCGCCGTAAGCGAATTGGAAGATCTCTTAAAGAAGACCTACCAAGTTCCTGTCAAGGACCAGCCGGGCGCCAATGCGGAATTGACATACGCCTATCGCACACGCAAGATGCTCAAAGTGGCTCTTTGCATGGCCTTGGGTGCTGCCACACGTAAAGAAAGCCGTGGCGCTCACTTCCGTGAAGACTTCCCGGTGCGCGACGATAAGCACTGGTTAAAGCGCACCATCGCCACATGGAAGAACGAGAACGACACCTTGCCCACACTCTCTTACGAGAATTTGGACATCAGCAAGATGGAACTTCCACCCGGATGGCGTGGTTACGGTGCTAAGAACTACATCGATAACCCCGAAACACCGAAGCGTCAGGCTGAAATCGATGCCTTGCGTGCGAAGATGGAAGCCGAAGGCGCGGACCGCTATGCGATCCAGGACGCGATTATGCCGTTCCACAGCCTGTTGCCCAAGCGCTTACAGGGTCACAACGAACGTATCGATGAACCGTTGGAATAATTAAGGAGCTGACACATGAGTACACAAGTGAAAAAGCAGCACCGTTTGCTTAAGATCAGCATCCTGCGCTACAACCCGGCTGATCCGATGAGCGTGCCTCATATGCAGACGTTCGAATTGGAAGAAGCTGACTCAATGACGCTTTTTATCGCGTTAAATGAATTGCGCGATAAGCAAGATCCGTCCTTGCAGTTCGACTTCGTTTGCCGCGCTGGTATTTGCGGTTCTTGCGCGATGATGATCAATGGCAAACCTGGTTTGGCCTGCCGTACATTAACGCGTGACTTGCCCGCTGAATTTACACTCGCGCCGCTTCCGGCTTTCGAGTTAATCGGTGACTTGTCTGTGAACACAGGTAAATGGATGCGTAACATGAGCGAACGCATGCAGACCTGGGTGCACATGAAGACCGAAGACGTTGACCTTCGTAAGAAGGAAGAACCGATGGATCCGCAACTCGCTGAAGACATTTATCTTCTCGACCGTTGCGTTGAATGCGGTTGCTGTATCGCTGGCTGCGGCACAGTGCGTATTCGTCCTGACTTCGCCGGTGGCGTCGCAATCAACAAGATTGCTCGCTTCCGCTTAGACCCGCGCGATACACGTAACGACGCGGACTTCTACGAAGTCATCGGTGATGATTCTGGCGTTTTCGGTTGCATGTCACTTTTGGCTTGCCACGACTTCTGCCCGAAGGAATTGCCCTTGAAGACCCAGATTGCGTTCATTCGTCGCAAGATGGCCGAACAGGGTATCAAGAACTACGATAAGGTTCTTCCCACACCGAAGAAGGCAATCCCGATTAAGGTCGCTAAGGCCTCGTAATCGACAAAACGCCAAGTTTTGTAAATTCGTAAAGTAACAAATCAAAGCGACGGGGTAAAACCCGTCGTTTTGTTTGAGGGCGTTTTTCGTAAGGGAAAGCCACAGAAAACTCCCTTTTTTTCTTCTCAAAAAACGCGCTTTTTCCCCCGTCTTCCAGTGCGGTTTTTCTCGCTTTTTTCCCTAATACTCTCAGTATTTTTCTTCTAGTGGTTTTACGCAAAAAATTATTTCCTTATCTAACAGGGTAAATCGTTTTCTTAAGGGGTTTTCTCTTTTTGTTTGTGCTATGCTCGCGGGTAATACCAACTAGGGAGAATGTCTTAGAAATTAAGATAAATTCCCTAAGGCATCTTCCTGAGAAATTGCTTAGGTTTTTCTTGAAGCAAAATCGCAAAGAAGAGGCCTGAAAGATTTGAGGAAACTAGGGGGACAACCCGTAAAGGTTGCCGATTGGTTTTTTCGAGGGCATCAAGCCCAATAACAACAGGAGTAATGACACTATGTCTCGTATCGAAAACGATTTCCTTGGTGATCGTGAGATTGCTGATGATTGCTACTACGGCGTACAAACGTCCCGCGGTCGCGACAATTTCCATATCACGGAAATGCCCATGAGCCAAGAACCTTTCTTCGTCATCGCCTATGGCTATGTGAAGAAGGCCGCCGCGCTCGCCAACAAGGAACTCGGCACAATCCCTGCCAACGTCGCGGATGCGCTTTGCTGGGCATGCGATCAGTTGATTGCTGGCAAGTACCGCGATCAGTTCGTCACCGACTGGCTGCAGGGCGGCGCTGGTACCTCCACAAACATGAACTGCAACGAAGTGATCTGCAACCTCGCAGCTGAACACTTAGGTTCCGTTAAGGGCGATTACAAACTCGTTAGCCCGAACGATCACGCCAACTTCGGTCAGTCCACAAACGACACATACCCGACAGCGCTTCACCTCGCTCTTTTGCTTCGCAGCAATGTGATGCTCAAGGCCGTTGAAGACTTGGTCGATGCCTACTACAAGAAAGCCGAAGAATTCAAGGGCGTCTTGAAGATGGGTCGTACACACTTGCAGGATGCGGTTCCGATGACTCTCGGCCAGGAATTCCATGGCTGGGGATTCACGATTGCTGACGAATTAAAGACAATCCGCGAAGCTCAGGAACACTTAAAGACAGTGAACCTTGGCGCAACAGCCATTGGTACATGCGTCACAGCGCACCCGGATTATCCGGCCCTTGCTGTGAAGAAGCTCGCTGAATTAACCGGCATCGACTTCAAGAATAGCGAAGACTTGATTGCCGCGACAAGCGACTGCGGTGCCTACGTTGCCATCAGTTCCGCGATTAAGAGCCTCGCTGTGAAGTTAACAAAGGTTTGCAACGACATGCGCTTGTTGGCCTCTGGCCCACGTTGCGGTTTGTCTGAAATCAATCTGCCGCAGTTGCAGCCTGGTTCTTCGATCATGCCCGGCAAGGTCAACCCGGTTATCCCGGAAGTCACCAATCAGAGTTGCTTCCTCGCGATCGGTCTTGACACAACCGTGATGCTCGCCGCTTCCGCCGGCCAGCTCGAACTAAACGTCATGGAACCCGTGATCACGTTCGCGCTCTTCACATCGATGAAGGTCATCTCCAACGCGTGCAACGCCTTGCGCACCAAGTGCGTCGATGGCATTACACCGAACGCCGAGCGTACAGCTCAGATGGTGATGAATTCCTGCGGTATCGTCACGCTCTTGAAGCCGCACTTGGGCTACAAGGTTTGCTCTGAAATGGCACACGAGTGCTATCACACAGGCAAGGCCTTACACCAAGTCGTCGTCGAGGAACGTAAGTTACTCACGCAAGAAGAATGGGATAAGACATTTAACTTGCAGAACCTGATTGCTCCGAAGTTTGTGCAGTAATTAGGTAAAGGAATTTTCGGGCGCCACGTCTTTTCTAGATATGGCGCTCGAAGATAGAAAGCCTGGTCCTTTTTGTAAGAAGAACAAAAAAGACCACGGGTTTAAAGCTCGGAGGCTATTTACAACAATAACTAACCGAAACCTGGAGGGGTTATGGATATTATGTTGATTCTTCAGATTGTCGTGCTACTTGCAGCCATCTTCCTTGGCGTGCGTCTCGGTGGTATCGGCATTGGTTACGCCGGTGGTTTGGGCGTTCTCGTCTTAGGTATCTGCCTTGGCATGAAGCCGGGTACGATTCCATGGGATGTGATCTTGATCATTGCGTCTGTGATCGCGGCTATTTCTGCGATGCAGCTCGCTGGTGGTCTTGACTATCTCGTTCAGATTGCCGAACATATTCTTCGTAGCAATCCGAAAAACATCAACTACCTCGCGCCGACCGTCACATACGTTTTGACGATCTTCGCTGGTACGGGTCACACCGCCTTCTCGATGATTCCGGTTATCGTTGAAGTCGCAAAAGAACAGCACATCAAGCCTGTCGTTCCGCTTTCGATCGCTGTCGTCTCAAGCCAGATCGCTATTACAGCGTCTCCGGTTTCCGCGGCCGTTATCTACATGAGCGGCGTGCTCGAGGGCTTCGGCTGGAGCTACCCGACATTGCTCGGCTTGTGGTTGCTCACAACGTTCGTTGGCTGCATGATCACAGCCTTCATCATGACGCTCATCTCCGACATGAAGTTGGAAAATGACCCCGTCTATCAAGAACGTCTTGCTGCTGGTTTGATTGAACCCCCGAAGGGTGAAGTCGTTAAGGAATTAAAGCCCTTTGCGAAGCGCTCTGTGGCTATCTTCCTTGGTGGCGTTATCCTCGTCGTTCTCTACGCGTCTGCGATTTCTCCAGCTGTTGGCATTATCAAGCCTGTTATCGTTCCACGTGACGCGGCTATCATTGGCATCATGCTCACGATTGGTACAGTCATCACGATGACCTGCGGCATCAAGGTCGGCAAGATTGCTGATTGCTCAGTCTTCAAGAGCGGTATGGTTGCTTGCGTGTGCGTGCTCGGCGTTGCTTGGCTCGGCGATACATTCGTTTCTGGCCACGTTGCTGAAATTAAGGCTCTCGCTGCCTCGTCCGTTTCTCAGTATCCGGCTCTTCTCGCTGTGGTGTTCTTCCTTGCTGCTATGCTCCTGTACTCTCAGGCTGCTACAGCTAAGGCCATCACGCCTTCTATCGTTGCGGCCCTCGGCATCACCGCTGCGAACCCTGGCGACAGCTACATGCTCGTTGCTTGCTTCGCTGCTGTTAGCGCCTTGTTCGTTCTCCCGACATACCCGACATTGCTCGGCGCAGTCCAGATGGACGACACGGGTACAACCCGCATCGGTAAGTACGTCTTCAACCACGCCTTCTTCGTCCCGGGCTTCCTCGCCATCGTCTTTAGCGTTGCGCTCGGCTTCGTCGCTGCTGGCATGGTCTAGTCTTAAGTTCATTCGATGTGATCTTTCCGGTCACATCGCTTAAGAAAGCGAATTCCTCCGTTTCTTCTTAAGAGGCGGAGGAAATTTTTTGCTTACGATTTTTATCCGTTTTCTTAAGCCAGAATAGGGGCGTTTTGCTAGACTGTGCGCCCTATGGCAAACATCATTTCCACAATTGCGATTTACGCGATTCCTGCGATTTTGGCTATCACCTTGCATGAGGCCTCGCACGCCTATGCGGCAAAATTCTTTGGCGACAACACAGCTACGTGGCTTGGGCGATTGAGTCTTAATCCAATTCGTCACATTGACCCCGTGGGAACGCTCTTGGTTCCTGGCGTCTTACTGATTTCAAGTCTTTTAACGGGGATGGGTGGCGTCTTGTTTGGCTGGGCAAAGCCGGTGCCTGTGAATTTCTCACGCCTAAAGAATCCTAAAACCGACATGATTTGGGTGGCGCTCGCAGGCCCCATCAGTAACCTACTACAAGCGATTTTGTGGGCGCTTTTCCTAAGGCTTGTTTTCTCTCTTACGGATAACTACAGCGTTTTATCTGCCGCCGCGCAATTTGCTTCGGCTGGCATTAGTGTCAATCTCGTCTTAATGGCCTTTAACCTCATTCCCATCTTGCCGCTTGATGGGGGAAGAGTGGTCGCAGGACTTCTTCCTTGGCGTTGGGCTGAGGCGTATTCGCATTTAGAGCGCTACGGATTGCCGATTATGCTTCTTTTAATCGTCTCGGGGATGACTTCATTTTTTATTCGACCCTTCTTAGAGCTCGGTCAGTTCTTTGTTCGTTTGGTGCTTTAGTCCATGCCTGTGTGCTCGAATCCTCCCACTCCTCAGAACTTACATGAGTGGCTCAATTACATTGAATCGATTAGCCACAAACCCATTGATTTGGGTTTGTCGCGCATGAAAGAGATGATTGCGCGCTTGAATATTCACTTTGAGTGCCCCGTCTTTACGGTGGCAGGCACAAACGGGAAGGGCAGCACCTGTGCGATGCTTGAAGCGATTTTGCGTCACGCGAACTATCGCGTGGGGATGCACACGTCGCCACACCTCATACGCTTTAATGAAAGGGCTCTTATCTGTGGCAAAGAAGTAAGCGACGCCGAGCTTTGCGAAGCCTTTAGCCTAGTACAAAAGACGCGAGGCGACATTGAACTCACGTATTTTGAATTCACAGGATTAGCGATCCTTTACCTATTTAGCCAGAGTCACTTAGACGCTGTGATTCTTGAAATTGGTTTGGGCGGCAGACTCGATGCGATGAATGCGATCGACACAAGTTGCGGCATTGTCTGCGCCTTAGGGATCGATCACACCGCGTACCTCGGGACAACACGCGAAGAAATCGCTTACGAGAAAGCGTGCATTTATCGCCCGAAGGTTCCTGCGATTGCCACAGATCGCACAGTGCCTGCGACTTTGATTGACTACGCCCGAAAAATCGATGCCAAATTGATGCGTTACGGTGTTGACTTTGAAACGCACGAAGAAAACGGTACGTTTGATTTTGTGATGGGCACCACACAATATCAACACCTAAAAAAGCCTGCTCTTGAAGGCGCCAATCAAATACAAAATGCCGCAGGTGTCTTGGCGGCGTTAACGAGCTTAAAAGAAAAGTTACCCGTCGCGCGCGAAGCAATTGAAAAGGGCCTACTTGAAGCCTACATGCCTGGGCGCTTTGAAAAGCTTACCGTCGCAGGCACGCCGCTTATTTTGGATGTGGGACATAACCCGCAGGCAGCGACAGTCTTGGCGCAAAACATCCAAAAGACGCAAAAAGACGGGGAAAAGCTTCTTGCAGTCTTTGCGATGCTTAAAGACAAAGACATCGCGTCTGTAGCCAAAATCATGGCCCCCTTTATCAGTGAGTGGTTTGTAGCACCCTTAGGGGGCCCGAGAGGCGCAGGGTTAGCCATTCTGACAGAGAGACTTACTGCTGCCCGAGTTTCTCAAGAGCGTTTTAAGACATTTGAATCGGTCGATTTGGCGCTCAAGGAAGCGCTCACCGAAGCGCATCGCTTGGCGCCTCAGCCTGTTAGAATCTTGGTGTTTGGCTCCTTTGTCACGGTGGCAGCGGCTGTGGAGTCATTGCGCGCCTTGGGCGCCCTTTCTCGGTGAAGACACGCGTCATGCTCGATAAATTTCAAAAGCTATTCGGTCCCAATAAACCCTCGACGGATGTGAGCGATATAGGTTTGGCGTATTCAACAACGGACGCGATTAACCAAAAAAATAAAGCCGCTCGCGTCGCTGCTGTGCGTCGCCGTATCTTTGGATCGATTGCCTTTGTGCTTTTCTTGTGTGCGGTTCTTCCGTGGGTTTTTGAGCCCGATGAGGATTACTCCAATCGCGGCGCCATAACAGAAATCCCGCTTGCCGATAAATCGGCATCCTCCTCTCAGCGTATGGCTCTAACAAAGAAAGAAACTAAAGTTGACGCAAGCGCAAGAGCCGAAGAGGTCGCTCGCAATTTAAGTCAAGCTAACCCCACGCCAGCGACAGCGCAAAAGAAAGACGTCATAAAAGAGGAAGAAAAGAAACTTGCCACAAAGACTGAAGCGAAAAAGGCGACGACCCAAGTAAAGGCTACAGCGGCTACAAAGAAAGTCGAACAAAAGACAAAGACTGAAGTAAAGAAAGCCGAGGCTACAACGAAAGCCAACGGAACTTTCTACTACATCCAGATTGTGGCAACGAGCAATCGCACGTCAGCCACGGAAAAAGCCAACCGCATTCGTAAGTTGGGACTGCCTGTTTACATTGAAAAGACGCAGCGGCACCAAGCCGATATTTGGCGCGTGCGCGTTGGGCGTTTTGATACGCTTAAGAAAGCGAATATCGCGTTGGATAAATTGGCACTTAATTCCGTCACCAACGGTGGCATCATGACCGAGAAACCGGCAAAGAAATAGGAAAAGATTTTCTATGAATGAAGTCGATTGGATCATCTTAGCCGTGTTAGTGATTTCGACGATTGTCGGACTCTTTCGCGGCATCGTGCGTGAGTTAATGGCAATCTTAGGTTGGGTGTTAGCCATTGTCTTTGCTTTAAAGTTTTCTCCTGCTGTCGGCCCCTTAATTCCTTTAGAAAGCGTTGATGTTTCGATTCGCACGGTCTTTGGTGCGCTCCTTATTGTGGTTGTCGTACTTTTTGCCTGTGGAATCTTAGGAAAGATTGCAGGGCGGGCGTTATCTGCCGCATCAATTACCTTTGAAGATCGCTCCATTGGTGCTGTGTTTGGCTTTGTGCGTGGCGTTGTTGTGGTGTGCGCCTGTGTCTTTTTACTTGGGATGACAAGTTGCACGAGAACGGGCTACTGGCGTAACTCCGTTCTTATCGTTCCTGCTGAGCGTGTCATCGATTTTGCGATGCCCGTACTGCCAGAAACGATTGCCAAGATGCGGCAAGAATTTCGAATTTATTAGTGATAAAAAAAGTTCCAAAACTTATCCCCTTCAAAGAGGTTCATTTATGAGCGGCGTTGTTGGTTTAATCAGTAACGAGCCTGTCAATCAAACGATTTATGACGCGCTTCTTTTGTTGCAACATCGAGGACAAAATTCTGCGGGCATTGCTACCGTTGAAGGCCTGCAGTTTCACTTACATAAGGGCTTAGGGTTAGTTAACGCCGTTTTCCGTACGCGCGATATGCGTAACCTAAAGGGAAATTCAGGCGTTGGTCACTGCCGCTACCCGACACTTGCAACCGCTAGTTCCAATGAAGAGAGTTCTCCTTTTTATGTCAACGCCCCGTACGGCATTCTCTATTGCCATGAGGGAAACCTCACAAACGCCGAAGCGCTTCGCGATGAACTCTATGACGAGGACCTTCGTCACATCAATACGTTAGGTGACGGGGAAATTCTTTTGAATGTTGTTGCTGACGAAATCGGGAAGCACTGCCTCGGTCGCGGTCAATTTACAACCGAACACGTTTTCGCCGCCATGCGAGAGGTTTTTAAGCGCGCAAAGGGCGCGTTTTCTGATGTGGCTCTCGTGATCAATAAGGGACTTATCGCGTTTCGTGATCCCCATGGCATTAGACCTTTGTGCATCGGGCGCCTTAAAAAAGACGATGGCACATACGACTACATGGTCGCTTCAGAGTCTGTCGCCCTAAATGGCTTAGGCTTTGAATTTATGCGGGATGTGGCGCCAGGCGAAGTGATCTTCATTAACCGCAACCGTGAGCTCTTTAGTGAAATCTGTGCCGAATCCGTGGACCTTTGTCCGTGCATTTTTGAGCACGTCTACATTGCTCGACCCGATAGTGTTTTAGATGGTGTGAGCGTCTACTCGGCGCGCCTGAAACTTGGCGAGACGCTTGCGAAAGAAGTGGCTAAGAAAATCGACATTCGTGAAATCGATGTTGTAATGCCGATTCCGGATTCAGGGCGGCCCGCGGCGCAACAGTTAGCCGCTACATTAAAGTTACCGTACCGCGAAGGGTTTTTAAAGAATCGCTACGTCGGGCGCACCTTTATCATGCCTGGCCAAGCCACACGCGTTAAAACCGTGCGTGAGAAACTAAATGGAATGCCCGTTGAGTTTGAAGGGAAGAACGTTCTTTTGGTTGACGACTCGATTGTGCGTGGCACGACGATGTGCGAGATTGTGAAATTAGCGCGCGAAGTGGGAGCAAAGAAAGTCTTTGTCGCTTCAACCGCGCCCCGCGTGACGTTTCCGAATGTCTACGGGATTGATATGGCAACGCGCGATGAATTGATCTGTGGACGGGGGCTAGACGCCGATGGTGTTGCCAAAAAGATTGGCGCCGATGCGGTTGTTTACCAAAGACTAGAGGACCTTAAAGAGGCCATCCTAGAATTAAACCCTGCCGTAAAGCACTACGACTGCTCGTGCTTTGATGGCGAATACATCACGGGCGATGTGGATGAAGCGTATTTGCAGCACGTCGAAGAAGAACGCAAAAGAGAGTCCAAAGACAAGACTCAAGTTAGTGAAACGGAGTAACTGTGACGTACAAACGTGTTTTAACGATTCAAGATATTTCTTGTGTGGGACAGTGTTCCTTAACTGTGGCGCTTCCCATTCTTTCCGCTTGCGGGCATGAAACAGCGATTTTGCCTTCAGCCGTGCTTTCTACGCACACCGCAGGCTTTAAGGGTTTCACATTCCGAGACCTGACAGAAGACATTGAGCCCATTCGCGCGCACTGGGTCAAAGAAGGCATCACCTTTGATGCAGTGACTACAGGCTACTTAGGAAGCCGTGAGCAGATTGCGCTAGTTTCCAAGATCCTGGGAACCTGCCGTAAGCCAGGCGCCCCTGCAATCGTCGATCCTGCGATGGCAGATAACGGTAAGCTCTACCCAGCGTTTGACGCCGCTTATGTGGCTGCGATGAAAACCTTGGTTGCTCAAGCCGACATCGTGCTTCCGAATATCTCAGAAGCGGCTTTCTTAACCGATAAACCCTATCGTGAAAAGTACGATGAATCCTACGTGCAAGAGCTCGTTGCCGCACTACACGCCTTAGGAGCCAAGACCGTTGTCTTAACAGGCGTCGGCTACCGCGAAGAAAAGACCGGTGTCGTTGTAAGTGCCTATGGCGTTCCGATGTACTACTACGAGCACAAAAAGATCGCCGAAGGCTGCCACGGCACGGGAGACGTCTATGCCGCAGCGTTCGCTGGCGCCTATCTTGCTGGAATCGAAATCAATGAAGCCGCAAAGATTGCCGCCGACTTTACCTTGAAAGCGATCGAAACAACCAAACCCGATAAGAGCCACTGGTATGGCGTGAAGTTTGAGCCGCTTTTGGGAGAACTCGCGAAGAAGGTTCTCGACTAATTAGGGGCTTTAAAGAAGCAAAAAAAGGGGAGTGGACCTAAACGGGCACTCCCCAAAATTTTCATTGGAAGGGAATCGGATTCTTAGCGCAATTGATTGAAGTCTGCGTTCAATGCGTCAAGCGCTTTCTGAATCGAAGCTTTTGTTTCATCGACCCAGGTAACGTACTTCGCATTGATTTCTTTTTGCTCGGTAAGTTGCACGGCGAATGCCGCAGGCTGCGGCCCCCCTTCAACAGCACGGCGATTGATAATGTCGCGCGGATTTAAAAGAGACCGGAACTCAGCTTCACTCATCGGAAGCGTCGTATCGCCCTCAGGGTATTCGGATTGGATCACTTCGGCGTAAATCGCTTTCATCTGCTCGTAGGGGAAATCCAAGGGCAAGATCGCGTTAGCGCGAGCGAAACTTACCATCTTACTTGCAACGTGATGGCCAACGCGGAAAGGCAACCCATACTCACGCATCATCGCATCGGCGATTTCTTGGCTTGCTGTCCAATCGTTATTGAGTTCTTCAAGAGCACGAGCCTTATCCACCTTTAAGGCCTTCACAACACGGGTAAGCATGTTAATAGCGCCTACCGCTGTCTTTGTCGCCGTTAGGGCGCAGGATTGATTCTTCGCGTCCATCATGCCTGGGATGATGTTGTGAGCTCGGATAAGAATCGCAGCGGCATCCGCAATCGTTTGGCTTGCGGCCGACCGCGTATTGACCATAAGACCAGGATTGCGCTTCTGAGGCATCGCTGAGGACACATAGGTTGTATCGGCGCTTTCTTGCAAAATCATCCAAGGACGAGACTGGGCGTATTGCACCGAGATATCCTGAATAAAGGTGCAGATGTGTAAGCCAATACTCTGAAGAATCTCAGCAAACTCCACAGGCATATCGACATTGATTCCTAAGGTGCCGTCATAGCAGTTGTGGGTGATATCGGAAAAACCTAAGAAGCCAGCCATACGGCGGCGATTCAAGGGCCAACTTGTGCCATTTAACACGGTCGAACCCATCGGGCAGTAATCAAAGCGCTTTAAAAACTCAGTTAAGCGTTCACGGTCACGGTTAAAGCCAGCAAGAAGGCCAACTAAATAGTGGCCAAGGGTATTGGGTTGAGCCGCCACCCCATTGGTGTAATTGACAACAAGGGTATCGCGGTGTTCTTCAGCCATCGCGGTCATCGCTTCTGCTACTCCATTTAAGGCGTGCATCACGCGGATTGCATTGTCTCGGCACATCGCTAAGCGGTATGTCGAATGCATATCCTGAGAGCTGCGACCGACGTGAAGAATGGTGATACGGGGACCGGCTTTTTCAATTAAAAGGGGTTCGAGCTTAATCACGGCCTTCGGACGCAGGGCGCCCGGTTTTTCCCCTTCTTCGAAAACCGCTTCGATGGCATCGGCAAAGCGCTTGGCTTCAGCTTTTGGGCTCAGTCCCTCATCGGTGTTAATCACAAGGGTTGCCTTATTGATCTGCTCAAGCCAGAAGAATTCATCGCGAACCGGAAGAATGTCTGGCGTCTTTGTCTCGGCCATAAAAGTGCTCCTTAAAGACTGTAGGGATGTTGCCCTGCATTCTAAAAAAGGAGCACTGTTCTCGGTTTGTTTTGAAGCCAAGGGCCTTTTGAACAAACTGCAAAAGTTAGGAAAGTCCTGTGATCTTCCCGTCTTTGAGGTCGATGCGATAAGCCGCGGGGTTTCTCGGTAGCCCTGGCATGCGTAGGATCGATCCCGTGGTAGCCACAATAAAGCCCGCACCCGCATTTAAAAGCAATCGTGCAACAGGAAGCGCCCAGCCCTTGGGTGCGCCCTTCAAGCTTGCGTCATGCGTCATCGACAACGGGGTCTTAGCAATGCAGACTGCCAAGCGATCCATCTTAAGCTTCTCAAGGAGCGCTAAGTCTTTTTTCGCTGCATCAGAAAGAATGACAGATCCCGCGCCATAAACGTTTTTGGCAACGGCTTCGATCTTTTCTAAAACGGGCGCTTCTTCTGGGTAGGTAAAGTGAATTTCTTTGGGCGCTTCTTTTAAGGCATCCAAAACGGCTTCTCCGAGTTCAATGGCGCCTTTACCGCCTTCGGCAAAGCCCTTCGAGATCGCAAAGCGAACACCGAGCTTTGTGCAGTGCGAAGTAAGAAGCGCGATTTCGTCTTCGTCGTCACCAGCGAAGTGATTCATCGAAACGACAATCGGGGCGCCATAGCGCTTTAAGTTCGCGATGTGCGCGTCAAGATTGCAAAGACCAGCAATGAGAGCTTCAATGTTGGGTTTGCCGATTTCTTTTAAGTCAACGCCGCCGTGCCAGTGTAGGGCCTTAAGACTTGTCACGAGCACAACAGCTCCTGGCACAAAGCCTGCGGCACGGCACTTAATATCAAAGAACTTTTGTGCGCCTAAGTCGCTACCGAAACCGGCTTCAGTAATTGCGACTTCTCCTAGTGTCATCGCTGCGCGCGTTGCGGCAATGGAGTTACAGCCATGCGCGATATTCGCAAAAGGCCCACCGTGCACAAAGGCAGGAGTCCCTTCAATGGTTTGCACGAGATTGGGCTTTACAGCCTCCGACAATAGGGCCATCAAAGAACCCGTTGCCCCGAGTTCTTTACAGGTAAAGGGCGAGCCATCACGCTTAAAGCCGATGACAAGCGAGTCGATGCGGCGTCGTAAGTCGGCTTCGTCGTTTGCTAAACACAAAACGGCCATCAGTTCGCTAGCGACTGTGATATCAAAACCGGTTTCTGTGGGTACGCCATTGACGGGTCCCCCGAGACCCGTGACGATAAAGCGTAACTGGCGATCGTTTAAATCGACGACTCGCTTCCACGTGACCTCTTTTAAATCGACTTGACCAAAGTAGCGAGCCGCATCAATTAATGCCGCAAGTAGGTTATTTGCCGAGGAAATCGCATGAAAGTCGCCCGTGAAATGGAGGTTAATCGACTCCATGGGAAGCACTTGCGAGTAGCCACCTCCAGCGGCTCCTCCCTTCATTCCGAAAACCGGTCCTAAGGAGGGTTCACGAAGCGCTAAAACGGCTTTTGTGCCGAGTTGATTTAAGCCTTGAGCCAAGGCAATCGAGGTGGTGGTTTTCCCAGAACCCGCGGGCATTCCTGAGGTTGCCGTGACTAAAACGAGTTTGCCGTTTGCCTTACGGTCTTTATGCAGTGTGACCTTGGCCTTATCTCTCCCATAAGGCTCGAATTCGTCATCGGTGAGACCCCACTCGTGAGCGAGATCATCGATTCTTTTGAGTTTGACGGATTGGGCTATTTCAATATCACTAAGCATTGTTCGGGGCTCCTAAAAAGAAGGGCGAAACTCTCGATGGCAAATTTTGGAAGCTTTTGCGCCAAATGGAACTGAGACTATGCCACGGAACCTATGAAAAAGGCAATTGACCAAAAGGGGGATTCCCCTAGGTTGCGTTATTGCGCCAAAAGCCACTTGAAAACGGGGCAAACTTCAATCTTTCCTACGGCAGAATCGATTGTGTCGCTTTCTTCAAGCGT
Organism: Parabacteroides distasonis; assembly: GCA_963617005.1. GTDB lineage: Bacteria > Pseudomonadota > Gammaproteobacteria > Burkholderiales > Burkholderiaceae_F > Duodenibacillus. Next base: position 7,385 of record CAVEMY010000011.1, on the reverse strand, counting down.
GAGGATGAGGCGTTTTTTGCATGGGAAAGCTTTTGAGAATTTTTCAAGGGCTCCAACTTCGCGCTTGATGGTCTCGGGATTCTTTCTTAAATCGTAAGCGACCTGAATCGCCAAACTTTCCTCGGGCACATAGAAATCAACCTCGATGTTTTTCTTATAGTAAAAGATAGCGCCGTTTCTTCCAAAACGCCGTAAGAGTTCGATAGCAACGAGATTTTCAAGTTGGGCGCTCTCGCAGTCTAAGCTAAGGATTTTCAGTAGCCCCGTATCGGCAAAATAGTATTTGGGTACGCTTTCACGTTCTGCGAGTTTTCCTGCGTAATTTGGAATCGCATGAAGTAGACAAGCTTCTTTTGCGATATCAACGTAGGCGATTGTTGAGACCTTCGAGATTTTGTTGTTGACCTCAGCTAAGAGATTTGTAAGGCGCGAATAAGAAAGGGGGTTCCCTACGCCTTCAGCAATTTTTTTCAGCAGCATGCGAAGCACTGCGGGGTGTTTAATTGGAGAATGCTCCAAAATGGCATGCAAATAAATCGTTTGAAAAATATTTTCTAAGTAAAGGTGTTGCGTTTCCTTTTTAGCGTTAACGGTTTCTGGAAAGCCTCCAAAGTGAAGGTAAGCCATGAATTGATTGAAAAGGCGCGCCTGGGATTTTGTTGAATGAAGATCTTTCTCTTTAGAGGGAAGCCCCTTCGCTCTTAAGTACTCAGCAAATGTCAGTGTTGTGATGGGGATGGTGAAGTAGCGACCACCTAATAGGGAGGCAACATCAGTACTGAGCATTTTGGCGTTACTGCCCGTGATAAAAGTCGTGATTTTTTCATCGGCCATACGGCGAGCGAACTTTTCCCAACCCTCAATAATCTGGATTTCATCAAGAAAAAGAATAGGGCGACTCTTTGAGCCGACTGCTGTGTAGTGCGCTTCAAGCAGGCGGTTAAAGTCAGCGAGTTCAAACCCAATGAGTCGCTCGCTTTCAAAGTTAATATAAATGAGGTTTTCCCAATCTTCGCCTTCTTTGACAAGGTCGTGCATCACTTGGAAAAGCCAATAGGATTTTCCAGCGCGCCTTAGTCCCACGGCCACGCAGTTCGCGAAGTCGGGAGTCGCGATATCGCGGCGAAAAAGCTCGATACCTTTGACGAATTCACGGTTGTCGGCGATGATGTTTTGCAGGGTAGAAAGTTCAATCATGGCAATTGCCCCTCAGTTCGATGAGGCGATTATGACAGATTTTGTTTAATAAACTAAACAAAAACCATATAAATTTGTTTAGTCAACTAAACAAAAATGAGACATATAAGGCTGGCTAAAAAAGAGAAGTTGATGAGGAAAGAGGCCGTTTTCCCCACAGAGACTCCCGTATAATTCGACTCCTTGTTTTTTTGATAAGTCCTTTTTGTTATTAGGGCATTTCTCTATTTCTATTTTTCGTTTTGTGTTATGAAAGTTTTGGTTGCTGTTAAGCGCGTTGTTGACTGCAACGTGAAGGTTCATCCAGCCTCAGACGGGAAGTCCGTTGAAACGGCGGCTCTTAAAAAGAGCATGAACCCCTTTGATGAGATTGCAGTCGAAAAAGCCGTTCAATTAAAAGAAGCGGGAAAAGCCACGGAAGTGGTTGCTCTGAGTATCGGGGACGCGAAAGCGGCCGATACCCTTCGCACGGCTTTAGCGATCGGTGCCGATCGCGCCGTTCACGTTGTATTGGATGCGATTGTTGAGCCGTTTACGATTGCGAAGATTCTTGCGAAGGTCGCTCAAAAAGAGTCGCCCGATTTGATTCTTTTGGGTAAGCAGGCAGTCGATAACGATGCCAATCAAGTTTCTCAGATGCTTTCTGCGCTTTTGGATCTTCCTATCGCAACGCACGTCTCGCACATCGACATTGATGGCAACACCATTGCGGTTCGCTCTGAAACAGACGCAGGGTTAGCTGAGCTTAAGGGAGAACTCCCTGCCGTTATTTCTGCTGACCTTCGTTTAGCGCAGCCGCGATACGTCACATTGCCAAGCATGATGCGCGCGAAAAAGAAGCCGATTGAAGCGATCGATGCGCAAAGTCTTGGCGTTGATTTGGCGCGTAAGACGGAGATTCTCGAAGTGACAGAACCACGTAAAGAACGAGCCGCTGAGAAATTGAGTTCAGTCGATGAACTCATCGCGCGCCTTATTGCCGATAAGAAAATCGTACGGGAGGCCAAATAATGCGTGTTTTAGTTGTTGCGACCAATCCCGCAGAGGTTCTTGGAACCATTACTCAATCCGTTGTGCGCGCCGCAGATGCGATTGGCACGGATGTCGATCTTCTAGTTTTCCCACAGGGAAACGCTCAAGTGCAGGCTAAGGCCCAAACGATTTCTGGTATTTCCCGCGTGCGAGTCGCGAGCGATGCCATCACTGCGCCTGAGCACATGGCAGAAGTCGTGAAAACCTTACAAGGCGATTACTCACACATTTTCTTTTCTGCAACGGTTTTCTCGAAAACCGTGATGCCGCGCGTAGCAGCACTCCTAAATGTCCCAGCGCTTTCTGAGATTAGTCAAGTGGTTTCTGCTAATACCTTTAAGCGCTATATCTACGCGGGAAGCCTTTTGGCAACCGTGCGAATTGATGTAACACCCGTTATCGCGACAGTGCGACAAAGCGCTTTTGAGCCCGTTGAAGTTTCTTCTAACGAAGTAGCAACAGAAGCAGTTGACGCTACAGTGACCTCACGCACGTTTACTCACGTTGGTTCCGAATCGACTCGTAAGAGCGCCTCGGTTGACCTTGAGAGTGCCAAGATTGTTGTGAGTGCTGGCCGTGGTGTGATTGACGAAGAAGGTTTTAAAGCAGCAAAAACACTTGCTGAGAAATTGCATGGTGCTGTGGGTTCCACGCGAGCCTTGGTGGATGCCTTTATTGCTCCGGCTGATACCCAAGTCGGGCAAACTGGAAAGATTGTGGCGCCAGACCTTTATTTTGCGTTTGGCATTTCGGGCGCAATCCAGCACTTAGCTGGCATGAAAGACTCTAAGACCATCGTTGCCATTAATAACGACCCAGAAGCGCCGATTATCGAAGTCTGTGACTACTGGCTAGAGGCCGATGCCGTAGAGACAATCAACGAGATGATGGCAAAACTCTAACTTAAGACGAATGCGGCTTTCTCGATAAAGCCTGAGGGTTGGTAGGTCATCTTTGAGTACCGAAGACCCTCATCGCCTAGGTCTTGTTCGCGGTTAATAAAGCGAAAACTCTCGGGGATTCCGAATTGAGCGAAGTTCTTGACAATTGTCGGATAGACGCCTCGGTATTCAGGGAGTCCCTTTTCAATGTGTACGACAAAGTTTTCTGCGTCAATCGCAGATCCAAAGTCGTAGGCCACAAGTTTCCCATCAACAAATAAGCCTCCAGCACGAATCGAATCATCAAGTGCCCAAAGGCCCAACATCCGTTCAATCGCGCTATGTTCGAGTTCGAGCGACGCATCTTCTGGGGAGTCTTTAAGCCACGTCGCACTTAAGTCAAGAATAATCGGCGCATCCTCTTTTGTGAGGTTGCGATAGTCAACACCGTAAAGGCGCTCATAGGCATTGAGGTGCGAGCGCTTTTTATGTAGTTTCCGGCCTTCAAATTTGGCAAGCGCTTCACGATGATAGAGGTATTCATCTTGGTCTCGTGTGGGAGTGAACTCTTTTACGCGGGTTGAACTTTCTTTGATTGACTGGGCTAAGGGTAAGGGGATGCGTTCGAATTGAGTCCCGGCATCCATTTGAGAAAGCGCCTCATCCCAATTAACGTTTTCGGTGTTCCCAATTGGCATCCAAAGAGTGGGTGTCGCTCCTTTTGTTTTTCGAATCCAAAAAAGGTTGTGGCTCTCGGCACACTCAAGACCATAGGCAAGAGCCCAGCCAAAAAGATTGACAAAGGTCGTATCGGCCGTCCGAAATTTGGCTCGGGTCCAGTAAAACTTCCAAACCTCGAAATGCTCAAGCGTGATGGGGCTAAATTGCATGGTTCTTCTATCAATGTTTTTAGGGGGCGAATTCTAGTCGCAAGAGCTTTCTTTTTAGCTTTTGGATTCGTAACGAGATGCTAAGTTTAGGGAAGAATCATCCGCATAAAGAGCATGGCTAAAAGGCTATTGAGAAAACCAATGGCCACCATAAGGGGAATGTATCGGCCCTTTAATCCAGCGGTCGCAAGAATGCGGCCCACAAACTGTAGCTGTGAACCCATTAAAAGGACGCCAGGCAAAAGGATTGCCACGTGGTTGGGCGTGAGGATCTCAGCACCTGCCATCGCAGCAATAAGGCCAATGGCGCCAGCGGTGCTCGCCCACGCGGTAATAAGCACGGTAAGAGCCTCTCCTGGTAGCCCCAAGAGCCCCATAAGAGGCGTAAAAGTCGAGCCAATCCAAGTAAGAAGCCCCGAAGTTTTTAAAACCTCAATTAGGACAAACGCCGCGATGATTGCCGGAAGCATGTATTTCACGGCAATCGTCAATCCCTTTTGCATCCCAGAAATAAAGCAATTCATCGCGTTCATTTCAAGGGCCTTTACGCTTTAGGTAAAGGCGCACGAGATTCGCGCCCACAACTTTAAAAAGGAGGGTAACAAGGAGGGGGACAAGATAGTTAATTGGCAACAAAGAAAAAAGAACGCTAGCCACAGTAAGGTAAAAGATCACACTCGCGCCAGAGCTAAATTCAAAGGCGCAAAGAATCGTGCGTTCTTTTTCGTTGGCCATTTTGCTATCGACAAGTTCACGCGTAGCCGCGGCTCCCGCGTCCGAACTCATGAGGCTTGCGATAATCGCGACGGCACTTGCCCCAGGAACCCCCATTAAAGGCCTTAAAACGGGCGTAAGAAGCGCTTGAGCGGCCTTTAAGGCTCCTAGGTGCGTTGCGACCTCAATGACGCCTACAGCAAGCATTAAGCTCGGAATAAAAGAGGCGGCATACAAAAGGGCTCCGCGCGCTCCAGATCCACCCACACCAAGAAAGGTTGTCGATTGTGAAACCTCGCCAAAGCGCCCGACAAGAGTCGCGTAATCCAAAAAGCCCCAAGCAGGCCCCAAACTCTTTGCAACGCCTGAGAAAAACACAATCAAAAAGAAAAGCGCAACAAAAGAAACAAAGCGGGGTTTTCTCGCCTCGCTTTGATCCGTTTCTTTTTGTCGTGTTTCTTTTGTGGTGCTTGAGGTCATTGGCGACCCGTGGAGCCAAAGCCAGAAGCCCCTCTATCGCTTGCTACAAAGGCATCAACGAGATTGAATTTGGCTTGCACGACAGGGAGGATCACAAGTTGCGCAAGCCGCTCAAAGGGTTCAAGCGTAAAGGGGGTGTTTGACCGATTCCACGTGGAAATCATGAGCTCTCCCTGGTAGTCCGAATCAATAAGACCCACGAGATTACCAAGGACAATCCCTTTTTTGTGTCCCAAGCCACTGCGAGGGAGAATCACGGCCGCATAGTTGGGGTCTGCAAGATAAATGCTCAAACCCGTGTGAATAAGATGCGTCTTGCCTGGCGCAATTGTAAGTGGGGCATCGAGTAGCGCCCGCAAATCAAGACCTGCGCTTCCCTTTGTGGCGTAAGTTGGAAGATAGGGTTTCATGCGCTCATCTAAAACGCGCAACTGAACGGAAATCTCACTCATTTCTTTAGGTTCGCACTAAAAACAAAACCGCCAAAGAGGGTAAACATGCCAATCGGAATGCAGGGCTCGGTATCTGTGAGGATGCCATAGGCTAGTAGCCCAATACCGGCAACGACCAAAAAGCCCGCTAACGCGTAAAGCGCTTCAGGAGGCGCACCGAACTTCCTTTTTGCAGTTGTCGTAGAAGTCGAAGGCGTTCCCCCATTAGGCACAGGGTCATGCATCGGCAAGGATGGCTTTAACGCGCCTTCGGGTTTAATCTTTCCATTTTGGATGTCTTCGATGTACTTAACGTAATCGCCATTGGGCGGATCTAGAGCCATTCGTTTTCTAGCCATGACGTCCCTCCAAAATTTCTGCAATGCGACCCACAAGTTCTCGGGCAATTTCTAACTTATCACTCTTTTCAATCGTAACGCATTCTTTGGTACTGAGAAAGATGACGGAATTCGTGTCTTTCCCGAAGGTTGCCGTGGCATTGTTGGCAACGATTAAATCCAGTCCTTTATTTTGGAGTTTGTTTAACCCATTGCCGACAACGTTTTCGGTTTCAGCCGCAAACCCGACAACGCACTGTGGGCGTTTTTTGCTGTGCGCCACACCCATTACGATATCGGGATTGGCTTCAAGTTCAAAGGTCGGAATCGTGCCGCCATCCTTTTTAATCTTTTGTTCACTCGCGACTTTCGGGCGCCAATCCGCAACGGCTGCAACACCGACAAACGCATCAACGCCATTTAAGTTCTCGAAAACGGCGTTTTGCATTTGAAGAGCCGTTTTAACGGGGATGGCTTTGACGCCATAGGGGACATCGAGCGCCGTGGGGCCCGTGACGAGAGTGACATCAGCTCCCGCTTCAAACGCCGCTTTTGCAACCGCGTATCCTTGTTTACCGCTTGAGTGATTGGTGATCGCTCGCACGGGATCGATGGGTTCTACTGTGGGGCCCGCTGTCACAAGGACTTTTTTCCCAAGAAGGATTTTTTTGGACATTAGGGCTTCAAGCGCTTCAACGATTCTTGTGGCCTCAGTCATGCGTCCTGCACCACACGCCCCGCACGCTAATGAGCCGCTTTCTGGACCCACAAACGCTGCACCATTTTCTTTTAAGAAAGCCACATTGCGGCAGGTTGCGGGATTGGCCCACATTGCGCTATTCATCGCAGGCGCATATAAAACAGGGACTGTATGAGCAAGAAGAATATTGCTCGCTAAATTATCGGCTAGACCACAAGCGGCTTTGGCAATCGTGTTGGCTGTTGCGGGAGCGACGACGATGGCATCGACATTTTGTGCCAAAGTAATGTGACTTAAACTAGTGGGTGCATTGTCGGTACTCACCGCATTCCCACTTAAGGCTTGAAGTGTTGCAGCCCCAATAAAAGACTCTGCTGCTTGCGTTAAAACCACGTGAACAGTCGCTTCTTTTTTACGCAATAGACGCACGATTTCGCAAGCCTTATAGGCGGCGATACTGCCTGTGACAATCAAGGTGATTTTTTTATTCTTTAATGGAAACACTTGTCAAACTCCGCAAAACGTGCCGAAAGTTTAGCGAGGTTTCTTATAAAAGATGCGTGATGGCGATCTTTCTTTAGAAGGGCTTTCTCTATTAGTTGCAACAAGCAGGATAAGAGTAGATAGAGCCTTTAATGGACTCGCCTCCATTCGCCTTTTGTGACTTCTCGATAGTCTTCGGAGTTGCTACCACTTCCATAGCGATAAACGCTAATAGAGCC
>CAVEMY010000010.1:0-36922 GCA_963617005.1 Parabacteroides distasonis | reverse complement strand
GCTTTGATGGGACTGTTGAAGCATTTGCAACGCCCGTGAGCAAAACAGGCGGCGGCGGGGCGCACCCGCAAATCCCACCGTATCTTGCGTTAAACTATATGATCAGTACAGGACTTTAAGGAGTGTTTAACATATGGCAACTACAAAAATTGACTTGGGAAAAGTTGCGAGTATATACCCGCTTTGTTATTGCACGTTTACGGCAAGTAATGTTGAAGTTGGCGCAAATAGCCACGCGAACGCGTCTTTTACGCTGAAAATGCCCAGTGATTTAGAAGATGCGGATTGGTACGAGGTTGATTCGACTAACGGTAAAATCAAAACGACACGCGCGGGGTACATGGCGATTGGATTCCGAACACAGGCGATGGTTTCAGACTTTAATTCTGATTATACGTATGACTTCGCAGTAACTAGCGGCGTTGCTGGTTTATCTGACCCCACAATGTATATGAAAAGTTCTTTCAGTTGGGAAACTGCAAGTGGTTCAGAAGGATATGCACCATTAACAATTGTACCTTTCACCGAAGGGCAAAATTTATCTATTTACGCGAGTGTTTACAATAACACTAGTGTAACTAAAGGTTTCTATGTTGAAGAAACCATGTATATGTTCCCCTTGTTCTTGCAATGATTAAAACCTATGGAATTAAATCACGTGACATTATTAATATCGGCTATCGTAATGGTGTGTTCGCTGTTAACGTTTGTTTTTGCACGTATGAACGACAACGGCAAACGTGAGTATTGGCAAGGTCAAACAACTAACCAATTGGGACAAATCGGCGATGATGTGAAGGATATGAAAGCACAGCAACGCAATTACGAACGTCAACTTGCAGAGACTAGGGAAATTGCCAACCTTGCCAAAAATTCGGCTACGAAAGCCCATAAACGCCTTGACGCTATCCACGCCCCTACGGTATATGGTGACGATTAAGGACAAATGCTAAAATTAAACCCGCCCTATAACTAATAACACGGGGCGGGTTTTTCATTGAAAGGAAAAATTCAATCATGGAAGAAACACAGACTAAACGAACACGCCGTAAGAAAACGGACGCAACGGAACAGGTAGAACAGGCAGAACAGGCAGAAAACACCGTTGCCCCCGTTGTTGATCGTGCGGACGATGAAGAAGTTACGGACGCAACGGAACAGGCAGAACAGGCTGAAACAAAGCCTAAGACCCCACGCGGAAGGCGTAAGGCTGGTAAGGCATACCGCGTTAATACCGCGCTTTTGAACGTTCGTGAAAGCCCAAATTTGGGGGCTGAACTTGCAGCCGAACCCGTTCGAATGAACGAACTTTTGGAAATTGCCGAAGTTTCGGACGGTTGGGGCAAGCTAGTTAACGGCGGTTATGTGATGATGAAATACGTTAACGAGGTGGAATAATGGACACTTTTAAAACATGGGGTGAAGCGGCGATTGTTCGCGCCCTAAAAACTTTTGCGCAAAGTGCAATTGCCCTAATCGGAACTGGTAGCGTTGGTTTCACTGATTTGGACTGGTTGCAGATTCTAAGCATTTCAGGGGTTGCGGCGTTGGTTTCAATCCTTACTAGCATTGTTGGTTTGCCCGAAGTTTCGAACGGTGATAGCGTGTTTAGTATCACGTCTAAAACCGATAATGACGATGGAACGGGTAACTGGTAATGGCTATCGTTATCGGTTCAGCCCGTCACGATGAACACGGCGCATGTTACAGCGGCGGAAAGGCGGGTGACCAACTGCAGAAAAGCAGCGTAAACGATACTAGCGGTGAAGTTAGTATGCAAAACTTTTACGTTCATTCTAAAGGTTGGTACGTTTTACGCCCTAAATCCGCTGACCATGCGGCGGCAATTGCCAAAGCGATGATTCGGGCTTGCAACAACGAGCATATCGGATACGACCAAAGCAACCGTTTAGGCGTTGTTAAATACGGTACCAATGCAACCGTTAACACTGAATGCGATTGTTCGAGCCTGGTTAGACAGTGCATTAAAGAAGGTACAGGAAAAGACGTAGGAAACTTTACTACTGATGATGAAGTTTCAACGCTTAATAATTCAGGCTTGTTTCAGTCTAAAATTGCTTATACGTCTGATACCGCGCTTTATACTGGTGACGTGTTAGTTACTAAAACTAGCGGGCATACTGTTATTGTCACGAGCGGTAAAAGCCGTTCAGGGGCTACCACGGAGACGGAAACGGGGGGTTTTGACGTGGCTACTTTGCCAACCATTAAAAAGGGTTCTAGCGGTGCTACCGTTAAAAGCCTACAGGCACTTTTAAACGTTAAAAACAACGCTGGTATCAAAATTGACGGTGACGCGGGAACGGCAACCGATAAGGCTATCAAGGCTTACCAAAAGGCTAAAGGTTTGACCGTTGACGGCAAATGTGGCAAGAAAACTTGGTACAAGATTCTGACCGATTAGGAGTTTGCGAATGTACCTTGATCCTAAAATCTACGACCCCGCAAAACTTGAAGGGGACGAACGTTTGCAATTTACGGGTTTTGAAATTGCCCTGGACGCTATCGAATGTGAATTCGATAATATTATCTACGATGCGCAATGTGATATTGCAACCATAGAAACGTTGTATAAAGAAATTGTTCAGGCAGTGAAAGAACAAATTATGGAGTGTTTGGAATGCACGAAAACTGAATACGTTTGTTCGCTCATGGAAAACAACCTGGAAAAGTATTCGGACGAGTAGGAAAGCCCCCAAACGGGGGCTTTTTCTAGCGCTTAATAGTCATTCATAATGACGTTACAATAATTTTCTGTATTAATTCGTGACATTTCGCAAAACCTAAAAGCATGAGAAAATTATTGATAGTACCCATGTTGCTAAGTACCCTAGCCATTGCCGCGCCTACCGTTGGGGCGCAATGCAACGTTTCCAAAGGTGATAGCCTTTGGAGAATTGCAAAAGAATATCACGTTGATTTCAGCAAGCTGATGGAGTTGAACAAGGCGTTGAAAGACCGCGATTTAATTTATCCCGAACAAAAAATCGAAATGCAAGGGGACGCGGGGCAAGGCAACGACAATTCGGCTAGCAACGATCAAAACGACCACCACAACGGAAACAACGCCGATACGACCACTAACGCGCAAACTCAAAGCTCAACCGCGCAAGCTGAACAAGTTTTGAAGCTGGTAAACGCTGAACGGGCGAAGGTTGGGGCAAATGCCCTTAAACTTGATGCAACGTTGAACAAGGTTGCAACCGTCAAGGCTAAAGATATGGCTGATAACGGGTATTTTTCGCACGATTCGCCCACTTACGGTTCACCGTTTGAAATGATGCGTTCATTCGGCGTGACGCAATACAGAACAGCGGGAGAGAACATAGCAGCGGGGCAAAAATCCGCGCAAGCCGTTATGAATTCGTGGATGAATTCAAGCGGACACAGGGCGAACATTTTAAACAAAAGCTATACCAATTTAGGCGTTGGATACTACGAAGGCGGTACGTATGGTACGTATTGGGTGCAAGAGTTCACGCAAGAATAGAAAAACCCCCTTATTAAAGGGGGTTTTTCTAGCTTTGCCAAGCTATCTTCAAACAGAAAGAGAGAAAGAAGAGCTAAGTGGATATTAACATAAAGCAGCCCCCACGCGGAAAGGAACTCGAAAGAAACGACACGTGGGGGCTTTTACGCTTGAAACGGAGGTAACAAACGCACTGACATTTTACTATTTGGGCTAACGTTTTGACACCCTAACGACACCCGAAAGTTAGAATTTTAGGGTTACAGCTAGTAACGCCTAACGCCTACTAAGTTGTAACAACCGCGCTATAAAGGGCTTTTAAACGACACCTGGTAACCCCTAACACCGTTTAAGTTGTAATAGGGAGTTACGCCCTAACTGATACCGTAAAACGCGTTACAGCGCGTTTTACAGGCGTTAGACGATGTTACATAAATGCCCAATGCCGCCCGATTGACACCCGTTTTAAAATCGGGTGTCACTGTTGCCCGTGACACCCTCAAACGCCTGAACGGTTTCGGTTTCCATGCGTTCGGTAACATGGGCGTAAGTTTCCAACGTGGTCGCAACGTCTGAATGACCTAGACGAACCGAAACGCTTTTGATGTTCGCGCCCGATTCGATTAGCAAAGTCGCGTGGGTGTGCCTGAACGTGTGAAAGCTAACGTTCGGTAGTTCAAGTTCTTTATGCACTTTGCGCATACAGTATTCAATATTATTAGGGGTGATGATCGCCCCGTTATCTTTCGTGCAAATTGGGTAAGCTATTACAGGGGTTAATTTATCCCCTGAATATGATTCCATTAATACCCCGTTATTTGCCATGAATTGCACCTGGTACAACTCACCTAACCGAACGCGGTTTCTAAGCGTTCGGGCTTTTTGACGTTCAAGGCGTTTTATAAGTTGCTCGCCAATACGAATAGTTCTATAGCTTGATTGTGTTTTGAGTTCACCGAAAGCCCAATTTTTCGAAACCTTGCAAAGTTGCTTTTGAACCGTGATAGTACGGTTTTCAAAATCCACGTTATCCCACGTAAGCCCTAACACTTCGGATTTTCTAAGACCCGTGTAAAACGCGATGATCGCAGGTAAGTAAAGATTGGTACCGCGTGGAAACGCGTTAATGATTCGCTTAAAGGTATCAACCGTTATAGCGTCTTTCATTAGCGGTTTGGTTTTCGATTTCGGCAAGGTCAAATATTGGGCGGGTGATTTTTGTATATATTCCCTAGGGTGTACGGCGTATTTAAAAGCAGCGGTGATAACGTTTTTGGTAAATTGCATTGTCGATAACCTGAACCCTTGCGCTTGCATATCGTTTAAGATGTTTTGAAGCGGTAGGCTAGTTATCGTTCTAAGGTAAAACGACCCCGTAGCGGGCTTTACACGGCGTTCTATAACGTCTTTATAGCGGTTATAGGTGTTCGGGGCGCGGTTTATCCTTATGAATTCCAACCATTCATCTAAATAATCGCTAACCGATAGTTCGTTAGGTGGGGCGGGCGTACCCCCGTTTAGATATTCATACAATGCAGCGTTACCCGCTTTTAAAGCGTGTTTTTTAGATTCGAAACCCGATTTAACGAAACGTTTCCGTTTCCCGTTGACCCTTGCGCCCTCAAAGTAATATTGCCATGATCCCCCGCGTTGCCTTGCGTTTACTTTACTCATTTTCATAATCCCCTTTATCCAATGTATCTATAGCGATTTGCAAAAACGCTTTTAAATCACGTTTGGCAAATTCCCTAACCATGATTTCACGCCTTAAAACGTCTGTATCGTGTTCGGCGTTCCATACGTCATAAATCGTTTTGTGTTCGGTTTTCCCGCTGATGTAGTCAATCGACACCCCGAACATATCCGCTAATTGTTCAAGCCGTTTAGCTGGTATCCCGATTTTTCCGTTTTCGTAACCTAGGTAAGTGGTACGCCCTACACCTAAACGGGCTGAAATTTGTTCTTGGGTAAGTCTTTTTTGTTTGCGTAGTTCCTTGATTCTCACACTTAAAACCCCCATATAAAAATTTAGCCCCTGACTTGCAGGGGCTTTGATGCGTTGATGATTATCAATTGATTAGCAGGTAGCGAAAATTTTAGCTTCGATAGCTTCGATTTCATCCCAATCGTAACCGTACATGTTAACTAGTTTTTGGCTAGTCTGTTCAACGATTTCAGAAGCGACTGAACCGAACTTATACGTTGCCTTTGCATATGCCCTAACGGCGTATTCGTGAAGAAGCAGGGCGTTTTCAAGGGTTTCAGCGGTAAGGTTGCGAATTTCATTGTTGTTTTCAAGATTGACGAATTGCATTTCAAATCCTTTCGGTTCGTTCCTTACAAGTTATAGTATAGTCATTTGAAATGACATTGTAAACAACAAATTTAAAAAACTTTGTCATTCTTTTTGACTTTGTTACTTGCAATGACATTTTTTGTCATGTAGAATGACTACACACCGAAACGAAAGGGGGTGAACGATGATTGATTTGAAAGCAAGACGCGAAAAGGCGGGGTTGACGCAATACCAATTGAGCGAGGTATCAGGCGTTAAACGTTCGACAATTGCCATGATTGAAACGGACGTGAACAGCCCTAGCGTTGAAACCGCTAAAGCGTTAGCCGAGGTTTTGGGCTTTGAATGGTTTGAATTCTACGAAGAAGGGAGTGAAAACGATGCTACTAACGGTAAGGGAAGTAGCGTCACACTTACGAACTAACAGGGCGTTCGTATACGGACTGATAAACCGTGGCGAATTGCCATCTGTGAACGTGGGTTCGTTGAAAGTAAGGTTGGAAACGTTGGAACGATTCATTGAAGAAAGGGAACAATGAAGCTATTTCCGCACCAAGAACAGGCGTTGAAGGACACCGAAACCAACGGTAACGCCCTTTACGCCCTCGACATGGGTTTAGGTAAGACGTTCATCGGTTCCGAGAAAATGCGCCTTATCGGTAACACGGTTAATTTGCTGGTTTGCCAAAAGTCTAAAATTCCCGATTGGGTAGAGCATTTCGAGACGTATTACCCCGATTGGTTGGTTAACGATTTGACCAAAGCGAACATGCTAGAAGGTTACGTTTCGCTCGCGGGAAACCAACCCGAAAAAATGACGGTTGGGGTTATCAACTACGAATTACTGTTCAGGCGCAACGAATTGTTGAATCTGCACGGGTTTACCTTGATGCTCGATGAAAGTTCTTTGATCCAAAACGAAACGACCAAACGCGCCAAATTCATTTTGAAAATGGATTACGCAAACGTTATTTTGCTATCGGGTACCGTTGTTAACGGTAACTATGAGCGCCTATGGAGCCAATGCCATTTGCTAGGCTGGACTATCCCGAAGAAACTGTTTTACGCCCATTACGTGAAGTTTGAGACGGTGGAGCGGGACGGATTCAAACATAAGGTTATCAACGGTTACAAAAACATTGAACGCCTGAAACGCAAGCTAAAGGAGTATGGCGGCGTTTTCGTCAAGACAGATGAAGTTTTCGAGTTACCAGAGCAAAACGACATTTTCGTTTACGTGAACCCCACGAACGAATACAAGCAGTTTTGCAAAGATTCCGTTATTCACCTTGAAGGGCGTGAGTTAATCGGGGATTACCAATTAACTAAACGCTTATGTGAAAAAATGCTTTGCGCCCAATGGAACAAAAACAAGTTAAAGGCGTTCGGTGATTTGGTTAGCTCTACAGATGATAGGTTAATCGTTTTCTATACCTACACTGAAGAACTGTTGGAAATGATGAAATTGCCCGAAGTTTTGGAACGAAGGGTAAGTATCGTTAGCGGCGATGGTACAGATCTTGAAGCTTATCGAACTGACCCGCAAAGTATTACGTTCATTCAATATCAGGCGGGCGCAATGGGGTTGAACCTACAGGAAGCGAACAAGATTGTTTATTTTAGTTTGCCTGATGGTTGGAGCGAAGGTTTCGAACAATCCCGCAAACGTATACACCGTATCGGACAGAACCGCCCATGTTTTTACTATATCTTGCTCACAAGGGATTCAATCGAAGTTAGCATTTGGCGAAACTTGGGCGTGAAGAAAGAGCGAACGGATGAACTGTTTAAGAAAGGCAACCAATGAGTTATTACGCTTACAATTTCCCGCCTATCGAAAAATTCAAAACTGACACGGCGGGGCAAGCGGAAAAGATTCTTGAAGAAGCTGAAGAAGTCGAAGCCGCCGAAAACGATTTTGATTTGGTAATGGAAACATTGGACGTTATCCAAGCTTGCGAAACCATGTTGCGCATGTTCGATGAAAGATTTGTGCGTGACGTGAAGCGAAAAACCATTGCTAAAAACGCTAACCGTGACTATTACGGAAAAAAGGGGTGTTGACTATGAGTTTCGGAATTCGTGACATTGATTGGGTAGATCCTGACCCCGAACCCGTGGTTAAATGCCGTGATTGTGAGTATTACGACCCTTGCCCTTGCGGGTGCGCTCATGGTTGGTGTACCTATCATGAGCAATTCACGGAAGAAAACGAGGAATGCGACTAATGCGAGAAAAGCAGTTCGAAGAGAAAGTGAAACGTTACCTTGAAAGCGTAGGTGTTTACCGATTGGGAACGCCGAAAGACCAAATGCCCGTTAAACCGCGTGGTTATTGGCTGAAGCGTTGGGGCGGTGCGAAGTACATTCCCGCGGGTTGCCCCGATATGCAAATCACAATAGGCGCGTTCAACGTTGACGTTGAGCTGAAGAACGAAAAAGGCAAGTTAGACCCGATGCAGCACCAAAAACTGAACCAAATCAAGGACGCGGGCGGGTTTTGCATGGTTCTACGACCTAAAGACTTCGAAGCGTTTAAAGATTGGGTTTCACAAGCTTTGACGCGTGAAGAACAGTTGAAGGCAACGGGAGAAATACCCAGGGGGTGCGAAATTGGCGCGAGTGAGCTACAGCCAAATAGGGACGTTCGAGCAATGCCCCTATAAATGGTATCTGCATTACGTTGAAGAGCTGGAAACCATTACAGACAAAGCCCCTAACGATGCCTTGATTTTGGGCAACGCCCTACATAAAGGCTTGGAGTTGCGAAGCGTTGAAGCGGCGATTAACTACTATCGTGAAGGTATGAACGTTACTTCGGATTTGACCGTCAACGAGGAAATTAAGTTACGGGCTATGGTATCCAAGGGGCTTGAATTCGTACCCGATGGGCTGCACGAAACCGCCCTTGAAGTCGAAGGGGAGTTCAAAGGTGTCATTGATCTACTGGTACCCGTTGACGGCGAAGCCGATACGTTCGATATGTACGATTACAAGTACGCCAACGCCAAAAGCGTTGAACGTTATGAACAATCTAGCCAACTAAGCGTTTACAAGCATTATTTCGAGCGTTTGAAAATGGGAACGATTCGAAACATGTATTTCGTGCTGTTCCCGAAAGTGGCGATTCGCCAAAAGAAAACGGAAACGCTGGACGGGTTCAGGCGGCGTTTACGCGGTGAGTTGGAAACCAAAGAACCGATATTGATACCCGTAGAATACAAGCCCGATGAAGTGGACATTTTTCTAGCTGAAAAACAAGTGCTGGAAACCACTACGGAATTTCCGAAGTATCCTAGTCGCTTATGCGATTGGTGCGATTATCAGGCATTTTGTGAGAATGGAGAAACTACAATGCTATTACCTAAAGCAGAGCGCGTTAACCGCGCCGAAGAGGGCAAAATCAAGATTTGGATTTACGGCGATCCATTCAGCGGCAAAACCACTTTTGCGAACGGTGCGCCTATGCCGTTGATGCTCAACACGGACGGAAACGTTAAATTCATCGATGCGCCCGCCCTTGCCATCGGTGATAAGCTGGAAACCGAAGGGCGTATGACCAAAAAGGTTTTCGGCTGGTCAACGTTTAAAGACGCTATCGCCGAACTTGAAAAGGATTCGCAGGGATTCGAAACCGTGGTTGTAGACCTGGTAGAAGGCGTTTACGAACTTTGCCGTTCCTACATGTACGATAAACGCGGTTGGGAACACGAAAGCGATGATTCGTTTAAGGCGTGGGATATTGTGCGCAAGGAGTTTTTGGACACGATGCGCCGCCTTACCAACCTGAACATGAACGTTGTCTTGATTTCCCATGAAGATAGCAGCCGTGATTTCACTCGCCCTGGTGGGAACAAGGTAACCGCCTTGAAGCCCAATATTGCCGAAAAGGTGGCTAAACAGTTGGCGGGCATGGTCGATGTTGTGGGGCGCGTTGTCGTTCGGGACGGTTCGCATTTGCTGACATTTAAAACCGATGAAACTGTTTTCGGCGGTGGACGCTTGACCATGAGCAAAACCGAAGTGAACCTTGATTGGGCGGATTTCGAAGCCGTGTACCGTGACCATGCAAGCAATGCGGATAGGGTCGAGGAAACGCCAAAACCCACCCGCAAACGTGCTAAGAAGCCCGTAGAAGCGGAAGAAACGCCAAACGTTGAGGAAACGCCCACGGTCGAGGTGAAGAATGAAGTACCGTTTGACGAAGAACCGCCAAGGGAAAGCCCCGCGGTGCTGATTGAAAAGCCGAAACGCCGTGTTCGCAAAAAGCGCGTGGAATAATTTTCAAATCGTCACTTGTAATGACATTTCGTGTCATGTAGAATGACATACAATCATTAGTAACTAATAGAAAGGAAACAAACTAATGAGCAACGTTTTTGATAAGTTCGATGCACAATTTGACATTGAAGCCCTAAAGGAAGATGAAAAGAAAGCAGCCGAAAACGGCGGGGGTGATTATCCCGATGTTCCATGGGGCGAATACATGGTGAAGGTTGAGCAAGCCGAGCTTAAAGAAGCCAAAACAAGCGGTAAACCTATGGTTTCCATCTGGTTCCGTATCATTGAGGGCGATTTTAAGAACAGCATTATTTTCTACAATCAGGTTATCGCGTCTGGTTTCGGCTTGCATATGGCTAACGAGTTCTTGCGTAGCCTTGAAACGTCTATCGATGTTGATTTCGTTTCATTCGGACAGTACGCGGATATGGTTCTTGACATTGCGGAAGCAGCCCAAGAGTTCGAATACCATGTGAAGTATTCCGAGCGCAAGGCGAAGAACGGCAATTCTTACAACGATTACAAGATCATGGAGGTTTTCGAGGTCGAGTAAACACACCTTAAAACCCTATTGATTGCGCCCCGTCTAATTGGCGGGGCGCATTGCTAAAGGGGGTGTATCGGTTGCAACATTCGGAATTTTGGGCGGAAATAGCCCAAGCGGCATTAAACTTTATAGTGGTAAACGCCTTAACTGGTTCGTCACAGAAAGCTACCGTGATGGACGTGAAAACAGACCTAAGAACCACTAAAGAAGATATTATGGCTGAATTGAAAGAAACCACGGAAGGTTTATCGAAACAGATAAACAGCGTGCAGGCTAACAAGGCTATAAGCGATATAGTGAAAGCCGAAACGAAACACTAAGGTTTATATTCAGGGGTGCGAACATGATTTTTTACGACTTTGAAGTTTTCGCGTTCGATTGGTTGGTTGTTTTCATCGACCCTACCAAACGTACTACCGAAACGATTGTCAACGACAAAGAAGCCCTTGAAGCCTTTTACCATGAGCATAAAGGGGATATTCACGTAGGCTACAATTCCCGCAATTACGATCAATGGATTTACAAGGCGATTTTAGCGGGCTTTAACCCTAAGAAGGTTAATGATTTCATAATCGTTAAAGGGCGTAAAGGTTGGGAATTCTCAAACACCTTGCGCGCTTACCCCTTTATCAATTATGACATTTTCCAAAACATAGACCGAGGATTGAAGTTCTTCGAAGGTTCGCTAGGAAACGACATACAGGAAACTAGCGTACCTTTTGACATTGAACGCAAGCTAACTGATAGCGAACTCAAAGAAGTAATTAATTACTGTAAACACGATGTTGAACAAACTATTGAAGTGTTTTTGCAGCGTAAAGCGGATTTCGAAGCCCAAATGGGCTTGCTGAAAATGTTCAGTTTGCCATTGTCCGACCTAGGAAAAACCAAAGCACAGTTGAGCGCAAAAATTCTAGGCGCAAGCAAACACACTTACAACGATGAATTCGACATTGACATACCCGACACCTTGCGAATTGAGAAATATACGGAAGTTGTGGAGTGGTACGAAAACCCCGATAACCGCAAATACCGCGTAGACCCTACCAACGAAAAGAGCCACAAACACCGTTTGAGCGTTGACGTTGCAGGGGTTCCCCATGTTTTCGGTTGGGGCGGGGTACATGGAGCAAGGGAGAAATACAGCGGTTCAGGCTACTTCATCAACATGGACGTTGCGAGCCTGTACCCTAGCTTGATGATTCAATACGGGTTACATTCGCGTTCGTGCAAACCTGAAAAGTTCGAGGAAATTTACCATAGCCGTCTAAAGTACAAGGCGGAAAAAAACCCGTTGCAAGCACCGTTGAAAATCGTTCTGAACAGCACCTATGGAGCTATGAAAGATAAATTCAACCCGCTATGTGACCCTAGGCAAGCTAACCGCGTTTGCGTACACGGTCAATTGCTGTTGCTTGATTTGATGGAGCGTTTGGAGGAATTGGGCGCGTTGATCATTCAAAGCAACACGGACGGCGTTCTAGTGAAAATGCCCGATGGTTTCGCAGGCGGCGAAGATGCGTTTTTTAATGCGGTAGACGATGTGGCGCACGAATGGGAACAACGAACACGCCTAACCCTTGAATTCGATGAATTCAAGCAGGTGTACCAAAAAGACGTTAATAATTACGTGTTCGTCATGCTTGACGGTTCATACAAATCTAAAGGCGCATACGTCAAAAAACAGGGGGCGTTAGATTATGACCTTGCTATTGTTAACCGTGCTGTTGTTCATTATCTTGTCGCAGGAACAAGCGTAGAAAGCACTGTAAACACTTGTAACGACCTAAAAGCATTTCAGATGGTGGCAAGGTGCAGCGGCAAGTATTCGGGGTTTCTGCACGGTTCCAAACCCTTAAACGAACGAACGGTTAGGGTTTTCGCGTCTAAGGATTTAAACGACAAAGGATTAACCAAGATCCACGCTAACACTGGTAAAGGTGCTAAAGTTGCAAGCACGCCCGCTAACTGTTTCATTATCAACGAGGATGTTAACGGGTTAACTGTACCGCCTAAGTTAGATAAAGGCTGGTATATTGATTTGGCAAAAAAACGTTTGATTGATTTCGGGGTGCGTATCAATGGAGTTGTTCAAGGGTTATTTAGCGACTAACAACAAAAAGGCTAACAACACGTGGAAAAATGGCGATTTGCTTACGTTGGAGCAAGTCGAAAACCGCAAAGAATATTCAGGCGTTTTAGCCGAAAACGCCCTTTTACTTGACGTTGACGATGCAGCGGCAAGCGAAATAGTTATGAATATCGTAGAGGATTTGCAGTTAAATTGCTTGGTCAAGCAGACCACACGCGGTAGACATTTTTATTTTCGCAATGATGGAACGCTTGAAAAATGCAAAACGCATGTGACTATCGCTTGCGGGCTTGACGCTGATTTCAAAGTTGGAGCGTCAAACAGTTACGCCGTTTTGAAATTTGACGGGGTGGAGCGTTTCACCGAATGGGAACCCGAAGAAGAAGGCGTTTACGATGCCTTACCCGTGTTTTTCCGCCCTATCAAGGGTAAAGCCGAGTTCATGGGCATGAAGGCTGGAGACGGTAGGAACACAGCACTGTTTACCTACATTCTCACCTTGCAGCGTGAAGGATATACAACCGAGGAAATACGCGAAACTATCCGTATTGTAAACAAATACGTGTTGCCTGACCCGTTGAGCGAAGATGAAGTTGAAACGGTTCTACGTGATGAAGCGTTCAAGCAACCCGCGTTCATTGTCAAGGGCAAGTTCCTACATGATAAGTTCGCGCAATTTTTGATGAACGAAGAGCAGATTATCAAGGTGAACGGTCAATTGCACTGTTACGAAGAAGGCGTTTACGTTCAGGGCAACAAACGTATCGAAGCTAAGATGATTAGCCATATTCCGAATTTGAAAGATACGCAACGCAAAGAAGTTCTAAAGTATCTTGATGTTCTGTTGCCCAATATCACGCAAACGGCGGATGCCCGTTACATTGCTTTTGAAAACGGTATTTTGGACATTGTGACGGGTGAACTTTTGGACTTTAACCCCGAAACAATCATTACGAACAAAATTCATTTCGATTATGACGCTAACGCCTACCATGAACTAACAGATAACACGTTAAACAAGCTTGCTTGCGGTGATCTGGACGTTCGCGCCGTCATTGAAGAGTGCGCGGGTTATTGCCTTTACAGGCGTAACGAATTGGGTAAAGCGTTCATTCTCACGGGCGATAAATCCAACGGTAAATCAACGTTCCTAGACATGATCAAAACCATGTTGGGCAACGAAAACGTTTCAAGTCTGGACTTGCAGGAATTAGGCGATAGGTTCAGTTCGGCTATGATGTTCGGCAAGCTTGCCAATATCGGTGATGATATTGCAGATGATTTCATGAAGGGGCGGGAAGTGGCGATGTTTAAAAAAATTGTCACTGGTAACCGCATTAAAGCTGAAATGAAAGGTCAAGACCCGTTTGATTTTGAACCGTATGTGAAGTTGCTGTTTTCAGCCAACGACATACCACGCATGAAGGACAAAACAGGCGCGGGCATCCGCCGTTTGGTAATCATTCCGTTCAACGCCACGTTTTCAAAAAACGACCCTGATTTTGACCCGTGGATTAAATATAAATTGTGCGCTGATGAAGCTATTCAATACCTTATTCGTTTAGCGGTTGAGGGCTTATGCAGAGTTCTAGCAAACAAAGAATTCACTAGCAGCGATTCAGTGGAACGCCAACTATCCGAGTACGAAAAGGAAAACAATCCGATTATCTCGTTTGTCGATTCCGTGGGTTTCGATGCCATCGAAAACGAACTTACAACGGACGTTTACAGGCGTTACGCCCTTTACTGTTCGGAAAACGGTTACAGCGTTCTATCCATGATTCAATTCAGCAAAGCCCTGGTAAGGCAAACGGGGCTACAGTCCAAACCGCGCAAACTAAACGGTAAAACCGTTAGGGTTTATATGGCTGATTGATTTTTAACAGGTCATTGAAAATAACTTGCTTTGTCATTTTAAATGACTTATTATAGATGCAACGCGTAAGTTAAATTACTGTTCAAGGGGTGCTAGGGATGCACGTTCACGGCAATACATGGATAGTTGTAACCGTTTTGAACGGTTACAAGAATTTCGAAGCGGCGTTCAAATACCGTTCCGATGCCGAAAGGTACGCGGCAAGCTTGCGCGATTCCTGGCACTACGAACGGCACGAGGTTTACATTATGGAGGTTCCAATTTGGTAGGTATCAGGGAAAAGCGTTGCAGAACATGCGGCGTGGTCAAACCCGTTGGATGTTTCCACCGTGGGGGTTACACGAAAGACGGCTATCAAGCTACTTGCATCGAATGCCAACAATCAATGGAAAGAAAACGTTGCTGTTGTTGCAAGCGCATTTTGCCAAGGTCTAGTTTTCACATGCACAGCGGCAAATCAGACGGGCTACAGCCCTATTGCAAGCTTTGCGCCAACGACACCCGCAACGTGTGGAAAGCGAAGAAAGCCGAAGAACAGGCACGAAAGAACGGAAAGGAAAACGATGAAAGTCAAGATCATAGCGGCAACTGAAAAGCCAATTGATGTGATTAGCCTTGCAGCTGGTACAAGCTACGCTAAAGAGGATGCAAGGAGTTCTAGGGTTTGGAATTGCCTGAAGCTAGGACACATGAGCGTTTTCGAACACGCAACGTTTACGGCAAGGGTTGAGGGCGTTTCTAGGGCATGTTCACACCAACTAGTTAGGCACCGCTTGGCTAGCTACGTGGAGCAAAGCCAACGCTATACGAAAATTGATACTATTAACGATAATTGGTTTGTCATTCCACCTGAAATAGAACACAGCAAAGATGAAGATGTTTGTGCGTTGTTTCTTTATTCAATGGGATACGCAGGTGGCACTTACAAACGATGCCTAGATGCTGGTATCAAGCCCGAAGATGCACGCTACGTCTTGCCCCAGGCAACCAAGACTGCAATCACAGTAAGCATGAACGTTAGAGAATTCTTTAATTTTTACGACTTGCGAGCCGACAAGGCGGCGCAATGGGAAATTCGGGAATTGGCTGAAAAGCTGGACACCGAATTAGCGTTTTATAACAAACAGTGGGGCGATTTGCTGAATATCTACCACAACGGGATATGGTAGATATGGAAATACTTGAAAGGATAGCGGCGCAGATAAGCGCGGATTGGACGTTGGAGCGCGTTGTATTGCTAGCGTTGTGCAGCATTGCGCTGATCGCTTACATGCGCTGGTTTCACCGTGTTAGTCAACATATGACGGGCGGGAATGACGGTAACGAAAGGGGCAACGATGGAGACGGAGAAAGCAACGATTCACCTAACGGCAACCGTGAACGGTGAACTACATGAAGCGTTCATGCAAGCTGTTGAAGATATGGGCGGTTCTAAAGCGGACGTAGTACGTGAAGCCTTGATTTTATGGTTACACGAAAACGAATATTTGTTTTAAACGTTCAGGATTCAAGGGGCTTTTTAGCCCCTTGAATTTTTCTAAAATTGTCACTTGCAATGACTGAATTAGTCATTTATAATGACAGTATCGAAAGGGAAAACGAAGAAAGGAACCGAAAAATGAAAAAGCATAATCGCTATTACGCCGAATATTGCCCCTACGGTGTTCATTCTATGAGCGAGGGCGATACTTTGATGATTTTCGAAACGCGTGAAGAACGCGATGAAATGGTTAAGCGTCTGAACACTTTCGAAGTCATTGAACCCGTTGCACAAGCTATCACGCGCAAGGACGCTGCAAGCCTTTACAGGTTGCAAGACTTGAACAATGCCGACAACATGCGCGAAGTTAAAGGATTACGCACTTGCGCTGATCGCGTATTTTTCGAAATTGGCAACAAGCGCGGCGGGGCGTTGTGGTAAGCGGGGTTTCAGATGAACGATGAAACTAAAGCAATTCGGGAACACTTGAAGTTAATCAACGATGATATAGCGGATTTGGCTTTGTTCGTTTCCCGCAATTGCGAGTTGAACGAGACTTGCGAAACTTACCTTAAAGCGTTCGCAAAACACGCAACCAACCGAAACAAAACTTTAGGGACTTTAGGAACGTTGGGGGCAAAGAAAGGATTCGGGTTTTCCAATGAGTAGCAAAGACGATGGGAAACATGCGGTGTTAGCGTTGCTTGCAATCGTGTTCGTGTACGTGTTCGCAATGACGAACGGGAACGTTGCGGCGGCGGTGACGGGTATAGTGTTCGCGTTGGTTGGGGCGCGTTTGAACGCAAACAAGGGTTAGCGGGTTTGGGACAAAAACGCGAATTTGTGGGTTTCGGTTGTTTGTCATTGTGAATGACGTTTAGCCGAAACCCTTGTTTTTTCCGCTGAAATTGCCGTGAAATTGTCATTTTGGGCTGATTTTCGTTTCAAGTGTAACCGCGTTTTTACGGGCTGACCTGGAATTACTACGGTTACACTTAAAAACGCTTATGCTTGTAAAATCGGCACTAGTAGTAGTAACCTACTACTACTACAAATAAAAATATATAAGATATAAAAATCAAGTGTAACCGTAACCGCAAAACCGCAGGTCATAATACAAAAACGGGTTACACTTGATTTTTCAAGTGTAGTAACCGCAGGTCAAGCGGCAAATTTGCAAAAATAGGGTTTTCATCAGTTTTGGAGGGTGAATAATGAAGAAAAACGCTAAGGAATGGTTGAACGATTTGAACCTAGCTTGGAGGTTTGGAGAGGTTCTAAAGGGCTATGATATTTACGATGGCGAGTTGGAAGAACTAACCAACGGGTTTTGGTTCGCTCAAATCACAGATATGAACATGGCGGGTTTGGAACCGAACGAGATTAAAGCCGTGGAAGCCTTTGTAACGTCACCTAACAAGGCGATGGCAACGGTGAAGGCTGGTTACTCGCGGGCGTGGTTTGAAATACTTATGACGCGGGCGTTAAGCAAAATTGATACCATGCTTGAAGTGACCGACAAATACGATTGCTTCAAACGCGATCAACCGCTATAATCGTTGGTGCATTGGGTAGGTAGCCCCGTCATTCAAGAACGATGGCGGGGCTACTTCAAACACATGTTCTATAATTGTTCATGGTTTAGGGTATACTAGTAATTAATCGTTTGCGGTTCGCACCCTGAACGCAACGAACGGGACGCGCAACGGTGAAAGTTGCGCGTTCTTTTTATTTTCGGAAGGGAAATAACACAATGCCTAGACAAAGAGACGAATACGGTTTGACACCTAGGCAAGCCGTGTTCGTGAACGAATACGTTAAAGACTGGAACGTGTCCAACGCCGCTAAACGCATGGGCATTACTTTAGCGAGTGCTTACGCGTATTTGAAGCGTAAGCCCGTTATATCGCGTCTGGAAGCCTTACAGGACGAAATGAACCGTGAGACTATCGCAACCGCAGAAGAAGTGGCGGGCTACCTTACTTCGGTTATGCGCGGTGAAGAAACCGAAGCGGTGTTAAGGGGTTGCGGCGTTGGAATGCAGACGGAAATAAGGCAACAAGTGAAGGCAAAAGACCGATTGAAAGCCGCCGAACTGTTGGGCAAGCATTACAGCATGTTCACCGAAAAGGTCGAGCATAGCGGTAATTTGCCCGTTGTGATTGTGGACGATCTGGCTAACAATGGCTAAAGTCGAGCGGCAGATAATCAAAAGCAGCGAGGTAGTGGGCGGCGGGTACGCCGATTACTGGAATTGCAAGCTACCTTATCGCGTTTGCAAGGGTAGCCGCGCTAGCAAGAAGAGCAAGACCACGGCGTTAAACTTCATCAAACGGCTGATGGAATACCCCGAAGCTAATTTGCTGGTTGTTCGCAAGACGGCAAGCACCCTGAAGGATTCGTGTTACAAGGAACTGAAATGGGCTATCAACCGTTGGGGCGTTACCGACTTATGGCACTGTACCGAAAACCCGTTGGAGATAACTTACAAGCCGACTAACCAAAAGATATATTTCCGTGGGCTTGACGATCCTTTGAAAATCACGTCCATTACTGTTGAAACGGGTATTTTATGCTGGTTATGGGTCGAAGAAGCTTACGAAATAGATAGTGAAGATGCGTTCGATACCCTTGATGAATCCATTCGAGGTAAGACCCCTGAAGGACTGTTCAAACAGGCTACGTTAACGTTCAACCCCTGGAATGAGCACCATTGGTTGAAGAAACGCTTTTTTGATAATCCCGACCCTGAATTAGTGTTCAGCAAGACCACTAATTACCTATGCAACGAATGGTTGGACGAAGCAGACCTTGCCAAGTTCGAAAACATGAAGGTTCGAAACCCTAGGCGTTACCGTGTCGCTGGTTTAGGGGATTGGGGCGTTCTTGATGGGCTTGTTTACGAGAATTGGCACGAAGAACGTTTCGATGTTAACGAGGTTAAGAAGATTGAAGGTGTTAAACCTTTGTTCGGTTTGGACTTTGGTTTTACCAACCCTACCGCTATGTTTTGCGGCATGTTAGACCAAACGAACAGTAAAATTTACGTCTTTGATGAAATATACCAAAGCGGAATGACCAACGAGGATAGAGCAAGCGCGATTATTCAACGTGGTTATCAGAAAGAGAACATAACGGGTGACGCGGCAAGCCCCGAAGCTATCGCGGAATTGAACAGTAAATACAGGTTGAGAATCACGCCCGCCAAAAAGGGCAAGGATTCAATCCGTAACGGTATCGAATGGATTCAGAACTTTGAAATAATCGTTTCCCCTGATTGTGAAGGGTTTTTAACCGAAATAGGCAACTATAAATGGAAAAAGGATAAGTTCGGTAAGACGTTGGACGAACCCGTTAAAGAACAAGATCACTTGATGGACGCTATGCGCTATGCTTGCGAACGGTATATTATCGGGAACACGTGGGTTTACTAAGACTTTGAAGGGGGCAAACATGCCGCTTAAACAAGAAGAAATACAACAATTCATCATTGACGATGAAACAAGTGAACGTAAGATGTTCGCTAAAGTTGGTGAACGTTATTATGAAGGTGACCACGATATTAGGGATTACAGGATTTTCTATTATGATTCCAACGGTGACATTCAGGAAGATAAGGACAGTTCGAACATTCGCATTTCGCACCCGTTTTTCACCGAGCTTGTAGATCAAGAAGTACAGTACATGACTAGCGGGGATAGATTCGTTACGTCTGATATTGATGAATTGCAAACCTTGCTTGATGATTATTTCGGCGATGATTTCCGTTCAGAGTTGAACGAAGCGCTAACGTGTACCGTTTCGGATGGTTTCGGGTACATGTACGCCTACACTGGTTCAGATGGTAAGTTGAAGTTTCAAAACGCCGATGCTATCGGCGTTATCGAGGTGCGCGGCAAAGACACGGACGATGGAGCCGACTATATTATTTACTGGTACATTGACCGTATCGATAAAGGCAAAAAGCTAATCAAGCGTATCGAGGTATGGGACGAAAACGAAACGTATTACTACGTGCAAGTCGATGATGGGAAAATCGAATTGGACGAAAGCAAAGAATTAAATCCACGTCCACACGTCATTTACAGCGAAGGGGGCGAAGAATATTACCGCTCACTAGGCTTTATCCCGTTTTTCCGCCTGGATAACAACCGTAAGCAATTTAGCGCGTTGCGCCCCATTAAATCGCTTATTGATGATTATGATTTGATGAGTTGCGCCCTATCCAACAATTTGCAGGATTTCACGCAAGCCCTTTACGTTGTTAAGGGTTTTCAGGGTGACAACCTGGACGAACTGACCGCAAACATTAAAGCTAAAAAGCGCATTGGCGTTTCCCCTGATGGTGATGTTGAGATTCGCACCGTTGACATTCCATACGAAGCCCGCAAAGTTAAATTGGAATTGGACGAACGCAATATTTACCGTTTCGGTATGGGTTTGAACAGCGCACAAGTTGGGGACGGAAACATTACCAACGTTGTTATCAAAAGCCGTTACGCCTTGCTTGACTTGAAGTGCAATAAGCTGGAAATTAGGCTTAAACAGTTCATGCGCAAGCTTATTCAAATCGTGCTTGACGAAATTAACGATGATCTAGGCACCGACTACCGCCAAAAGGACGTAAACATAGAGTTTGAGCGTGAGGTAATGACCAACGCGCTTGACAATGCCCAAATCGCACAGGTTGAAGCACAGACGCAACAAACCGTTGTTAATACCATTCTTGCGGCGGCGTTGAATTTGGGTGATGACGTGGTGTTAGAACAGCTTTGCAACGCGCTTGATTTGGATTTCGAAGAGGTCAAAGACAAAGTACCCGAAAGCCCAGAAACCGCGTTGACCAATGCCGCAAACGTGTTAGTCGATGCACCAACGGAGCCTATCGGCGGCATTGCGGGCGGTGACGATAACGATGATGGTTTAGGTTTGACCGCCGATGAATAAAGCCGAGAAACAGGCGGCGGCACAATCGATGCGCAACGAAGCTACGGTTTTGCGGCAAACGAGGGAAAATTACAAAGAAGCCCGCGCCAATATCGAGGAAAAAATCAAAGAACTTAGCGAACGCGAGCAAACCCAAAGCGTTGTTTGGCAAAAGCAGTATCAAGAAGCGTTGAAAGCGCAACTTGATACCGCTATCGATGCGTTGAGCAACAAGAACTATTCGAACATTGCCGAATACCTTAACGGGGAATACGAAAACGGCTTTATAGGCACAATGTATTCGCTGCAAAAGCAAGGTATCCCGCTTGCGATGCCGATAGATCAAAAACGCGTTGTTAAGATGATTCAGACGGGCGCGGACGGTATCAAGCTATCCAAACGCCTTTACGGCAATTCCACGAAGTTGAAGAACGCTATCAGGCGTGAAGTTTCCATAGGGTTAGCGAGCGGGGAAAGCTATCAAGACATAGCAGCTAGGCTAACCCGCACTATGGGCGTTGACTATAACAAAACGGTACGTATTGCCCGCACCGAAGCGGGCAGAGTTGGCAACGGTTCCCGTTTCGATGCTATGACGGGTGCTAAAAAATGCGGTGCTGACATCGTGAAACAATGGGACAGTACCCTAGACGGGCGAACACGTACCGCGCATAGGCTACTTGATGGGCAAATTCGGGAATTAGAAGATGATTTCGAAGCAGAGGGGCAAAAAGCACCGCACCCGCACGGGTTCGGCGTTGCCTGGATGGATGTTAATTGCCGTTGCGTAGTGGTGCAACGTGCTAGGTGGGCTATTGACGGTACTAACCCTGAATTCGAGGATTACACGAAATACAGCCGTTACGATGATTTCAACCGTGAAGCGTGGATTAATGGCACCCTTGCGGAAAGCGCAAGGAAGCGCGGCGGTACGGTCATTGACCTATCAGACGTTAGAAACTTTACGGAATTCAAGGAACGTTACAAGCAGGTATCTAAAACGTTGGTAGCTAAAGCGGCGGCAACTAACGCGGGTGTTGAGGTTATGGGTGAAAAGCCTATCACAATCAACCGTGAAGCAGAGGTGTATACCACGCTTGAAACTGAACACGTTGATAAAATCGCTGAACTTGTAGCCAAAGCACCTAATCAACAAGCGGCTAAGTTGTACGTGCGTTACGAAAAAGATTTAAAGCTTTTAGATGGTAAGTACCGAAGTGGAGCGCATTTCACGCCGATGGGTAGGGGTGTGAACATGAACGTTAAAAAGAGTTTTGCAGACGTTAAACAAAAAAGTATGCAAACCTGGTTTCACGAGTTCGGTCATAACATTGATTTCTTAGTTGGACGTGGTAATGATCGCGGTGGTTCTGTTAAGTACGTTTCGACAAAGTACAAAGAAAATTTGTTCGGTAACACCATTGCCAAAGAAGTGGACGATTTAGTTAAAGCCCGCCAAAAGGAAATAAAGGCAAAGTGGATAAAAGCCGCTGATAACCTTGA
The DNA here is from genome assembly GCA_963617005.1 of Parabacteroides distasonis. GTDB lineage: Bacteria > Pseudomonadota > Gammaproteobacteria > Burkholderiales > Burkholderiaceae_F > Duodenibacillus. Next base: position 14,432 of record CAVEMY010000010.1, on the reverse strand, counting down.
TTTCGATTGGATGATTGAGCAATTAGAGGGTTCGTCTTATTCGCAAGGCGTTGTTGAAAAGTGGCGAAGTAACGGATTAACGCCCGCTGAAATTAAAAAAGAATACGTTTTCAAAAGACGTTTCAACAAAGCTAGCGCGTTCGGTTCGGTTGAAAAAGAATTACGCGAAATTCCACTTGAAAACCGAGGTGCTGTTTCTGACATTTTCGAGGGTGCAACGGGTGGAAACGTTCAAGCGGGTTGGGGACACGGTAAAAGCTACTGGAAAAAGCACGATAAATTTTCAGGTAAACATGCGGGCGTTGCCACTGAAGCGTTCGCGGAATACATGGAATGTATCGCAAACCCCGAACAACTTGAAATATTGAAAAAGTATTTGCCTAAATCAACCGAGGTATTTAACGAGATTCTAGACGTGATTTTGAAAGGGGAAATTTAACGATGGACGAAAAATTGCAGGAATACAGGGATAAATTCGGTGAGCAATTCCCGCTAATGTTGGTAATGGGCGTGGACGATAGCGAGATTATCAAAATCATTACTGATAGTATCAACGCTAATACGCCTTACGAACCTGATTTTACCGAAGGTGTTCTTTATTAGGTGAAACAGATGTTCGTTAAGTGTTATCATGTTCGTAAACGCCGTGATGGGCGTAAAAACATTAGTTCGGTTGTGCATTTCGGGGCGTTCCCCGTGAAAAACGTAGCAAAAGGAGACTGACAGAATGACGTTCGAGGAAATTCTTAAATCGCAAGGTTTGACCGCTGAACAGGTGGAGACTATCAAAGGCGAGATGAAGCAAAACAAGGTTTACACCGCTGGTGAAGAAAACCTTGATATTCGCTATTCGAAGCTTAAAAGCGAGCATGAGGGCGTTAACAACCAATTGAGCGAAGCGCAAAAGCTTATCGAGGAAATGAAAAAATCCGAAGGGGCAAACGAAGCGTTGCAAGGCAAGATTGGAGAGTACGAAGCCCGAATTAGCGAGCTTGAAGCCGAGAAACAGCGCGTGGAGACTGAAGCAGCCCTTAAAGTCGCTTTGCTCGAAGCCAACGCCGATGATGTGGACTATTTGACCTTTAAGATCAAGGAAAAGGGCGAAATTACCATTGGTGACGATGGGAAAATCAAGGGCATTGATGATACTATCGCAGCCCTTAAAACGCAGTTCCCTACCCAGTTCAAAGGCGAAGGCGATAAAAAGATTTCGGAGAACAAATTGGAGCGTGGAGAGAATCGGGACGGCGTTACCCCTGAACAGTTCAACAAGATGGGGTATCAACAACGTAACGAACTTTACAATTCCAACCCTGAACTGTACGAAAAACTCACCAAAGGAGAATAGTTAAAATGGCTATGACTAAGATTTCCGACCTTATCAATCCGCAGGTCATGGCGGATATGATTTCCGCTAAGGTTCCTAACAAAATCGTGGTAACCCCGTTTGCCAAGGTTGATACCACTTTGCAGGGTCGAGCGGGTGACACCGTGACCGTTCCCGCGTTCGCCTATATCGGTGATGCCGTGGACGTTGCCGAAGGTGCGGCGTGTCCTACTAATCAGTTGACCGCTACCACTAAGCAGTACACCATCAAGAAGGCTATGCAGGGCGTTGAGCTGACCGATGAAGCTGTTCTATCTGGTTACGGCAACCCCGTAGGTGAAACCAACAATCAGTTGGCTAAGTCCATTGCGTCCAAGGTCGATAACGATGCACTGGACGTGCTTATGACCGCTACCACTGTTTACGATGCGTCTACCGCTGTTATTTCCTACAGCGGCGTTGTGAACGCCGTTGATAAGTTCAACGAAGAGGTTCAGACCGATAAGGTCATGTTCGTTGCACCCGCACAGGTAACCGCCTTGCGTCTTGATCCCGATTTTATCAGTGCTGACAAGTACGGCAACGGTACTAACGTTATGATGAAGGGTGAAATTGGCATGGTTGCAGGTGTTCGCCTGGTTCCATCCCGTAAGATTGTCGCTAACGAGGGCGTTTTCACCAACCCCATTGTTCAGTTGACCATCGACCCCGAAACCGAGGACGATACCGCCGCACTTACCGTTTACATGAAGCGCGGCGTTAACGTTGAAACCGAGCGTCACGCGAATACCCGCACCACCGAAATTACCGTTGACGAAATGTACACCGTTGCGCTTACCGATGTTTCCAAGGTTGTTTTGGCTAAGTTCGCAGTCGCAGCGGGCTAAGTGATTGAAAGGGGGTAACGCCTTATGTTGGTGGACGTTGACGAAGTGTTGAAGCTTGACGAATTCGCGGGCGTTGACCCCGACATTATCAAGCGCAAAATCAACGCTGTTGAAAACGCTATACGCGCTTACACTAACAACAACTTCATCGAGCGGGGGGCGCGTATCGTTGCGCCCTCCACCGATGGGCTTTTGCGCGGCACAAGCCCTTATATCAAGGGCGGCGATAGGGTTTACATTGCGAACAGCGGCATTGCCGACCCTGAACAGTACAAGAGTAAGTGGAAGCCCGTAGGCATGAACAACGGACTATATGACGTTGTGAGCGTTGAAGAGGGCTACACCGCACTTAATGAAACGCTTTACAACGCCGACATAAACGATTGTTTCAAAGTCGTTTACCCCGAAGCCATCAAAGCGGGCGTTTTGGACTTGCTCAAATGGGAACAGACGGGACGGGACAAAATAGGCGTTTCGAGCGAAACCATTTCCCGACATTCCGTTAGCTACTATCAGTTCAATGATTCCGAAATGATCATGGGCTACCCCGCTGTTTTGATGGGCTTTGTGAAACCGTTCGTAAAGGCTAGGTTTTAAAAGCCTATGAAACGTATAGGCGGAAACATAAACGCTACCTTAGAACGGCTTACAGTGACTACTAACGGCATTGGTGAGCCTGTTAAACAATGGGAACGTTGGGGCGATTTGTTCGGATACATTGATTTGCTATCCGAAACGAAAACTAATCAGGCGTTAAACGCTTTTGTCGGCGATTCAACCCATGTTTTCGTTTGCGATTACGTGGCATTGCCTAATGGGATGAAGCCCGAAAACGCCCGTTTGGTTTGCAACGGTGAAGTATTTCAAATCGAATACATTGATAACCCTATGCAGCTGAACTACCAACTTGAGATTTTCCTGAAGTATTCGGGGTGGCAAAGTGGCGAATAACAATATTGTTTTCAAGGATTACGCGCCTGAAATTGCCCAAAAGCTGACCCAAGCGGCGGAAAATTGGCTTGAAGAAGCAGCGGGCGAACTTGAAACGCAAGTTATACGAAATACGCGTGTTGACACGGGGCGCACTAAAGCAAGCTGGAACCACACTGTAGACAACGGAGCGTTGGAAGCTACAGTAGGTTCGGACTACGAAAACGCTATTTGGGAAGAATACGGAACGGGCGTGTACGCTGAAAACGGCGGTAGAACTAACGTACCGTGGACGTATCAAGATGCTAAGGGAGATTGGCACCGTACCAAAGGCAAACGCGGTACTAGGGCGTTTCGCAAAGCTTATGCAACGATGAAACCAAAGCTAATCAAAGCGGCGCAAAACTCGTTTCGTGACGCTTTGAAATAGGGGGTAACTGATGGTTCTTGAATTCGTGAAAGAACAGATGGACGATTTGGGCGTACCCTATCGCTTTTGGGAATGGGCGGGAGACATTCCGCAAACCTATTTCGTTGGTGAATTCGTTGAAGCAAGCGGAAATAGCGAAGATGGTTTAATCGAAGGGGAAGTGACCCTATCAGGTTTCACACGTGGTACTTACGCTGATCTAGAGAGTATGCGTGATAAAATATACAAGCGTTTTCGTAACGGTGAAAGGTTGTACCGAGACGGGCGCGGCGTGGTAGTCGTTTATTCCCACGCTATGACCGTGGATACTGACCTAGAAGGCGTTAAACGAATGGACATATACCTTACTAGTAAGGAATGGAGTGAATAAATGACTACTTACAACCAACCGAAGGACGGAATTACAACTAGCACCCCTAAAAACATTATGTTCGGTGCTGGTACCATTCACAAGGGTTTGAAGTTCACCGCGGATTCAGAGGGCGGCGGTTCGTGGAATTTTGCCGAGTCGCTACTTTGTGCAACGGGTGACGGCAACACCCTTACTATCGAGCCTGAAATTACCGAAATTGAGGTTGACGGCGCATGGGTCAAGGTTTCCGATTTGCAGGTTAAGACGGGCGAAACGGCAACCCTGGAAATTACCCCCGTTGAGATTACCCCTGAAGTTATCAAGATGGGCTTGATCGCGGAAGAGGTCGAAAGCGAAGCAACGGGCTTTACCCGCCTTGATTCCAAGGAAATTATTTCCGAAGGTGATTACGTTGAGAATTTGGGTTACGTTGGTACCCGAATTGACGGAACCCCTATCATTGTCATTTTCGAACGCGCGCTTTGCACGTCTGGTATGGAGTTGGGCGGTTCGGACAAGGAAGCGAGCAAGCCTAGTATGACGTTCGAGTGTGTCGCTAGCCTTGAAGGTAACCATAGAATTTTGCCTTATCATATCTACTACCCCACAGTAGCAGCGGGCTAGTTAAACGTTTTGAAACGGAGGTAACAACGTGAGTAATGAAAAGGACACTATGAACAACGAAACCGAAACCATTATCAAACCCGTAGTAGTTGAAATGCCTGATAAACCCTATGTTTTGCGTTCCTTGCAGGCGCAAGATTTGTTCTTGCTTACCCGCGTTGTGGGTTCGATGGACATTAAAAAGCTAGCTAACGTGTTTAACGAAAAAGTGGATATTTCCGCCATTGCGAGTGACGAAACGACTAACGAAGATGCTGTTAGGGAATTGGGCTACGGTACCTTGATTGAGATTGTGGGTATCGTTATCGATGAATTGCCCAATTGCCAAGAACCTTTGTTCAAATTCCTTGCGGCGATTTCCAACCTTACCGAAGAACAGGTTAAGACGTTGCCCCTAGCTGACTTCATCGACATGGTTACGGACGTTGTGAAGTTGAAGGAATTCCGTGATTTTTTTACGCGTGCCGCGCGATTGATGCAATAGGTGAATTCGAGTTCATCGACCTAATATATAAACGCTACGCTGACCCGATGCCGTTGTTAAACCAAATGACGGTATCGGGTTCCCTTTCATGGTTCGTAACTAAGTTGATTAACGCTGATCGTGAAGCCGCAAACGAAAAACAACTATGGGAAATGTGGTTGCATAAGGTTTGGGATAACAAAAGCTTTGACGATTTCAAACGCCAAACCATTAACCGAGTGGTTAGCAACGTTAAAACCGAGCGCATGCGTAAAAATCCGCATGAAGTCGCTAAAACCGTTGAAAAGTCGCGGGGTATAATTGCAATGTTTAACAATCCCGTTGAGGAAAATAAGGCGGTGAAATAATGGCGGATATTTTCGAGTTGGTAGGACGTATGCGCGTTGACGGTTCTGACCGTGTACGTTCGGAACTTGCGGGTATTTCAAGCGAGGGTGAAAAGACCCAAAGCAAACTTTCGGGCGCACTTGGCAAGGTTGGCGGCGTTGTAAAAACCGTTGGCAAAGTAGCAGCGGCGGGCGTAGGTGTAGCAGCGGCGGGCATTGCTAGTATCACTAAAGACGCGGTAGAAGCTTACGCGGAATACGAACAGCTTGTAGGCGGCGTTCAAAAGATTTTCGGCAGCAACGCCAAAAAGGTTATTGAAAACGGCGCAAAGGCGTTTAAAACGGCGGGTATGAGCGCTAACGAGTACATGAGTACCGTAACGAGTTTTTCCGCGTCATTGGTGCAAGGTTTGGGCGGCGATACCGCCAAAGCGGTTGAATACGCTGATACCGCTTTAAGAGATATGAGCGATAACGCCAATACCTACGGTACCAACATGGTAGACATCCAGAACGCCTATCAGGGTTTTGCAAAACAAAACTACACCATGCTTGACAATCTGAAGCTTGGGTATGGTGGTACGCAAAGCGAAATGATACGCCTGATGAACGATTCGGGCGTGTTGAAAGAAAAAATCGATAGCCTGGACGGTATCACGTTTGACCAGATGATAGCGGGTATTCACGCTATTCAACAAAACATGGGTATCACAGGCACCACGGCGAAAGAAGCCGAAGGAACTATTGAAGGTTCCCTGAATTCCACCAAAGCAGCGTGGAACAACTTGTTAGTTGGCATGAGCGATGATACGCAGGATTTCAACAAACTGTTAAGCGATTTCATCGGTTCGGCTGGTAATTTCATCGACAACGTAACGCCGAGAATCAAGATGATTTTCGATGCCATACCTAGCGCGATCAGTGCGATTGTCCCTCAAATCCCTGGCATTTTGAAAGCTATATTACCTGGATTGCTTGCGGGCGCTATTTCGCTTGTGGCGGGGTTGATTCAGGCGTTGCCTGGTATCCTATCCGCGCTCAAAGACGCGGTTTTAGCGGCGATTCAGGCGATTATCGACCAGGTGGCGGCTAAAGCCCCTGGACTTGCGGCACCGTTGCAAAGCGCGTTCGATGGGATTAAAGCCCTCATAGACACGCTAGCGGGCAATTTCGATAAAGTCGCTATAGCCGTAGGCGGTTTGGCGGCGGCGTTCGGTGCTATTTCGTTCTTGTCGTTCATTGGGCAGGGTGGAAGCGTTCTAGGCGTTCTCAAAGGGTTGTATAGCGCAACCATCGGGCTAGGCGTGGCGAAAGCGAAAGATATAGCGTTGTCGGCGGCGTTAAACCTTATGTATGCCAAGGACGCAGTAGTTAAGGGACTTGCAACCGCTAAAACCATTGCACTTGCAGCGGCTCAAAAGGGCGCGGCGGCGGCGCAATGGCTTATCAATGCAGCGATGAACGCAAATCCGATTGGTATCGTGATTACGCTAATTGCGGCATTGGTGGCGGCGTTCGTCTTGCTTTGGAACAATAACGAGGGTTTCCGCAATTTCTTCATTGGAATGTGGAACCAAATTCAAACCGTGTTTTCAGGCGTTGTGACGTGGCTAGGCGAACAGCTAACCAATATCGCCCAATGGTTCACGGACACTTGGAACACGGTTTCAAACGCCGTCACAACGGCTGTTAACGCCGTTAGCAGCGTTATCAACGCCGTTTTCGGTGCTATCGTTACTTACATTAACACCGTGGTTAACACGTGGAAAACCGTTTTAACGACCGTGTGGACGGTGATTAAAACCGTTATCACTACCCGTATCAAAGCCATTAAAACCGTTATCACTACCGTTTTCAACGCGGTTAAAACCTTTATCAGTGCGGTTTGGAACGGCATTAAAACCGTCATTAGCACGGTTTGGAACGGTATCAAATCGGTTGTCACGAACGCGGTTAAAGCCGTTAAATCCGTTGTGACTAGCGTTTTCAACGCGGTTAAATCCGTTGTGACTAGCATTTGGAACGGCATTAAATCGGTTACTAGCAGCGTTTGGAACGGTATCAAAACCGCCGTTACCAACGTTGTCAAGGGCATTAAATCAACGGTAACTAGCGTTTTCAACGGTGTTAAATCAACCGTTACTAGCGTTTGGAACGGTATCAAAAAGGCGATTACAACGCCTATCAACGCCGCTAAATCAAGCGTTTCGAGTGCGATTAACAAGATCAAAAGCATCGTCAACGGCGCGAAGTTGAGCTTGCCTAAATTCAAGTTGCCGCATTTCAACATTAGCAGCGGTAAATTGCCGTGGGGTATCGGCGGTAAGGGTACGCCCCCTAAAATTTCCGTTGACTGGTACGCAAAAGGCGGCGTTTTCGACCAACCTACGATTGTTCCAACGCTTGCAGGCTTGAAGGGATTCGGTGAAGCGGGGGCGGAAGCGGTAACGCCCGTTGACGTGCTTTTAGGTTACGTTAGAACCGCCGTTGCAGAGCAAAACGCGGGAATGGCTGACCAGATGCAAAACATTTACAACTTGCTGAACGCTTATCTACCGCAAATGGGCTACGGGCAAGTCGTTATGGACACGGGCGCGTTAGTGGGACAATTAGCCCCGCAAATGGACAGAAAACTAGGTAAGATTTACAAAAACCAAGAAAGGGGCAGGGGATAAATGAACGGCGTAACGATTAACGGGAAACATAGCCTTGACGATTTACGCATGTACCTACAGCCTAAATCCATCCCCGTTCCAACCCCTAAAACCACTACTGTTTCAATTAAGGGAGCAAACGGGCATATCGATTTATCGACCGTTTTAACCGATGGGAACATGCTTTACGAAAACCGTACTATCGAACTTACGTTCGCTAACATTGGTTTCGGCGATGTGGCAAAGGCTCAAATCGAACAGTTCATGAATGAAGTTCACGGCAAAGATTTAACCCTTGTTTTTGACGATGATTTGAATCATTACTACACGGGGCGCGGCGAAGTCACTAAACGTGAATACATGAACGGTTATACCCTCATTACGTGTTCTTTCGATTGTGACCCTTACAGGTACGACACAGAGGTTACACAGGTTAACCGCACCATTAACGGCGTAGGCGTTATGAACATTACGAACGCTAGAAAATGGGTAGTCCCCACGATCACGGCAAGTGCTGAAATGACGGTGCAATATCAAGGCGTTGTTTATCAGGTTCTGGAAGGTAGACACGTGAACGATAACATTGTCTTACGTGACGGCGTGAACACGCTTACTTTCAGCGGTAACGGGACTATCCTAATCGAGTACAGGCAAGGGGTGTTGTAGTGGCGTTTTATCGTATCTTGTGTGATGGGTATCCCCTGATGGATACCCGTTTAGACGAATACAGCGTTTATAATCCAACTTGCACGGTTGAATTGAATAAAACGGGTAGCCTAAGTTTCGATATTGACCCTACGCACCCTTACTATGAAATGATTCACAAGGTTTCAAGCGTTATCACTTTGCTTGAAAACGACCAAATTATTTTTCGCGGTAGAGTGATGGACGATGATATACCGTTTGACAAAGTGAAAACGGTTGAGTGCGAAGGTGAACTATCGTTTCTGTTGGATTCCATCGTTAGACCCTATACGTTCAGCGGTAGCGTTAGCGATTTGGTGAAGCTTTATCTTGATTCGCATAACGAACAAGTAGAAGCGCGAAAACAGTTCAAGTTAGGCAACGTCACTGTTACTGACCCTAATAATTATATCGTTCGTGCTAGCAGCGATTACCCTAACACGTGGAACGAGTTCAACGATAAGACAATTGAATTGTTGGGCGGGTACTTGCGTTTGCGCTACACGCAAGATGGTACCTATTTTGACTACGTGGAAAGCTACGAAAACGTAAACCAACAAGTTATCGATTTCGGCGAAAACTTACTTGATCTATCGAAGTACGTTAAAGCGGCGGACGTTGCAACCCGTATTATCCCGTTGGGCGCACAGGTTGAAACCGAGGGCGAAAGCGAAGAAGGAACCGAAAAACGCCTAACCATTAAAGGCGTTAACGGTGGCAAAGATTACGTTGAAGATGCCGAAGCGATAGACCTTTACGGCGTTATTTCGAAGGTTGTTACCTACGATGATGTTACGACCGAAACCGCGTTGCTATCCAAAGGTTATGAAGCCCTAGCAGCTCAAAAGCTTTTGCAAATCACGCTTGAAGTAACCGCGTTGGACTTGCACGTTATGAACGTGGACATTGAACGTATCAAAATCGGCGATATGATTAAAGTACGTTCGAAACCGCACGGCATAGACGAATACATGCTAGTGTCTAAAATCCAAATGGACTTAGACGATCCAAGCAAAACGGTTATCACGCTAGGTTCAACGTTCGCAACGTTCACCAACGAAACCAAGGGCGCTAACACCGTTCTAGCGGACGTGGCGAACATTAAAAGTGATTATGCTAGTACCGCGGTTGTTCAAGCAGCGATGAACGAAATTTCAAATACCGTTCAAACGCAAATCGTGCAAAGTTCTATCGATATTGTCACGCTGGTTTCAAGTGACCACGCGACTAAAACAGACCTTGAAAGCCTGAACGAAGAACTATCTTCGCAGATACAGCAAACGGATGAAGATGTTCAATTAACGTTTGAGCGCACAACGTTATACACTGATTCGCTAGCTGAAGAAATGCGTTCGGTTTACGAACAAATTCTTACGTATTACCGTTTCGATGAAAACGGGGCGATTATCGGCAAAAGCGATAGCCCGTTTGAAACGAGGGTAGATAATGAAGAATTAGGGTTTTATCAAAACGGGCAACGAGTAGCCTATATCAGTAACAACAAGCTTTATAATACCGATGTTGAAGTTAACAACGCGCTGACCATTGGCAATTATGAAAATGGTTATTGGGATTGGTTACCGCGTCAAAATGGCAATTTGTCTTTGAAGTGGCGCGGGGGTGCTAACTAATGGCTAACAGTGGACGCATTAAAACAGACTATGTAAACGGCGGTTACACGTTGGCTGTTGATTGGCAAGAAGTTTCACAGGATGTTTTAGCCAACACAAGCGAGGTTAAATGCAGCGTCAAGCTGATTTCCAACGGTTCAAGCTACACGATCAACGCAAGCGCGCAAAAGGATTTAAAACTAACCGTTGACGGTAAGAGTTACACCGCAACAACGAACGTAAGTTTGAAGGGCAACGAAACCAAAGAACTGTTTACTAAAACGCTGGTAGTTGCTCACAATTCGGACGGTTCGAAAAACGTAAGCATTTCGGCTACCGTTGGCGTTGAAGTAACCATTTCAGGCACCTATTACGCTAGTTTCGCCGTTAGCGGTACCGTTTCGCTTGAAACCATTCCTAGGCAGTCTGAAATTACAAGCGTTACTAGTGATATTCCCGTTGACGGTACTAATAAAATCAGTATCACGATTAACCGAAAATCAACGAACTACACCCATGATGTACGTATCAAGTTCGGAGACTATGAAAAGACCCTAACAGGCGTTGGAACTAGCACGTCTTACGTTATCCCTACTAGTTGGCTAAACGCTATTCCGAACAGTACCACGGGAACGGGTACCGTGTACGTGACCACTAAAAGCGGTTCCACTCAAATAGGTAGTACCGTTTCGAAACGTTACACGCTTGCAGTTCCTACGAACGTTACGCCGACTTTCACAAGTCTTAACGTTGAGCGGGTAGACGGTGACGTTCCGAGTGATTGGGGCGTTTACGTTCAGAATAAAAGCCAATGCAAGGCAACTATCACGGGTGCAAGCGGTGTTTACGGTTCAACCGTCAAGGCTTACAGCGTTGAAATTGGCAACACTAAAGGAAACGCGGCAACGCTCACGGCTAACCTACCCAATGCGGGAACGATTACGGTTAAAGGTACCGTAACCGATTCGCGCGGGCGAACGTTTGGCCGAACTAGCACCATTGACGTTGCAGGCTACAAAACGCCCACGCTTGATACCGTGAAGCTTTACAGGGCGGATTCTAGCGGCGTTGAAAACGATGAAGGAACCTACATAGGCGGCGTTGTTGAATTCACGTATTCCGCTATCGGTAATAATTCAGTTAACGCGAGCATTGAATATAGGCTTGTAGGCGCTACAGAATGGACGTATGCGGGCGCAATTTCGGACGGGGTGGCGTTTACCCTAGGAAATGGAAACCTAAGCGTAGATAACGCCTATGAGATTCGTTTAGGCGTTGCCGATAAGTTGGCATGGTTTGGCAAGATTGAATATTTGCCAACGGGCTTTACTTTGCTTGATTTGCGCAAAGGCGGTAAGGGTATAGCGTTTGGCAAGGTTGCCGAAAATGACGGGTTGGACGTTGCACTAGATACGCGATTTAGAAACATTGTCACGTTCGATTATGCGGATTCGCTGAACAGCCTTAACGTGGTTTCGAACGTTGCGGACGGTATCACGATCACAAGTTGCAACGTTTCGAAATGGGGGCGTTTTTGCACCTTTTACCTAACCGCTAAAACCACTAATGCCATTGACGCGGGCAACATTAGCAATAAGACGTTATGCACCTTGAAGGACACTATACGACCCCTTACAGCTATTCCGCTTTGCAGCGGTGCAACGGGCGGGGTGGTTAGCGGGCATTTTAGTACCGCTGGAAATGTTGCCCTTGCGTCTGTTGCGCAATCAATAGCGGCAGGCGGCGAATTCAGCCTAGGCGGTTCGTTTGTTTGCGCTGATACTAGCGGTAAAATATAGACACGTTAAGAGATTGGAGCCGTTAAAATGGCAAACGAAGTTAATCTTAAATTTAGCGTTACAAAGGCGAAAATCGAACGCCTTGATAACGAGGTTATAGCAAGTGGAGCCGTTCAAACCCACGTTGCTAATTTTGAGTTTTGCGAAACATGGTCAGGCTTATACGCGTATTGCCGTTTCGAAGGCGCGGGCGGCGTTAAAGATGTGCGCATTGAAGATAACAAATGCGTTGTACCGTGGGAAGTTATCGAAGCCCCTAGTTTCACAATGGCGGTTTACGGCGTTAAGTCAACTGACGTAATGCTCACCACTACGAAGCTACCCGTTAAGGTGTATCAGAGTGTTAATTTTATCAGTGACGAACCGTTGCCAAGCACACCTGAACTTATAGACAAATACGAACAAATGTTTGAACATGCCAAGGAAATAGGGGATGAACTAGAAGCGAAAGCGGCAAGGGGCGATTTTAACGGCAAAGACGGCGCAGACGGTAAAGACGGCGCAAACGGCGTTATCGCTGAAGTTCCAACGGGGTTTTACGCCCTTAACATTGAAAGTGACGGGCATTTGTATTTGTTCCACGATGACGGGACAACGCCCCCGCCGTTGTCCATTGTTGACGGGCATTTGATCTACACGTTCGAAGGCACCAAGATTGATTTGGGCGCAATTTAAAGGAGTGTTATAAATTGGCTAGTGAACTTGACCTAGGTTTAGTTGTAGGCGCAAAAGGCGAAAAGGGCGATAAGGGTGACCCGTTCGCAATTGCCAAAACGTATAGCAGCATTGCGGAAATGAACGCGGGCTTTGCAACTGATGGAGTTGCCGAAGGTTCGTTCGTTATGATTGACACGGGCAACGTGCAAGACGAAGATAACGCGAAGCTATACGTTAAAGGCGCAACGGCTTACACCTATATTACCGACTTGTCGGGCGCAACGGGTATTAAGGGCGATAAAGGCGATAAGGGCGATACGGGAACGGGTGCAACCGTTGCAGTTGGAACGGTAACAACGCTTAACCCTGGTACTAGCGCAACGGTTACCAACGCTGGTACTAGTACAGCGGCTAAACTTAATTTCGGTATCCCCCAAGGAGCCAAGGGAGACAAAGGCGATACAGGCAGCGCGGCAACCGTTGCGGTTGGAACGGTAACAACGCTTGCAGCTGGTAGCGCGGCTACTGTTACCAACGCTGGTACAAGCGCGGCGGCAAAGTTTAATTTCGGCATTCCACAGGGCGCAAAAGGTGACAAAGGCGCAACTGGTGATACGGGCAACGGCGTTAAATCTAGCGTAACCACTTATCAGGCTAGCACGTCTGGTACCACGATTCCAACGGGTACTTGGGTAAGCAACCCCCCTACCGTTGCCGATGGTTCGTACTTGTGGACTAAAACAACGCTCACGTTCACGGACGCAACCACGCACGTTTTCTATAGCGTTGCAAAGCAAGGAGCCAAGGGAGACAAAGGCGATAAAGGCGAACGCGGCAGCGATGGTAACGGTACGTTCGGTGCGGTTATCGAAAGTGACGGACATTTATATTTATACGTTGAAGATGAAGTTAATACCCCTGATTTGTCTGTTGATACTAGCGGGCATTTGATTTACGAAATATCCGATAGTTCTAAACTTGACCTAGGTTTAGTGAAGGGTGATAAGGGAGATAAAGGCGATAAGGGAGACACGGGGGACAAAGGCGATACCCCTACATTCTTCATCAACGATGAAGGGCATTTGATCGCACGATTCGAATAACAAGGGGTGAAAACATGGCTACTGAAATTGATTTAGGAAAAGTAGTAGGCGATAAGGGAGACACTGGAAACGTTATCATGCCCGCAGGCGCGATTACGCAATACGCGGGATTAAACGCCCCTGATGGTTGGTTGCTTTGTGACGGCGCGGAAGTGAGCCGTACCACTTACGCGGCTTTGTTCGATGCTATCGGCACAGCTTACGGAACGGGTGACGGTTCAACCACGTTTAACCTACCTAACATGAGTGGACGTTTTCCGATTGGACACGCGAGTATAACACCGAGCAAAAACAGCTCTTCAAGTGGCTTTAATGGCGGAAATAATCCATACGGATACGACACTAGCACTTACGGTAATGGGTACTTTCCACTAGGGGAAATGGGCGGGGAAGCTGTTCACTGGTTGACCACTAACGAAATCCCGCCGCATAACCACGGCATTAATTCTGGCTGGCAAGGTTCTAGCGGTCATAGCGTTTCGAGTGAACACTTCATCTTCACGAAAAGCGGCTTTGATGGGACTGTTGAAGCATTTGCAACGCCCGTGAGCAAAACAGGCGGCGG
>CAVEMY010000009.1:8450-37726 GCA_963617005.1 Parabacteroides distasonis | reverse complement strand
TCTCCTGGGAAAAAGGAAAGCGTCACTGTCGCTTCTTTTGCCATCCCGATTAAAACGAGAGTCTTCGCAATCTTTCTGGCAAAAAGGCCTCCAGCGCGATCGGCTTTAAAAAAGTCTTTTCCGCTCCAAGCTCCCCCACCAATCGGAACTCTCGGACCATACGCGTCACACACAAGTTTCTTACCCGACAAACCGTTATCGCCTTCTGGGCCACCTACGGCAAAGTTACCCGCGCCGTTAACGATGATTGCTTCAGGAACAACGCGAGAAAACTGTGGGAAATTCTCAGAAAGCGCCTCGCACTCAGCCTTAACGCAAGAGCGAACAAAGCGATTGAGTTCAATAAGAGCCACCGGGTTGGCCTGCTGCAAAGAGGCGCTTACCGCAGAAAGCGAGTACTGCTTTAGGCCATTTCTTTCTTCTTCGGTAACATAGACAATCACCTTTCCGTCGGGCCCAAGAAAAAGGGATTCCTCAGCTTTGGACGCTTCATAAATGCGCTTAGCGATATTGCGAACGAGATAGTGTTCAAGCGGAAGGTGGTTAGTTGCTTCAATGGCGTTGGCATAGCCGATACTGATTGTTTGATCATCGGAAACTTTCCGGAAGTCTCCCTCGCCTTCAAGGAGTTCCCCTAAGCAAAGGTCAACTGCGACGTGTAGATTTTCTGGCGCTGGATACCACAGCTTTCCGTACCCGACTTCCTTGTAGACGTCTCTCACTATTTTTGAGGCGCCAATCTCTTCGAAACCTTTACTTGCGACTCGGCCTGTAACTGTAACGTTGGCGCGATTGACGGCAACCTCAACACCAACAAGCGACTCTCTTTCTAAGAAAGCCGCGCGCTCGACAATGCTATCGGCGATAGCGTCAGACAATTTGTCGGGGTGCCCCGGAAAAACCCATTCTGCAACACGAATCTGTTTCATCCTCGTCTCCTACTCTAAATCAATTGAAAAGTTGGCAAAGCGACCTAAATCTGTTTTCGAAGAAAGCGCTGTATAGGCCACTCCGAGCTTTACCTCGGTAAGTGCCTTTTCGTCTGTTGTGCCAGGGCGTCCCACATAGCCATCGGTAATCAAAACGGCGTTTTTGATGTGGTGATTTCGCATGTGCTCGGCAACGCAAGAGATGTCTGTCCCATAGGTGCTCTTACAAACACCGCCCTTAAGTTGCCCAAACGTGATGTCATGCACCTGTGTCGAAAATAGATGCACGCGTGGCTCAAGATGCTCACGACACAAAAGCGCTGCGCCATAAATTGCCTCAATATAGTGATCCATACTTCCAGAGACATCGATATAAAGATGCACCTTCACAGTTGTGTCGCTACGACCTTTAATGATGGCTGTGTCGCGATAAAGAAGCGACTCAAATCCACAGAGACGCTGCACAGCGTGACGCCTATCGGAAGTGGCTATCGCAGAAAGCGTTTCTATAGGCGTTTTCGCCCGTTCTCGAGACTCATAGCTCTTAGATTCGCGACCCACTAAACGAATCAGTTTCACAAGTGCCTTCTTTTGCGCAAGGCTTTTTCTAGCGCGCAAGAAATATTCATTCATCACCTCATTCCAGGAGCGCCCTTTGAGTGGATCGGGCGGCATATCCCAATCTTCCACAATGCGACGAATCGCTTCAAAGACTTCTGAATTCACGGATTCCCAATTTGAGATGGGATTGAATTCTTTGCCGTGAGAACCGATAAGCTCCGTACCGTCTGCACTCACTTTCAAGCGCTTTAAAAGCGCCATAACTGAGTCATAAGTTGCCCCAGCATAGGAATAAAGATCTTTCATCACGCGCCAGGCTTGTTCGGAAAGCTCCTTTGGAAGATTTTTGATTCCTTCCGGGCATTGCGGATGCTCGGGCCAGCCCTTAGGGGGTCTTAAAAGACACTCAGGAAATTTTTCTGTCGAATAAAAGTCCGTGAAAAGTGCAGTGTGCGCCTTATCGGGATATAAGCGAGAAAGCATGGAATTGATCACAGCGTCAAAGACGATGTTATCGGCAGGCGTTACGTGCGGGAAAAGCGTTGTGTGGCCAAGCAAAACGTGATTGAGTTCATGAAGAACGAGCATTAAGAGCTTTTCTGTTGTGTTGGCATGCTTTTTGACGAAAACGGGGTTAATCAAAAAGCGAGGCGCTTTTCGGCATTCGACAGCAGCGGTTGCAACCGTCTCAGTTTCAACGATATCCATCAGCTTGAGTAGGGCGCAGAACGCATAGTTTCCGGCCGGAATCGCATCAAGGATTTGCGAAGTTAATGACGTTTGTTTCATGGCTTGTGAAAATTGCAGAAAAGTTAGGAATGCTTGAAGGCCGCACGCAAAGCGTGAGGCTAGTCACTGCCTTAAGACGCAAGAGATCAGGAATGCGATGGCGAAACCACGCAAAGCCAGAGGATTGCGTTGCAAGAGAAGCGATGGCAAGAGGATCAAGGCCAACAAGTAAGAAGGCTTTCGCCTCAGGATTACCCAAGGGTTGCACATCCAAAAATGGCAACGTGAGGGCTCTTTGGGAAATGGCCTCTGTAATGCCCTCTTTTGTGCCCACAGAAATCGCCAGAGCTTCACTTAGTTTTTTGATGTTTGCCGTTTGAAGGCTCTTGGGAATCTTTACACACAAAAGAAGCGCTGTGCCGTTGGTTCTTGCCTCTTTTAGAGCCTCAGTAGCGCTAGCGGGCCCCTTCGGTCCTTCATAACGAATGACGCTACTCGGCGGTGTGCTCATGTTGTGAAGGAGTCGATTCATGTGAGCCCCAAGCGCTTAGCGGTTTCAGTAAAGTGCTCATAGACTGTTTCCACATCTTCACTACGCATCAATTTCTTTCGGGCCCACAAGTCGGCCAAAAGATTGGAGATCAGCGTTGTTGTTTCTTTCGCAGGGTCTAGAGCTGAAATTTTTTGAACAATGCTTTGCCAGGCTTTCTTACGTTCTGAACTTGACGAAATGCTTTCGTTAATCGTCGGAGAAACAAAAAGGCGGCCGTATTGCTCACAAAGATTGGAGGCGATGGCTGGGGTGAGCGTATTAAGTAACCCCGAATTGACATAGACCGCAAGAGCGGCTTCACGAGCACCTAGAGGGAGCTCTGTGAAAGCGTCCATCGTGATTTGACTTACTTCTTCTTTTTTCACTCCCTCGTAGTGACTTAAAAGAGAAAGCCGCTTTAAGGGGTCGACTTCGAGAAGAACAGCACGGATGGGGTCGTCTTTTTCCAGTTTTGTTGCGGCAAACGCTTCTTTGTGTGCCCCTTGCAGTTTGACAAAAGACACAGGGCGCCCGAACGCAGCGTTAGGAATGGAAGCAAAAAGCGCTCTTTTCACGCATTCAGTGTCGCTTAAAGGAGAGCCCAAAGCGCTGTTAGCCGCAAGAGAAGCACAAATGTTCTTATGAAGAATATTTAAGCGCCGTGGGCTTAGAGCAATTCCTGCGCGGCACAAAAGCGGTTCAAGCGCCAAGATGTATTCACTCACTGAACCTCTAAGCGCTTCGCTTTGACTGGCTAAAAGAAAGCGCGAGTCCTGCACAAGAGTTCTTGTGCGAAGCGCCGCTTTTTCTGGGATTGGTTTTGCGTTTTCAACTAAAACGGCTCGCTTTTCTTCTTCGGTAAAGTCTTTCCAAAGAGGTGTCTCAATAATGAAGGCGAAGCGATCTGCAAGAGCAACATCAAGAGGTTCGCTACCTGCGTAGGAATCGGCTTCTTCGCCTTTTTCAAAATCAGCAGGCGGATTCATCGCAGCCCACCGGTATTGAAGCGCTTTTAGGTTAAGGCCCTGAACCTTCTTTTCGTGGATGATGGGAAAAAGTTTATTTTGCACTTCTGGGCGACAGCGGCTAATTTCATCGAAGAACACAGCCTCAGCCGGCCAAACTGTTGCGGGAGTCTCCGCGTATTTGAGCCCGCCTTTTTCATCAGGAAGTGGAAAGCCTAAGAGGTCATCAAAACACAAGAGGCTTGCGTTGTAGTGCCGAAAACAGAGTCCCAAGGCATCGGCTAATCGCGTAAGAAGTAGGCTCTTTGCTGTGCCGTGCGGGCCGATTAAAAGTAGTGGTGACGCATTCGTAAGACTTGCGAGAATCGGAACCTCTTCTTCACCATAGCCATAGATTCCAAGGCTCGAAAGCCAAGTACTCTCTTTTTTAGGGGTCTCGGAAACTTTTGAAGCTTTCGAGCTTTTTGACGCTTTAGGCATATCGCATCCATTTGTCGTTCAATAAAAAACCTCGGGGCGTTGCGACTCGAGGCTGAACGAACAACAGATGCCATAAGCCGACGCTTTAGCAGGATTTATGAGTCGCGCTGCAAGTTGTGGGGATTAAATCCGCGACGTATGAGAATTTTAAAGCGAAGCTTTATTAAGAAAAATCGTTAACGAGAAATGCGTTTGCCCTAAGTTGTAATACCCGTTTATTTTCTTAAAAAAGGTGAGAAAAAACGCTTTGAAAAGACAAACGAAGAGAGCCTCAGCAAAAGAGGTTTCTTTTCACTATAGGGAAAGAATAGCTTAAGAAGTGTGGTGCACGGTACTGGTTTCGAACCAGTGACCCCCGCCGTGTGAAGACGATGCTCTACCCCTGAGCTAACCGT
Source organism: Parabacteroides distasonis (assembly GCA_963617005.1). Taxonomy (GTDB): domain Bacteria; phylum Pseudomonadota; class Gammaproteobacteria; order Burkholderiales; family Burkholderiaceae_F; genus Duodenibacillus. The sequence continues at coordinate 33,135 of CAVEMY010000009.1, read as the reverse complement.
GCAAGCTATTTCAAGGAAAATGGGATTCTACAGACTTCAAATTGTTTTGTCAGTGTCCATTCGAACTTTTTGCTTCAGGCTTAATACCAATCCAGTCCTTAGGCATGCGGCTTAGATAGATTGCTGCACGTAAAGCAATCGCATCAAAAACCTTATTGATTTCTGCCCTATCCGATTGGTCGTCTATCGCGTCAAAAGTCCCTGTCATTTGTGGTGCGATTGGCAAAGATCCTAAAAGAGATACCCCAAATTTTTGAACAAGTTCTTGGGTGTAGCCTTCTCCAAAAAGACGCTCTTCGTTCTTGCACTTTGTGCACTTAAAGTAAGCCATATTCTCGACTAATCCCGCAATTGGGATTCCGAGCTTTTCAAATAGGCTTAAGCCACGCGCTGCATCAGCGCACGCTAAGCGTTGTGGCGTTGTCACAACAAGAGCGGCTGTTAAAGGCACGGACTGCGCAAGAGTTAATTGAATGTCACCCGTTCCTGGCGGCATATCGATAATTAAATAATCCAAATCTGGCCACTGTGTCTTTTCAGCAAGCTCTCGAATTGCGCGTGACGCAATGGGACCTCGCCAAGCAAGAGGCTCGTTGTCGCTTACGAAAAACCCAATCGAATTCACAGCGATGCCTGAGGCCTCAATGGGGAGCATGCTCTTATCACCCATTGCAGTGGGTTTTCCATCAATACCAAGAAGGAGCGGAACCGAGGGACCGTAAATATCGGCATCAAGAATGCCGACACGAGCGCCAAGCCTTTTTAAAGCGAAGGCTAAGTTGACGGCAACCGTTGACTTTCCGACGCCACCCTTAGCTGAAGAAACAGCCAAGATATTTCTTACAGAAGCGATAGGTTTAACCCCTAGTTTGACGCGGTGACGGACAACTTCGCTTTTAACATCAAACGCAACAGAATCAAAACCTTCTTCTTTTGCTTTGGCTTCGATGAGTGATTTAACTGTGTCAATGACGCCTTTACCAGGAAATCCAATAGAAAGCTTTACGGTAAGCCTTTTTTCGGAATTAAGAGCAATTTCTTTAATAAGCCCCACCTCTTTAAAGCTCTTCGCTGAAACGGGTTCAATAAGAGCCTCAAAAGATGCGCGTAATTTTTCGAGTGAATCCATGCGTTTTACCTAAAAATCGTTTTTCGAAATTCTAATTTCTTTCCCTTAATCGGTTTTTCTTTGCTTAACAGAACCCGCGAAGAAATCGGGGTTAACTTCCCAAAATTTCAGAAAACCTCACACTTGCGCGTTAAAATCCAATCTTTCGCCGAAGATTACTGAATGAATGCGATTTTGTTTGAGGCTTAAACATGACAGATAAACAACGTACGATTTTCGTGACTACCGCTTTGCCCTATGCAAACGGCCCCTTCCACATCGGTCACATCATGGAATACATCCAAGCCGATATTTGGGTTCGTCACGAGCGCATGTGTGGCAATAAGGTGTATTTCGTCGCAGCCGACGATGCGCACGGCGCACCGATTATGATTGCCGCCCAGAAAAAGGGCATTACGCCTCAAGCCTTCGTCGCAGAGATTGCCGCCGGTCGCAAACAATACCTTGATGGCTTTCACATTGGGTTCGACCACTGGCACTGCACCGATAGCCCTGAGAACACCGTCCTTTCTCAGGATATCTACCGCAAATTAAAAGCCGCAGGCCTTATCTACACAAAAGATATTGAGCAGTACTACGACACAGAAAAAGGCATGTTCTTAGCTGACCGCTACATCAAGGGAACGTGCCCGAAGTGCGGTGCGCCCGATCAATATGGCGACTCCTGCGAAGTCTGCGGTTCTGTTTATTCACCCACAGAGTTGATTAACCCCAAGAGCGCTCTCTCTGGCACAACACCTGTGATGAAAACGTCGACCCACTATTTCTTCAAACTTTCAGACCCGAAAGCCATCGCTTTCTTACGCGAATGGACCAAAGGCAATGGCGCTGATGGAAAGCCCCGTGTTCAGTCTGAAGTGCTTGCCAAAGACGAAGAGTGGTTAGGCGAATCTGGCAACCTCGCGGATTGGGATATTTCCCGCGATGCGCCCTACTTCGGTATCGAGATTCCCGATGCTCCTGGTAAGTATTTCTACGTGTGGCTTGATGCCCCTGTTGGATACCTCGCAAGCTTTAAAGCCTACTGCGAGAAAAATGGTCTTGATTTCGTAAAGACACTCTCGGCGCCCGATACAGAACAAATCCACTTTATCGGCAAAGACATCATTTACTTTCATACGCTCTTTTGGCCGGCGATGCTGCACTTTGCAGGAACCCCCTATCGCGTTCCCGATCACATCAACGTGCACGGATTCGTTACCGTCAATGGTCAGAAGATGAGTAAGTCCCGTGGCACGGGTATTAGCCCCTTGGAGTACCTTGAACTCGGTATGAACGCTGAGTGGCTACGCTATTACCTTGCCGCAAAGATGACAAGCCGCGTCGAGGATATCGACTTTACAAAAGATGACTTCCAGGCGCGCGTCAATTCCGACTTAATCGGAAAATACGTCAACATCGCAAGCCGTAGCGCAGGATTTATCTTTAAGCGCTTTGAAGGGAAAGTGTCGGACGCGGCGATGGCTGAACCCTTACTGAAAACCATTGCCGATGGCGCCTCAGAAATTAAGGCGCTTTACGAAGATCGTGAATACTCCAAGGCGTTGCGGCGCGTGATGGAATTTGCCGATGCCGTAAACGAATACGTCGATCGTGAAAAGCCCTGGGAACTTGCAAAAACTGAAGGGAAAGAAGCCGATCTTCAACGCGTGGCCTCTGTTGCCTTAGAAGCGTTCCGTCTTTTAACGCTTTACCTCAAGCCCGTGCTTCCTGCGACAGCCGCGAAAGTTGAGTCGTTCCTAAATTGCGGAACTCTCAGCTGGGATAGCGTTTTAACGCCGCTGACGAGCACGAAACCCATCTCGAAGTTCGAACACCTGATGGGGCGCGTCGATCGCGAAAAGCAACTCGATGTGCTCGTTCCTGAGAAGCCCGTTGTTGAAGAAAAGAAGGCGCTTCTTGGTGGCGAAATCGCCCCGACCTGCACCATCGATGACTTCGCAAAACTTGATTTGCGTGTGGCGAAGATTCTCAAGGCCGAAGCCGTTGAAGGATCGACAAAGCTTTTGCGCTTTGAATTGGATATCGGAGAAGAAAAACCGCGTCAGGTTTTCTCGGGGATTCAAGCAGCCTACAAGCCTGAAGACCTCGTCGGTAAGCTCGTTATCATGATTGCTAACCTCGCTCCTCGCAAGATGCGCTTTGGCCTCTCAGAAGGCATGCTCCTATGCGCGAGTGCAACCGATGGGAAACCTTCTGAGCTCTACCTTATTGAGCCCTTTGCTGGCGCCCAACCTGGGATGCGTTTGAGTTAGAATCCGCTCGAAATCGAGCCCCAAGAAAACGGCGCCGATTTTGGTGCCGTTTTTGGCTTCTCTTTGATCAAGAAGAACCTATGCCTGCTGCATCAGTTTGGATTCTTGTTGGCGGATTTCTTTTCACGCTGATGTCACTGTCGGCGAAACTAAGTTCTGCCTATTTTCATATCTACGAAATCCTTTTCTGGCGCTCCTCGTTTGGCTTAATCTGCATTGCGCTTTACATGCTTTATCGCGGGATTTCCTTTGCGACAAAGCACCCCTTCGCGCATTTAAAGCGCGGCATCGCAGGAATGTCCTGCTTTGCGCTAGAAATCTGGGCCTTAACTTATTTGCCGCTTTCTGTTGAGCAGCCGATTGCCTATTTAAGTCCTCTCGTGTTTTGTATCTTCTTTGTCATCTCTTCGAAGCTACATGGCAATCGCGTTGAGTGGCCAATTATTGGCGCCGTGATTATTGGCTTTTCCGGAGTCTTACTCATTGCCCGGCCTGAGAGTTCAGGCTTTAATCTCACAGGCGTAATCATTGCTCTTGTTGCCGCCTTCGCAGGAGCCTCTTCGAATTGGCTTTTGCGTGACTTGGGGCAGCAGGGCGAACCCAATGAGCGTGCCGTCTTTTACTTTATGCTCACGGGAACAACGGCTGGGGCTCTTTCGATGCTCCTAATCCCTGGAGACCTTCACCTACCAAATTCTGAGTCAATCTATCCCTTAATGGGTGTTATGGCTTCAGGCCTTTTGGGACAGGTCTGTTGGACAATTGCTTGGGCTAAGGGGCATTCGCTTCTGAATGCCGTATTTCAATTCTCGGGGATTTTCTTTGGCGTGATGCTCGGGATTCTCGCCTTAGGCGAGACGATTGACACCATTTCGCTACTAGGCGTCATGGTGATTTTTGCCGCAGGACTTTTTGCCTCGCTTTATTTGCGAGGCCACAAAAAGAGAACGTCTAAAACTTAGACGGAGAAAGAACTTCCGCACGAGCAGGAGGTCACCGCATTTGGATTGCGAATCACGAACTGCGCGCCTTCTAACTCATCTTTGAAATCGATTTCTGCGCCAACCAAGTATTGGAAAGAAAGCGGATCGACCAAGAAGGTCACGCCATCGCGCTCGATGACGGTATCATCGGATTCTTTGGCTTCTTCAAACTGAAATCCGTACTGGAAACCCTGACAGCCTCCGCCCTGCACGAAAACGCGCAAGGGGCTATTGGGATTTTCCTCTTGACTGAGTAACTCTTTGACTTTAAGTACGCACGCATCCGTAAAGTGAATGGGATCGGTTGATGCGACTTTTGTTTCGTTTTCTGCCATACGTATTTCAAATGCTCTAAAAAGAAAGTAACGCGATTATAAGCGCTTAGCTTTCTTCCCACGGTAACTTTTCTTTGGGAAAAAGAAGCCAAGCTGAAACCGAACTTTTCTGCGAACCAGCTTTGCGGGAAGCCTCCTCTCCATAGCCCCAGAAGTAGTCAAAGCGTAGCGCCCCGCGAATCGCGCCGCCTGTGTCTTGAGCAATAACGGGCCTTGTGAAGTTTAAAGGGGGATTGGCTTGAGTTACGCTTACGATAAAGGGAATCCCCAATGTCCAATAGTTTTTATCGATAGCAACAGAAGCTTTGCTTGTAAGTGGCACCCCCAAACTACCAATTGGCCCCTCGTCTTCGTTAGTTACAACTCGCTCAGAGAAAAAGACATAGCGCTTGTTATAAGAGAGCATTTCGTTGACGCGGTTGGGGTTTTCTTTAGCCCAACTCTTAATGCGCTCCATACTCATTTGTGAGGCAGGAATTCCCGTTTCTTTAATAAGCCATTGGCCAATTGCGCGGTATGGGTGACCATTGGTGTCAGCAAAACCCAAACGCATACTCGTGCCATCATCGAAAAGAATACGGCCTGAACCCTGAATCTGAAGGAAAAACGCTTCCACGGGGTCCTCAACCCAACAGAGCGCATGGCGCTCCAAATCACGACGCTTCATGATTTCTTCTCGTGTGTCGTAGGCTTGAAGAACGCCATTTTTAAGCCGTTGCTTTAAATCGGCGTAGCGGGAGTTTTTCCCAATCACTTTTGTAGTGACTAGATCATGCGGCACACCTAAAAGAGGCACTTTGTAGCGCTTGGTTTTGTGGCGTGAACCCTTTAATGCGGGTTCGTAGTATCCCGTCATAAGACCGGTTTCTAAAGTGCTTCCATCTTTTGCCGAAGTTGTAACGCGCCAAAGGTCAAAATTTTCTTTAAAAAACTGCTCGGATTCAGACGCGGCGCTTTCCGCAGCTTTCCTGCAAACCGCATGAAAGAGTTCTGTGTCTTTCGTTTTTTTGCAGGACGTTTTAAATGCAGCAAAAGCCATTTCCCAATCACGCGGAGCAATCTCTGGGACTTCTGAGAAATCCTCAAGCGTCAGTGTCACATCGTCTTTTGTAAGCGTGTGAACGGCGTGCACTTCACCCTCTTCAATAGTCTCTGTGGCGCACGAGGCGATAAAAAGCGTTGCCACAAAAAGGGCTGCAATCGAATTTCTTCGTTTCTCTTTTCCAATGCTTGTCACGCCAAAAACCTTTCTTGAACCGAGTTTAAAAAACGCCAGCCAAGTTCTGTGGTCGCCAATCGATCTTTTCTTAAGAGTCCCTCTTGGCGCAAGGCATCGACCTCGTCGGCAATCACGCTAAAGTCTAGGCCTGTGGCCTCCTGCCAGCGCTCCTCGGGTACCCCGTCTTTTAATCTTAAGACATTGAGCATGAATTCAAAGGGGATGTCTTCTCTGGAAACTTCAGAGCCATAAAGGGAAGAAATACCTTGATTGGCTCCGGTTTCGTCCATATACCTTAACGGATCTAAAGGGCGCACTCTGCGAAAGATTTTCCCATTCAGAGTCACTTTCGCGTGAGCTCCTGCGCCAATTCCAAGATAGTCGCCATAGGTCCAGTACGTTAAGTTATGTCGACATTCGTGCCCAGTTTTGGCGTAGCCAGAAACTTCGTAGTGATTGAGTCCGGCCTTCTCGGTAAGCGCAAAGGCACGCTCTGCCATCTCAAAGGCACGGTCGGAATTCGGTAACCCTCGCGGAGGCTTTTTAAAGAAGACGGAACCCTCTTCAATGGTTAATTCGTATATCGAAAGATGCGTCGTAGCAAAGGAAAGCGCTTCCTTTAAGTCGGCTTCAAACATCTCTTGCGTTTGGCCGGGTAGTGCGTACATCAAATCGATGTTCACTTCATCAAAAATCTCGCTTGCGGCCTTTATCGCGTCTTTTGCTTCACTTGAAGTATGGATGCGCCCCAAAGCGCGAAGCATTTCATCGTTAAAACTTTGCGCACCAATCGAAAGCCGCGTCACGCCACTTTTGAAAAACGATTGGAGTTTTTCTTTTGTAACGGTCCCAGGATTGGCTTCGAGGCTCACTTCAGCGCCTTCGATTACTGTGAAGCGCTCGTAAATTCCTTCGAGTAAGTTAGATAATCCCTCTTCGCTCATTAAGCTTGGCGTTCCGCCACCAAAGTAAATACTTGAAATGGGGCGATGAATCTGAGAGGCGATTGCCTTTAAGTCAACAAGAAGCGTTTCGATATAACGAGACTCTTCGCGCTTGTAGTTACCTACCCGCGAATTAAAGTCGCAATACGGGCACTTTCTAACGCACCAAGGCCAGTGCACGTAAAGCGCAATGGGCGCTTCTACCATTGCCAGCGCTCAGCGATTGCCTCGAGCATCGCACGTAAGGCTTTACCGCGATGGCTTACGGCATTTTTCTCTTCAGCGGTAAGTTCTGCTGCAGTCTTTTTTAATTCTGGAAGATAAAAGTACGGGTCGTAACCAAAGCCGCCTGTGCCTCGTGGTTCTGAGATCACTTCCCCGTCCCAGTGAGCCACAACAACAATGGGCTCGGGGTCATCTGCATAGCGCAATGCGACCAACACACAGGTGTAGTGCGCTCTCTTATCTTTTTTATCCTTCAAAGCGGCAACGAGTTTGGCGTTATTGGCCGCGTCATCACAATCGGCACCAGCGTAACGGGCTGAGAAAACACCAGGCTCACCATTTAAAGCTTCGGCAGTAATGCCTGAGTCATCCGCTAAGGCGGGAAGGCCGCTTATTTTTGCAGCGTGACGCGCCTTGGCTAAGGCATTTTCTAAAAATGTGTGATACGGCTCATCGCAGGCCGATACGCCAAGGCTACCTTGACCAACGACACGAATATCGCGCTCGGAAAACATTGCGTTAAATTCACGAAGTTTTCCAGCGTTGTTAGAAGCGAGGACTAGTTTTTTCTGCATGCGTTTTACCCCTGAAGACTCGTTTCCTGAATCGACCGTATTTTTTCACATCCTAGGCGCGCTAGGGTTAGCATCGTCATTAATTGCTCTTGGCTAAAGGCCTCACCTTCTGCCGTTCCCTGAATTTCTACGTAGTTCCCGCGTCCTGTCATCACCACATTCATATCCGTGTCGCTTGAACTATCTTCGATGTAATCGAGGTCTAGAACAGCAGCGCCTTCACTCATACCCACGCTAATGGCTGAAACGGAATCCAAAAGAGGACTCTCGGCGATTTTTCCTTCTTTAATCATCCAATTGACGGCATCGACTAGCGCCACATAAGCGCCTGTGATGGAAGCGCAACGCGTGCCGCCATCGGCCTGAATGACGTCGCAATCGATCTTGATGGTAAAGCCCGCAATCTTTGTGCGATCGACAATGGCGCGTAGGCTTCTGCCAATTAATCGTTGGATCTCTTGGGTGCGTCCGCTTTGCTTACCCTTAGCCGCCTCTCTTTCGCAACGCGTTGCTGTGGCGCGAGGTAAAAGCCCATATTCGGCTGTGACCCAACCTTCAACGTCTGAATCCACAAACTTCGGTGTCCCGTCGACGACGCTTGCCGTGCAAATCACTTTTGTGTTTCCGACGCTAATGAGAACGCTACCTTCAGCATGACAGGTAAAGTGCCGCACAATCGTAATGGGTCGAAGCTCAGAGGCCTGACGCAAATCATGACGAGAAATCATTTTTATCTCCTAGGACAATCGGAAAGAATTAGTTATTTTACGAGAGTTGACCCAGAGTTTCCCGCTTCATTTCTCCTTTTTTTTCAAACATAAAAGGTCCTGCCATCTATAATGAAGAAAAAGTTTCGTAAAGGTTCCTATGAAAACCCGCTCCATTGCCATCGCTCTGGCCGCTCTTGCTGTTATTGCTATCGGCGCGACTCTTGTCTCTCAGAGGTTTACTGCGTCGGATTCCGAACTGCGTCTTTATGGGACAGTCGATACACGTACAGTGCGCCTTGCCTTTGAGGAATCCGGTCGCCTTACTGAGCTTACGGCAACTGAAGGCGCTACAGTCAAAAAAGGCGAACGGCTCGGAGCAATCGATGATGAGCGGTACAGGATTCTTCTTCAAGAAGCGGAGGCTGCAGAAAACGTTGCGCAGAAAAATCTCGAGCTACTTTTAGCTGGGGCACGCTCCGAAGACATTGCTGCAGCGAAGGCGCGTTTTGCTGCCGCTCAAGCCGCACAAGCTCTTTCTGAGAGAACCTGCCGCCGCGAGAAAAAGCTCGGTAACGCGTCAAGCCCATTAAAAATTGATCAAGCTTGTTCACAAGCCGCAGTTGATAGAGCAAGCGCTCAAGCGGCTAAAAAAGAACTCGCTAGGCTCGAAGCCGGGGCTCGCGCTGAAGAAATCGAAGTCGCTCGTGCCGAACTCAAGGCTCGCCAAGCGCAAGTTTCTGACGCTAAGCGTGCCTTAAGTGAATGCGTACTCGTTTCCCCAACTGATTTTGTCGTCAGAGCGCGCCTTAAAGAGCCTGGCGACATGGTCTCGGCTTCTATCCCTGTTATTGAAGGTGCGCTCATGAATCCGATGTGGATTCGTGCCTGGGTCGATGAAGTCAATCTCGGGAAAATCACGCCCGGGATGAAGGCTTTCGTGAAAACCGACAGTGCTCCTAAAAAGAGCATTGCTGCGACTGTTGGCTTTGTGTCAACTGTTGCTGAATTTACGCCAAAATCCGTGCAAACCGAAGCGGTACGCACGTCTCTTGTGTACGAGGTGCGGCTTACCGTAGACGACAAAGACTCCGTCCTACGCCTTGGGATGCCTGTCACTGTGACACTTGAGGCCGGAAATGGGAACCCCTGATGCACTGCACCTCGCTAGCGTTACGCGATGCGAAAAAGGCGTCACGAAAGCGCTTCTCGAGGATGTGACTCTTCGCATCCCTGAGGGAACACTTGCAGCTCTTGTCGGCCCCGACGGCGCAGGAAAAACCACTCTGATGCGGATTGCTGCTGGCATTTTGCAACCCCAAGAAGGCTCTGTTGAAATTTTTGGGCATGACATCTACCAAGAAACATCAAGCGAAAAAGCTTCTTCTCTTGTTGGCTACATGCCCCAGAAATTTGGTCTTTACGAAGACCTGACAGTCATGGAGAACTTTCTTTTATACGCAGACCTTTTTGCTCTTTCAGAAGAAAATCGTCGCGAGCGCTTTGGTGAACTTCTCGCCATGACTGACCTCACGCGCTTTACCGAACGGCCCGCAGGAAAACTTTCAGGCGGTATGAAGCAAAAATTGGGGCTTGCGTGTGCGCTACTGAATCGCCCGCCTCTTTTGCTACTCGATGAACCCACCGTCGGTGTTGACCCCTTATCAAGGCGTGAACTTTGGTCAATTCTTAAAAGAGCCGTGGGGCGAGGCAAGATGACCGCCCTTGTTGCAACAACCTATACCGATGAAGCGGCGCTTTGCGATGCGGTGTTTTTACTCGATAAAGGACACTTAACTCTCAAAGGAACACCAGAGGCGATTGCCGCACGCGCCAAAAATCGCACGGGGCTTGTGTTCCATCCTTCTCTTGCACCCCGCGTTTTACAGGCCCAATTGTCTGATGAACGCGATAGCGTTTTGGATGCCGTCCCTGCTGCAGGAGGCGTACATATCCTTTTAAAAGAACATGTGCCGCTTGAAGCGTTTGCAGCCACGCACCACGATTTAAGAGTGATACCTCAAACTCCGACACTTGAAGACGGGTGGCTTGCCTCGGAGGCAGCTAACACTGAACCGACCCCTCATAGTGCCGTAACCGAACTTACAGGGGCAATGTCTGTTGCCGATCCTGTGATTCGCGCCAAGGGTATCGTACGACGCTTTGGAAATTTCACCGCTGTCGATCAAACAACATTTGATGTGCATCCAGGAGAAATCTTCGGTCTTTTGGGGCCCAATGGCGCAGGAAAGACGACAACATTTCGTATGCTCTGCGGCCTTATTGAAGTCACCGAAGGAGAGCTTGAAGTTGCAGGATGCGATGTTCGTAAGAGTCGCGCGGCCTCACGTCGCAACCTCGGGTATATGTCGCAAAAGTTCGCTCTCTACGGCAACCTCACAAGTCGCGAGAATTTGGAATTCTTCGCAGGAGCTCAAGGATTAAATGAAGACGAAGCAAAAAAGCGTGTTGAAGAACTTTTAAAAGATTTTGACCTGAAAGACAGTGAAAACCGCGCTGCAGGAGACCTGCCAGGCGGGGTAAAGCAACGCCTTGCGATGACCGCGGCCCTTGTCGCGCGCCCTGCTCTTTTATTTTTAGACGAACCCACAAGTGGTGCTGATGTCCCGACGCGCCGCAGTTTTTGGCGACGTATGACAGAACTTGCGAAAGCTGGCGTGACAATTATTGTCACAACCCACTTTATGGAAGAAGCCGAGTACTGCGATAGGCTCATTATTCAGGATGCAGGGAAAACTCTCGCGCTCGGAACCCCTCAAGAGATTCGAGGAACAAGCCCGACAATGAACGACGCGTTTATTGGCATTGTCGAAAACGCGAGGCTCGCAAACGAAAAGAAAAAAGAAGGAGTTACCCGATGACTTCTCCTTTCTTTTGCCACGCTGTTGCGTTAACCGTAAAAGAAATTCGTCAGATTGTTCGCGATAAGAGCGCTTTTCTTCTTGGAATTGTGATGCCTTTGATGCTCATCCTACTTTTTGGTTACGGCATCACTTTTGATATCCGTGATGTGCGGCTTGCCGTTGCCGATGAAGCTCACACAGAAGCTTCGCAGGCTTTGACAATCTCTCTTACGCACAATCCCATCTTCCGAGTTAATGCAGTCAAAACGCGTGCCGAAGGAGAGGCGATTCTCAAAACGTTTGATGTCGAAGGATTGCTTGTCTTTACTCTTACGAATGGCGCCCTAAAAGAATCCCTCACAATTAACGGGATCGATGCAACACGCGCCGTGATGGTAGGAAATGCTGTGACTGGCGCACTCTCTGTTGCTACGCAAAAATTCGGTGCGGCAACGGGCGTCACGGTGATTTCGCGCCTTTGGTTTAACGAAAGTGCAGAAAGTCGTCGGTACTTAGTCCCTGGCCTTATGGTCATTGTCCTCACGCTCACAGGCATGATGCTCACAGGGCTTGTTCTTGCTCGCGAGTGGGAACGCGGAACAATGGAAGCGCTTCTTGCGACTCCTGTGAGCCCGGGGGCCATCCTTTTATCGAAAACACTGCCTTACCTTCTCTTAGGATTGATGGGATGGGGATTGTGTTTACTTGCCGCGGTCTTTCTTTACGAGGTCCCCATACGAGGGAGCCTCATTGTCATTGCCGCTGGATCGTTGCTTTACCTATTAATCGGCCTACTTTTAGGGCTCGTGATTTCTGGGAAAACTCGCTCACAATTTCTCGCTAGCCAATTTACCGTGCTCGCCGGCTTTTTGCCTGCTGTCATTCTCTCGGGCTTTATCTTTGACTTGAGAAGTGCGCCTGTGTGGGCTGATGTGCTTGCTCACTGCTTCCCTCCGGTGTACTACATGGAAATCCTCCGTGTGGGCTTTCTCACAGGCGGCATGCACATGCTTCTTTTAAAGGACTTTGCTGCTCTTTTGGCCTTTGCCGTTATTCTTTTCATTCTCGCAAAAAAGCAGTGCGTTAAAAGGATACGGCCATGACTCTTTTTTCTCCTGCTCTTCGAGCCCTTATCCATAAAGAGTTTCTTAGCGTCTTGAAAGACCGCACAAGCCGCATGATTCTTGTCGTACCTGTGCTTCTTTACATCGTGCTTTTTGGCTATATCGCAAGCTTTAATTTGGAGAGAATTCCTTATGCGCTTTGCGACCTATCGCACTCAGAGGCCTCCTACTCCTTAACTCGAGCCATCGAAGGCGGAGGGCTTTTCGATCGCGTGGCGACACTCACGAACACAGCTCAACTTAAGGATGTTCCCGAGACTACCGATGCCCTAATTAGCGTTGTGATTCCCGCTGATTTCGCGCGACGTTTGGCCGAAGGACGTGAGTCTCCTGTTTTAGTGACTGTCGACGGTCGCAACTCCACCACAGCGCAACTTGCAGCAGGATATCTCGCAAGTATCGCTTCAGACTTTAACGCCAAGCGCACGGGGACGACTCCTGCGCTTACGATGCGACTTCTTTTTAACGAAAATAACATCACGCAGTGGTTCATTCTCCCAGGGCTTATCCTCATGATTGCGATGCTGCAAACCGTGGTGCTTTCCGCCCTATCGATTGCAAGAGAACGCGAACAAGGAACCTATGAATCGCTTCTTGTGACTCCTGTAACTCCTGGTCAAATTCTTTTTTCAAAGATGCTCGTACCGTGCGCTGTCGGATGCTTTCAAAGCGCTCTTATTTTTGCCGCTTGCTTGTGGTGGTTTGAGATTCCGTTTGCGGGTCGCCTTCTTCAACTTATTGTTGTTGAAGTGGTCTTTCTTTCGGCGATTGTCGGCTTGGGGCTTGCAATCTCATCTGTTGCAAAATCCATGCAACAGGCGCTTCTCATTGTGATTGTCTTTCTTGTGCCGATGGTGCTTTTAGGAGGGCTTTTCACGCCCGTGGAGAATATGCCCGACTGGGTGCAGGTCTTAACGTGGTTTGACCCTTTGCGCTTTGGCCTTGTTGCCGTTAGGCGCATTTATCTTGCGGGCATCTCCTGGGGCGATGTGGCTCTGACGCTTTGGCCTGCGGCCGCCACAGCGTGCGTGACGCTTCCTGCGGCCTATGTCTTTTGCACGCGGCGGTTCTAACTTTTTTTAGCGAAGGTGCGCAGCCTTTAAAGCTGCTACGGTTTCTTTCACATCGTGCACCCGAACAATGTGCGCTCCTTTACGTACGGCACACAAGGCAGCTTCCACAGATCCTGCATCACGCTCTTTGGGATTGGCGATACCTGTCATGGCGCCAATCATGCGTTTACGAGAAACGCCAATGAGAATCGGAAAACCCTCGCTATCGAACTCTTCAAAATGATTGAGTAAATCGATGTTTTCTTGCATCGTCTTACCAAAACCAAAGCCTGGATCCCAAGAGATTTGTTCGCGTTTCACTCCAACCCTAATAAGTTCTTCGCTTTTACCTCGTAAGAAATCCGTAATATCTTGAAAGAGCCTCCCTTCTCTTACAGCCTCAAAATGCATCACAACAAGACCCACGTCGCTTTGTGAAACAGCCGTAACGGCGCCATTTTCAGTAAACCCACGCACATCGTTAATGATGTGAGCGCCAATGGTAATGGCCTCTTTCATCATTTCGGGCTTATAGGTATCCACAGAAACGGTGTATCCCTCTTTAACGAGCGTTTCTACAACGGGTAAGACGCGGCGCGCTTCTTTTTCAAAAGAAACGGGAGCGTAACCTGGTCTTGTCGATTCACCTCCGATATCTAGAATATCGGCGCCATCTTTCGCGAGTTGCCGAGCAAAAGCAAGAGCGGCCTCGTACGTAGCGTGATCTCCGCCATCGGAAAACGAGTCGGGCGTAACGTTAACAATCCCCATCACCTTGGGGTGCGTTAAGTCAATAGCTCTATCTTTGCATTGCCAAATTGTTGGATTTTTCTTCATACATTCTCAAAAAGACGAAGGCGCCCACTGAAAGACGCCCTCGATTAAAACAGCTTTTTTTAAGAATCCTTACTCGCCCTCTTGCGGTGTGTCGTCTTTTTTCACCGCTTTACGGCGTGGCTTCTTAACGGGAGGCTCTTCAGAGGGAGTAGCCGCCTCTGTGCTCTCGGCCTGAGGCTTTTCCTCAGGTTGCGCTGTTGGCTTTTCCTCGTTAGCCGCCTCCTTAACTTCAGCATCCTTTTTGTTGGAATCGGCTGATTCTGGGGGTTTGGGTTCACGGGGATCTTTTCCTGCCATGATGTCATTTAACTGCTCGGCATCAAGCGTTTCCCATTTCAAAAGAGCCGCGGCCATCTTCTCGATCTTGTCGCGATTGTCTTCAATCAATTTACGCGCCAAGTTGTACTGCTCTTCGAGAATTCTGCGGATTTCCGTGTCGACCGCTTGCATCGTCTTTTCAGAAATGTGCGTGGTCTTTGTGACAGAACGTCCTAAGAAAACCTCACCTTCGTTTTCCGCATAGACCATCACGCCCATCTTTTCACTCATGCCATAGCGCATGACCATGTCGCGTGCAAGTTGTGTGGCGCGTTCAAAGTCATTGCTCGCACCCGTTGTCATCTGGTGCATGAAGACTTCTTCTGCGATGCGTCCGCCAAAAAGAATCGCAATGCGTGTCATCAAGTACTGCTTATCGTAGGCATAGCGATCGGTTTCAGGTAGTTGCATCGTCAGCCCCAAGGCTCTTCCTCTTGGAACAATCGTCACCTTATGCACGGGGTCAGATTTCGGCATTAACTTCGCAACAAGCGCGTGACCGGATTCGTGATAGGCCGTGTTGCGACGTTCGTCTTCAGTCATGACCATTGATTTACGCTCAGCGCCCATCATGATCTTATCTTTGGCTAACTCAAAGTCATGCATCTCAACGACGCGACCGTTGCGACGCGCGGCAAAAAGCGCCGCTTCGTTAACAAGGTTCGCAAGGTCTGCACCCGAAAATCCTGGAGTGCCACGCGCAATCAAATCTGCACGCACGTCTGCGCCCAACGGAATCTTTTTCATGTGCACAGCCAAAATCTGTTCGCGACCACGGATATCCGGCAGTGGCACCACGACCTGACGGTCAAAACGACCCGGACGCATCAGGGCGGGATCCAAAACGTCAGGACGGTTGGTCGCCGCGACAACGATCACGTTGGTACCTGTTTCAAAGCCATCCATTTCAACGAGCATCTGATTGAGCGTCTGCTCGCGTTCGTCGTTACCACCGCCTAAGCCTGCGCCACGTTGACGACCCACAGCATCGATTTCATCGATAAAGATAATGCAGGGGGCGTTTTTCTTCGCGGTCTCAAACATGTCTCTGACGCGAGAGGCACCGACGCCGACGAACATTTCAACGAAGTCTGAGCCCGAGATCGAAAAGAACGGGACGCCTGCTTCGCCAGCAATGGCCTTAGCTAAAAGTGTCTTACCCGTTCCAGGAGAACCCACAAGCAAAATGCCGCGTGGAATGTGTCCGCCCAAGCGCTGGAACTTCGAAGGATCTTTTAAGAAGTCGACAACTTCTTGCACGTCTTCTTTGGCTTCATCGCATCCCGCAACATCGGCAAAGCGCACCTTATTGGTCGCTTCGTTTAGCATGCGGGCCTTACTCTTACCAAAGGAGAATGGGCCGCCACCCTTGCCGCCTGTTTGCATCTGACGCATGAAAAAGACCCACACGCCGATTAAAAGAAGCATCGGGAACCAGCTAATAAACACTTGCTCTAAGAAAGATGGTTCCTCTTCAGGGCGACCGTAAACCTGAACGCCATTTTTGCGAAGGTCTTCGACCATCCACAAGTCGCCAGGGCTCGTGATTGTGTAGACGTGACCTTCTGAAGGAGTCACAGTAATCCTTCGACCCTGAACGTCGACGCGACGAACCTTACCGGCTTTAGCATCTTCCATAAACTGCGTGTAGCTCGTCTGATCGAGATTGCCGATGGGAGGGCGATCGCCGCTAAATTGACGGAAAACGGTAAAAAGCACAAAAGCGATTAAACACCAAACCGCTAAGCGCTGAAGCATCCTCTTATCCAAATTCGGGACTCCTTGTCTCTGAAATATTTTTCGGGCTCTCTTTCGCTTTTCTTCGAAAGGAGCAAAGTCATAGTCTATCCGCTTTAGGCGTATTTCTCTTTAGTTTTGGCTGAGAAAATACGTCGGATTTGTTTGCAAGCGTAACAAGTTGCTATTTCGAGCGCAACCGCCGAGAAACCACATACATTTCAGCGCTCGTATCGCGACTTGCTTCGGGTTTGCGTTGCGCCACCGTCATAAAGTGAGATTTCAGCGTTGCAATAAATTGCGAGTAGCCCGAGCCCTGAAAGACTTTGGCAACAAAAACACCGTCTTTTTTAAGATGTTCTAGAGCAAATTCAAGGGCTAATTCGTTTAGTAATAAGCTTGCGGCTGCGTCAGCGGCCGCAATTCCCGATAAGTTCGGAGCCATATCGCTTAAGACGACATCGACCTTATCGCCCGCGAGCACTTGAGAAAGTTTATCGGCTACCTCTTGCTCACGAAAGTCTCCCTGAATAAATGTGGCATCTTCTATTGGGTCCATAGGAAGAATATCCATCGCAATCAGGCGTCCAGAGAAAACGCCATTGGCATCGAGCATCTGGCTTCTTGCAACCTGTGTCCAGCTGCCTGGGGCGCTTCCAAGGTCAACAACGGTGACGCCTGGCCGAAAAAGATGCTCTTTTTCATTTAATTCGAGCAATTTATAGGCCGAACGTGCCCGAAAGCCTTCAGCGCGGCTTTTTTTCACAAACGGGTCATTGATGTGCCGCTCAATCCAGGCACGGTTAGAACGCAATTTTTTCGTCGATTTAGGCATCGTCTTCGTTAGAATGTACGCATCACAATTTTTTAATAAGCGAAATTATGTCTGAACTTGTCTTAGCACGCGATAAAAAGATCGAACTGCGTTCCCAGGCGCACCACGTGACGTTTTCCGTTCTTGTGGGGGCCTCGGGGTTAACCGAAGCCGTCATTAAAGAAGTTGACAGAGCTCTTGCCGCTCACGGCCTAATTAAGGTTCATGTCGCAGGAGACGATAGAGAAGAGCGCGCGGCGTTTTACTCTGAGTTAGCCGACGCGCTTAATGCCGCACGCATTCAAGCTATTGGAAAAACGCTTGTTCTTTACCGCCCCATCGAAGAAAAAGAAGAACCGAAAGAACGCAAAGCCCCAGTTAAGAAAAAGAGAGCACCGAAAAAGGGACAAAAGGCGCCAACTCGCGCTAAGAAAACCCGCGCGGGAGCACGAAGCCGCGTCACAAAGAAAAAGGCGCTTTCTGACTAAAAACGATGCAGCGCGGTCTCCTACTTTTTGACTTAGACGGGACGATTCTCGATACGGCACCCGACCTGTGTGAGGCCGCCAATTTTTTGCGTCGCCAAAAAGGGCTTGAAGCCCTTCCTTACGAAGCGCTTCGCCCTTACGCAGGAACGGGCGCTAGAGGACTTGTGGGGGCGGCGCTACAAATCGCGCCAGAAGACCCAGAATACCCCAATCTTCGCCAAGAGTTTCTCAGGTATTACGCCAGCCACATGGCTGATCAATCGCGGCCTTTTCCTGGGATTCTTGATGCGTTAAGGACTGCTACTCAAATGGGATTTTCTTGGGGCATTGTGACCAATAAAGCGATGCGCCTAGCCAAGCCCTTAGTTGAAAAGTTCTTTGCAGCGGCGCCCACCTACTCTTGTCTAATTGCTGGGGATAGCGCCCCAAAAATGAAGCCCAATCCCGATACCTTACTTATGGCTTTAAAAATAGCGGGCTTTAGCGCTAATGAGGCTTTGTACTTTGGAGACGAAGAGCGCGATATGGTTGCCGCAAATGCCGCAGGCGTGGGAGCTGTTGCCGTTTTGTGGGGCTACGGAAAGACTGTTGCCGACACTCCTACAAAAGCCACAATTGCCAAAATCGAAGAAATCCCCGAACTTGCCGCAAAGTTACTTGGCTAGAAATTAGCTACCCACAAACACATAGCGCTTTAGCGCTTCAAGCTTGTCGCGCAAGAGAGCAGCCTGCTCGAAATCGAGGTCTTTGGCGCAAGCGAGCATCTTCTTTTCTGTTTCGCGAATGGCTTTAGCAACTGCCACTGGGTCATCGGGATTGACTTCCGTGACAGAAACCGAGGCGATGTCTTTACCGGCCCCAGGCTTATAAACGCCATCGATGATGTCTCTAACTTCTTTCACAACGGTGCGCGGCGTAATGCCGTGCGCTTTGTTGTATTCGGTTTGCTTGGTGCGGCGTCGCTCGGTTTCGTCAATCGCGCCTTTCATAGAATCGGTGATGGTATCGGCGTAAAGAATCGCTTTCCCATTGACGTTGCGCGCGGCTCGGCCAATCGTTTGAATAAGAGACCGCGTTGATCGCAGGAACCCTTCTTTATCCGCGTCAAGAATCGCCACAAGGGTGACCTCTGGCATATCCAACCCTTCACGCAAAAGGTTAATGCCCACAAGAACATCGAAAACACCAGCACGCAGGTCGCGAATAATCTCCACGCGCTCAACGGTATCGACATCTGAATGTAAATAGCGCACCTTAACCTTGTGCTCATCAAGAAAGTTGGTGAGTTCTTCGGCCATCTTTTTCGTTAACGTCGTGATTAAGACGCGCTCGTGGCGAGCCACACGCTCGCGAATTTCATCTAAGACATCATCGACCTGTGTGGCAGCGGGCCGCACTTCCAATTCGGGGTCAATCAACCCCGTTGGCCGCACGAGTTGCTCGACAACCTGTGAGCTATGCGTTAATTCATACTCAGCAGGAGTGGCCGAAACGAAAATCGACCGACGCATCTTGCGCTCGAATTCATCAAAGCGAAGCGGCCGGTTATCCAAAGCCGACGGTAGTCGAAAACCGTAATTGACAAGCGTCTCTTTTCTTGAGCGGTCTCCTCGATACATGCCGCGTAACTGTCCGATTAAAACGTGGCTTTCATCGAAAAACATCAGCGCATCGCTCGGTAGGTAATCGATTAGGCATGGAGGCGCTTCTCCAGGGTTTAAACCCGTTAAATGACGCGAATAGTTTTCGATTCCCTTACAAAACCCAACTTGATCGAGCATTTCTAAGTCAAAAAGAGTTCGCTGCTGTAAGCGCTGCGCCTCAACAAGCTTTCCTTCCGATTCAAGCTCTTTGGTTCTTTCGGCCAATTCAGCCTTGATGGTGTCGATGGCGTGGACAACAATGTTTCGTGGCGTGACGTAGTGGCTTGCTGGGTAGACCACAAAGCGGGGAACCTTTTGAATGATTTTTCCTGTTAAGGGATCGAAAAGGAAAATCCCATCGACCTCATCATCGAAAAGCTCGATGCGAACGGCAACTTCTGAGTGTTCGGCCGGGAAAACGTCGATTAAGTCGCCTCGAACGCGAAAGACGCCGCGGGAAAAGTCCATATCGTTACGTCGATACTGCATTTTCACAAGTTGCGAAACAATTGCCGACCTCTCCTTGGTGTCGCCCTCGCGCAAAATAAGGCGCATCTCCGTGTAGCTTTCTGGCTTACCGATGCCGTAAATAGCGGAAACTGTTGCGACAACAATCGTGTCACGGCGCTCGAGAATGCTTTTTGAGGCCGCCAATCGCATCTGCTCAATATGTTCGTTAATCGCCGCGTCTTTTTCGATAAAAAGGTCGCGTGCCGGAACGTAGGCTTCTGGTTGATAGTAGTCGTAATAGCTCACGAAATACTCGACGGCGTTATTGGGAAAGAATTCCCGCATCTCTGAGTAAAGCTGTGCGGCAAGTGTCTTATTTGGTGCCATCACAAGAGCTGGGACACCGGTCCGAGCAATGACGTTAGCCATCGTAAAGGTCTTACCAGAACCCGTAACACCAAGCAGGGTTTGCTTAGCAAGTCCTGCGTCAACGCCTTCGGCCAATTTTTCGATTGCCTCTGATTGATCTCCCGCAGGGTCGTACGGGGCGTGCAGCTCAAAGGGCGAATGAGCAAAAGTAAGAACTTTGGCCATGAGGGCTAAAAAACTCCTTCCAAATAACGAAAAGCGAATCTAAATACTATGCCACGGGCACGATACATTTGGCAATAGTTTTTGGCGTGGCAAACTCGATTTGGGCGATACAATGGCGAGTAACTGTGTTTTGTCCGATTAACCCCATCTATGAGCGATACGACCTTAACTGTTACGTTAGAAGCCGCCCGACGCATCCTCTACGCCAAAGCGCTCGAGGCCTCGAGCGCTTGGGATAAAACCAAGAGTGCGGCTGTTAGCCAAACCATCGCTCGACGCCTAGGGGAATCAGCTCGTCCCGAAACTTTCTTAAAAGAGCGCTCGACGGCAATTTTTGAGGCCGCAGGACTCACGAATATCGACACCCTCACAAAGGAAAAAGGGCTCTCCTTTAGCCTTTTAGCCTCACTCGCATTCCTTGTCTCTTTTGCCGCAGGGGCTCTTACCGATAAGCTCACATCAACAGCCGCCTTCATTAACCTCTTATCGTTTCCGTTTTGGGGTGTGATCGCGTGGAATCTTTTGATTTACCTAGTGCTCTTTTTAGGCGCTATCGGAATACTGAGAAAGCCCCTTTTTCCGATTCGCCAGATGCTTACTGGAATTCGCTTGGCTCGCCTACCCTTCTTTTCAGGGCGCCTTAAAACAGAAGCCGTTTTCCAGGAAAGCTTAGCCAAACTCACAGCTCCCATTTATAAAAAAGAAACAACGGCACTTTTACACCTAGCGGCCATTGCCTTTGCTTTGGGTCTGATTGCTAGCCTCGCTCTAAGGGGATTTTCCACGGCCTTTGTCGTTGGCTGGGAAAGCACTTGGTTTGCAGAAAACGTCGCTGCCGTCAAAAACTTTATCGATTGGACCTATGGGCTAGTACCTGCAATCGGTCCGATTACAGCGCTACCGGATTTATCCGTTCTTGAATCGATTCGTGCCGACAGACTCCCTTATCTACAGGAGTCGGTTTCAGCCGCGCCTTGGCTACTGCGGATGATGGTTCTTTTGGTCGTGCTCGTCATCTTCCCGCGCTTTGTGTTGCTACTTACTGCGCTAGCAGGCGTTCGCTACAGTAAGCATCACATCAAACTCGACGCTAACGAGCCTTACTTTGCCGATGTGTTGCGCTATGGGAAAGAATCGATTTCTCTTGGGGCCCTTCACTTTGTCACGGGACTTAAAGGGGCTGACGCTACACACGCAAGTCTTTCTGAACTTTCTTCCCTTTGGGGCAATACCGAACTTCGCATTCACAGAATCGATATGGATGCGCCTCCCTATGAATTACCCAAAATCGAAGTTGGTCCCGTACGAACTGTCGTCCTTCTTGTCTTAGATGCGACCGTGACAGCGGAAGAAGAACTCGCCGGACTCCTTTTTAAAGAAGCGCATAACGCGATGGAAAATCGCGAAGACCTTCTTTATGCCGCCCTTTTGGATATGAGGCGTTTTTCTTTACGCTCCAAAGTCTATCCCGAGCGTTTAGCCGAAAGAAAAGAGACGTGGACTCACTTTGCAACGCAACACGGGATTACGCTCTTTTTCTTGGAAGAAAATCCTCTAGAGCTCGTCAGAAGTATGCGAGAATGGGCAACATCTT
Organism: Parabacteroides distasonis; assembly: GCA_963617005.1. GTDB lineage: Bacteria > Pseudomonadota > Gammaproteobacteria > Burkholderiales > Burkholderiaceae_F > Duodenibacillus. Next base: position 11,248 of record CAVEMY010000009.1, on the reverse strand, counting down.
ACGCACCAAATGCGCCTAAAGCCGTAACGGGACACGAGTGATGCCAAACGATATCCTTCGTATTCATCTTAGCCTCGTCAGCCATACAAATATTGGCAAAACGACGCTTGCCCGTACACTTTTGGGTCGCGACGTAGGCGAAGTCGCCGATCGTGCACACGTTACAGAAACCACCGATGAATTTGTTCTCGCAAGAAACGCCGAAGGCTGTGAACTTGTTCTTTGGGACACCCCAGGGTTTGGCAATTCTGTGGCTCTCGCTAAGCGCCTTGAAGGCCGCAAGAACCCCGTTGGATGGTTCCTCTCCGAAGTTTGGGATCGGTTCTCCAATAAAGCGCAGTGGCTCAATCAAAAGGCCCTAAAGCACGTGAAAGAAACCTCTAACGTTGTGCTTTATCTTGTCAATGCCGCTGAACTACCCGATGAAGCCGCCTACGTGAAAGCCGAGATGCACATTCTCACTTGGATCGGAAAGCCTGTCATCGTGTTGCTTAACCAAATGGGAAAACCGAGACCAGCGCAAGAAGAAGCGCTTGATGTTGCTCGCTGGAATGAAGCGATGCGCGAGTGGTCCATCGTGAAAAAAGTTCTTCCGATGGATGCGTTTGCACGTTGCTGGGTTCAGGAATTCACACTTTTTGATGCCATTGGCGCAGCTCTTAATGAAGAAGCAAAGAGCGCCTTCGAGTCGCTACGAGAAACCTGGTCGCGGCAAAGACGTGCGGCCTATTCTGCAAGCCTTCAGGCGCTAATGCACACACTCGAATGCATTATTAACGACAAAGAAGCGACAAACGATATTACGTTTGCCTATCAGCTTCGCACCTTGGGTAAGCGCCTTAAATTATTAAAAGATAAGGGCGAAACGGAAGACCCACTGAAAGCTGCGCAAACCGCGCTTTGCGCGAGAGCTACGGACGCATTTTGCGACCTAACCGATAAGTTAATCGCTGCCAATCGCTTACGTGGTAAGGGTGTGAAAAAAGAGCTCTTCGAGAGACTTCAAAGCGACTGGGATATCACAAGTTCGGTGAAGCCCGCGAAAGCGGCGATTGCAGGCGCTGTTGGCTCTGGCGCTGTCGGGGGACTAGCCGCTGACCTTTCCACTGGCGGCCTTTCTCTTGGGCTTGGAACGCTTATTGGTAGCGTCCTAGGTGCCTTAGGTGGCGTGGGACTAGCCATTGCCTACAACACAAGACGCGATGCGAAAGAAGGAACCGTTGTTGCGTGGTCCGATACGGCGATTCGTAACTTTGCACTTGAAGCGCTTTTACTTTATTTGGCTGTCGCACACTTCGGTCGCGGCCGAGGCGATTGGAAAGAAGGCGAGTGCCCTGAATTCTGGCGCACGATGCTTGTGAAAGCGCTTGATAAACAAAAAAGCGAAATCCAGTATCTGCCGATTATGCTCGATAGCATTCTGAGGCGTGTTCTCTCTGAGCTTTACCCTGATGCGACGTTCTAACATCTTGTTCTAAGTGAAGAGAAATTTATCCATCTAACACTCGATTTGATGCCTTGGATTGGAATTCATTGAATCACAAAGCCGTAGCCAAGGCGCGCAGAGATTGTTTAAACCTCTCGTTGTTCTTTCAAGAGCTTGAACTGATGACGGGCTGCGAGCCGATAGTACTTCTCAGCATCAGTCATCGCGCTTTTCAAATCCGGAGCGAATTCGGTAATCTCAATCACGCTTTTTAGTCCCAATCGAACCATTTCATCCGCTCTCGGCCCTTTTTGGCCGACAATGGCAACAACAGGGATGCTTTTCTCGTTTGCATGCTTTAGAACACCCGAGATAACTTTTCCGTGTGCCGACTGCCAATCCAATCGACCTTCTCCCGTAATCACAACCCGAGCTCCTTCGATTTTGCGGTCAAAATCGACAAGCGACAAAACGGTTTCGATACCAGAATTCAGTTGGGCGCCGAGAAAGACCTTCAAAGCATAGCCTAACCCTCCTGCTGCCCCTGCCCCCTTAAAATCCTCCGCCTTCTCAAGCTGCTGCCGTGAGACCTCCAAAAAATGACGCATCCCGCTTTCTAGGGTCTCAAGAGTTCTCTTATCCGCCCCTTTCTGCGGTCCATAGGTATATGTTGCCCCATTGGGCCCTATGAGAGGACTATCCACATCGCTCATCACAGCAATGGAAACGGACTTAAGCCGGGGATCGACATGACGCATATCGATTCGTTTAACTCGGGACAAATCGCTTGCGAAGCCCTTCAGTAATTTTTCGTTTTGATCATAAAACCGATACCCCAAGGCACACAGCGCCCCAAGACCTCCGTCATTCGTCGCACTTCCGCCGATTCCGATGATGAGTTTCCGAGCCCCTTGCGTAAGAGCAGCTCCAATCAATTCACCAGTTCCATAGGTATTAGCCTGCATCAGTAAATCGGGAGAATGATCGATTAAGGAGAAGCCTGAAGCTTCCGCCATTTCCATAACGGCGGTTTGGTCATCTAGCATAAAGAATCGGGCATTGACGGGGTCTCCTAACGGATTTTTTACCTGAACCACATGCCATCTGCCCGACAGTTGCCTACTGAGAGCCTCGACAGTGCCTTCGCCCCCATCGCCGAGAGAGACAGAAACGCAGTCCGCATTCGGAAAATATTCCTTTGCGACTTCCGTCAGTATTCGGTGAATCGCTGAAGAACTCAAGGTCCCTTTAAAGGAATCGGAAGCAAATACGAATTTCATGAAGACCTCAAACGTATCGTTGTTCTTTTACATTAGCACTTTTCTTTCGTAAACCTCGTTTGGAGAACGATATTGTTCGAGCAAAACCGGTG
>CAVEMY010000009.1:0-8379 GCA_963617005.1 Parabacteroides distasonis | reverse complement strand
TTTGCCTACAACCGTCAATAACGATTAGCACGGTCGTGGCACAAGAAAACAAAAAAAAGGAATTTTTATCATGCCCGACATCTTTTCTATGACCGGATACGCTAACGCGCAAGGCCAAACCGCTCTAGGGTTAGTTAGCGTCGAAGTCCGAAGCGTCAATTCGCGTTTTTTAGATCTCGTCGTTCGAGTTCCAGACGAACTGCGAAGCACAGAACCTGCAATAAGAGAAACTCTGCGTAATCGTGTGACCCGCGGCAAAGTTGAGTGTCGTGTCACGCTCAAAGCCGACGACGCTGTTATGGGTGCCAAATTAAACGAAGCGTCTCTTGCGAAACTCAAAGCGCTTGAAAAAGAGGTTCTTGCCTCGCTACCAGCAGCAAAGCCCCTTTCAGTTCAAGAAGTGCTCCTTTACCCTGGGGTTCTTACATCGACGGCCATTGATGAAGAAAAACTCAGCACCGATGTTATAGCCATTCTCAATAAGGCTCTCGTTGCCTTTGAAAGCAATCGCGCCCGAGAAGGGAAAGCGCTAAAAGCCGTGCTAGAAACGTATTGCGATACGATTGATGCGACAGTAGAAAAATTAAAGCCGCAACTGCCTTTAATTCTTGACGCGATTAAAGAAAAGATGACTGAGCGCTTAACGGAAGCGCTTGAAGCACCTTTAGCGAAAGCCTCAGAACTGACGCGCGAAGACATTGGCGAGCGCATTCAAACGGAACTCACGCTTTATGCCTTGAAGATGGATGTCGACGAAGAGATGAATCGCCTCTTAACGCACACCAAGGAAGTGCGTCATATTTTGGCTACTGGGGGATCCGTGGGTCGTAAGCTTGATTTTCTGATGCAAGAACTCAATCGCGAGGCCAATACCTTGGGCTCGAAAGCCGCCGCTATCGAAATGACCGATACGTCACTAACGCTTAAGTTAGCGATTGAACAGATGCGCGAGCAGATTCAAAATCTCGCTTAAGTTTGCTTTAAAAATCGGCACAAATGTGGGCGAATCGCAGGACTCAGTTTCTTAACGAGATAGCCCACTAAAAAGGCAGAGATTAGCGTTCCCTCACGGATTCCAACGGGTGCCCCGAGGACAAGGAAACCGAGAAGCGCCGAGAAAATCACCGTTGTCACATCAAAGGCAATTTTGAGCGTTCCAAAGTTGCCTTTAAATGTCAGCGCGAGCGCAAGCACAAAGCCGTCAGCGGGCATCATAGAAATATCTGCCGCTAAGAGTGCAATCAGGCCCAGCGCCAAAAAGATATTAGAAAAAACGCTCAAAGTTAGATTAATTGGGTAACTATCGCCAAAGAAAATCCCCACCCAGTGCATGTTGAAATCGATGAAAAGACCAAAGAGAAACACAAGCGGGATTTGCACAAGGCTTATCGCTCGAAAACGACGACGCAGCACGAGAATCTGACACCCAACGAAGACAACGTTCACAAAAAACGTGGCAACCCCGAGAGAGACGCCAAAGATTTCTCCTGAGACTAGAGGCAGAGCAGAAACGGGCGTTGTGCCAACACGGGCGCTAACGAGAGCGGCAATGCCAAGCGCCATCAAAAACATGCCAAGAAGTAAGAGGACAAGGCGCCGAAAAAGTGTCGACGTCATAAAACGGTGGCCTTTCCTTTTTGCGCGGCCTCTTTTTCTCGGATTTCTTCCCACGCATCAAGAAGCATCCAATAAAAGTGCAATCCAACGAGAGTGACCATGTGAAAGTCTTCTTCATTAGTGACCCACGGGAAAGCGCGAGCCAAGCGAATCGTGCCAAATTGCCCGATTGCAGCAAAGGCTTTGACGATGGCTTCTTCGTCTTCTTTTTTCTTCGGATCAAAGTGAAGCAGTTCGCACGCCTTTTCGAAATTTTCGACGCCCTTAAGGGCGCGGCTAACATACATAGCGCAATATTTACAGCTCATCATTGCCCCTTTGGCGCAACGCGCGCCACATAAAGCGGAGCAAAGGGCACCGCTTGCGTGAGAGCAATTAAACCATCCTTAGCCAATTCAAGAATCGCTAAATAATTGACGATGGCATACTCGACACCACAGCCCTTTTCAAAGAGATCTTGGAATTCAACGAAAGTGCTTTCCGTTAATCGCCTTAAGATCTTTGTCATGAATTCCCGCACAGAAAGTTCTTGCCGAGAGATGCTGTGGTTTCCTCGCAATTGGGCATTAGCAAGCACCTCAGCCCAGACTCGAGCAAGGTCTTCGGCACTCACATTCGGAAGCACCTTATTTTGTGTTTGCTCGATAAGAACAAAGGCCTTCCAGAAATCTCTACCGTTTCTTGGAATCGCATCGATTTCGCGAGCGGCAAGTTTCATCTTTTCGTATTCAAGCAAGCGGCGGGCTAATTCTGCTTGCGGGTCTTCGACCTCTTCGCCTTCATCGATTCGTGTGACAGGCAACAAGAGGCGGCTCTTAATCTGCATTAAGCACGCTGCCATCACAAGGTATTCAGCGGCAAGCTCTAAATTTGATTTGCGAATCAGTTCCACATAGCCCATGTACTGCTCGGTCACAAGCGCCATCGGAACATTCATCACATCGAACTTTTGCTTACGAATGAGATAGAGCAAGAGATCCAAAGGCCCTTCAAAGCTTTCGAGAAACACCTCAAGAGCATCAGGCGGAATATATAAGCCATCTGGAACCTTAAAAAGGGGTTCCCCGTAAAGACGGGCGACTGCAACGCCATCGACAACGTCGGGCGTTGAATCCGAAGAGCCTTCAGCAAGGCTCTGAGGGTAGTCGTCGTTACTTGCGCTCACGGCTTACTTCTTTGTCGCTGAGACTTTCTTTTTTGGAGCGGGCTTTGGCGCGGGCCCCAAAGCATTTAAGCGTTGCTTAGCCGTCTTGGCGCTTTCGGTTCCAGCGTACTTCTTGACAACGTTACCTAAGATACGGCGTGCTTCATCGGCGTGTCCTAAGCGCTCTTCAGCTGCGGCCCAGGAGAGCATCGCCTCGGGTACACGAGAACTGTTCGGACAACGTTTGACAAGTTTCTTTTGCGTTGCCGACGCAAGCGTTAACTTGTTTTGAACGTAGTAGGCGCATCCTAACCAGTAAAGGGTGTTGGCGATGTAACCAGACTTCGGAAAGTCGGTCGCCAGAGACTCCAAAAGCTTTTGGCTATCCTCGTAGGAGCCTTCGGCAAAGAGTTCAAGCGCCAAGTCATAGCGCCGTTTTTCCTCAGGAACCACAGTGAAGGTTTCACCGTTCTCGCCTTTTTCCACGTGCGACTCCATTGCCGCTAGCCGCTTATCGAGGCTTGTGAAGAGGTCACGGGCCGAACGCTGCGAAAGGCTAATCTGGTGCGTGAGCTTTTCGACTTTGCCGGTGAGTTCGGCATTTTGGCTACGAAGCTGTTCGATTTGCCCCGTGAGTTCAAGCTGCGCGTTCTGAGTGGCATTTAACTTTTCGCGCAAATCCAAAATGGCGCGACGCGCCTCATCGTCAGAAAACGCTGAAGTCACACCACTAGCGACCAACAAAGTCGAACCAACCATAAGAGCCAAAGCGGCCCGCTTAAACCCCATCATCGGTCATGTCCCCAAAAGTCAATGTGCACTTATTTCGTAATCACAATATCCGCGCGGCGGTTCTTCGCCCACGCTTCTTCGTTTTCACCGTGAGCGATCGGACGTTCGCGACCAAAGCTCACAGCCTCTAAGCGCTTGGCGGAAATACCACGGATTTGCATTAAGTTCTTAACGGCTTCGCTACGCTTTTGACCGAGAGCCAAGTTGTACTCACGGCTTCCGCGGCTATCGGTATTGCCTTCGATACGAGCATTTAAAGCAGGATTTGCCATCATGGCTCGCGTCTGGCGATCGATTGTGCTGTAGTAGCGCGATTCGACTGTGTAGCTATCGAATGCAAAATAAACGCTCTTATCTTTGGCAAGAGCCTCTGGGCTAATCGATAAAGCCCCCGTGCGGCCAGAAGCCGTCTGTGTTGTTCCTTCTTTAGCCGACTCGTCTAAGCTCACGCTCGAGCAGCCAGCCAAAAGCATCGTTGCGGCAACGGCCGCAGCTAAGTAAGAGATTTTTTTCACTTCCATCTCCACAACATAAAAAGATTGCATCCGAATCTTACAGACCTAGAGGATAGGTCGTTGTTACAAATTAATTCTTCGGAAAGCCTATTCCTCAATCAAAGGGCTCCAGGTGGGTTCACGAATATCTCCCGTCGGCCCCATCAGGCGCGTGCTTGTTGTCCCGTCGACACTCACGGTGGCCAATACGCCACGGCGATTTTCTTCACTGGCGTACACAATCATGCGGCCGTTGGGAGAAAAGCACGGGCTTTCATCCAAATCGGTTTTGGAAAGAATGAGTTCCTCGCCTGTCGCGAGATTCATGCACGCAACACGATACCGACTGTCGATTCGCGTCACATAGGCCAATTGCGTTCCCGTTGGATCGAGCGCGGGGCTCACCGCATAGTCTGCGTTAAAGGTCATGCGATTGGCTTCCCCAGTCTCGAGGTTTTGCCGATACACCTGAGGCGTTCCCCCGCGATCGCTTGTAAAGTAAATCGCTTTCCCATCAGGAGAAAACACGGGTTCCGTGTCAATGGCAAAAGAGCGCGTTAGACGCCTGACGTTTGTCCCATCGGAATTAATCAAATAGATTTGCGTAAACCCATCGCGCGAAAGCGCCACAGCAATTGTTTTCCCATCAGGGCTAAAAGCAGGAGCAGAGTTATTGCCACGGAAATTGGCAACGAGTCTTCTTTGACCAGTGGCTACCGTATGCACGTAAACGACGGGCTTATTTTCTTCAAAAGAAACATAAGCGAGTTGCTTACCGTCAGGCGACCACGCAGGAGAAATAATCGCTTCCGTGCTCTTTAGGGCCGCTTTGGGATTGGCGCCATCACTATCTGCAACAATCAATTCGTAGTGATTGGCGCCATACTGCACAACATAAGCCAAGCGCGAGGCAAACATCGCGCCGTTTCCTGTTAACTTATCGTAGATACGGTCTGCGATGCGATGCGCGCAAAGCCGCAACTGCGAACTCGTAACAACGAATGTTGCCTCGTCTAACGCTTCGGACTCTTTAGCGCAATCAAAAAGCCTGTAGCGCACATCAAAGCGCCCATCGACCGTTTGCACAATCGAGCCCGTTGCCATCACATTGGCACCGAGCTCTTGCCAGACGTGTAGATTCGGGCGAAGAGCCTCTTCAAGAGTTGCCTCTTGAGAAGAATGAATCAGACGAAATGCCCCCGTTCTTTCTAGGTCAGTGCCAACGACCGAGAAAATATCAATCCCGGTTTCGGTCGACCCATTCATCGGCTGCAGGCCAATCGGTAAACAATTGGCCCCAACACCCATAATCCGAATCTGCAACTGAGAAAACGCCCTTGGCGCAACCGAGAGAGCTCCTAAAGCAACTGTTCCTGCAATAAGGCCTCTGCGGCTTACGCGATGAAGTTCTCGCATAAAAATCCCTTTAAGTTTTCGTTTCTAGTGTCTGAAGTGACGTTCCCCAGTAAAGACCATCACGATGCCGCGTTCGTCTGCGGCGGCGATGACCTCAGGATCGCGAATCGAGCCACCAGGTTGAATCACAGCTGTCGCACCGTGATCGACCACAACATCAAGACCGTCTCTGAATGGGAAGAACGCATCACTAGCGACCGCACAACCCTTTAACGAATGACCAAATTCTTCTGCTTTCATCGCGGCAATCTTCGCAGAATCCACGCGGCTCATCTGTCCTGCGCCAACGCCAAGCGTCATGCCGCTTCTGGCATAAACAATCGTGTTGGATTTCACGAAGCGAGCGATATTCCAAGCAAACATCATGTCGGCGATTTGCTCAGAGGTTGGCTGCTTCTTTGTAACGACGCGAAGCGCCTCTTCTGAGCAAAGTTGGATATCAGGCGTCTGAACAAGAAGGCCTCCGCCCACGCGTTTGAATTCGTAGTCGTTATGTGTGGCACCATTGGCAACAACAAGAATGCGAAGGTTCTTCTTTTGCTCGAAAACGGCAAGCGCTTCTTTTGTGTACGAGGGAGCGATTACAACCTCAGCGAACTGATGACCGATTTCTGAAGCGGTCTTATCATCGACCTCGCGGTTAAAGGCGATGATGCCACCGAAGGCGCTCTTCGGATCGCACGAGAAGGCTTTCTTATAGGCCTCGTACACAGACATCGCCACCGCCGCTCCGCAAGGATTAGCGTGCTTCATGATGATGCAGGCAGGAGCCGTGAAGCTTCGTGCTGCTTCCCAGGCCGCGTCGCTATCGGAGATGTTGTTGTAGGAGAGCTCTTTACCTTGAAGCTGTGTGTAACCGGCTAAAAGGCCTGGCGCAACATTGTGTTCTTTATAGAAGGCTGCCTTCTGATGGGGATTTTCTCCATAGCGCATATCCTGAACCTTGACCCACTGACGGGTAAAGACATCGGGGAATTTCTTCGTGGGCTTTTTCTCTTCATCAAGGCTTGTTAAGAAATTCGAAATCGCGGCGTCATAACGCGCGGTGTGAGAAAAGACCTTCTTGGCTAAATCCAAACGCGTAGCGGCACTGACTTCGCCGTTGGCTTTAATTTCATCGATAACGCGCTTGTAGTCCTTGGGGTCAACGACGACAGCAACGGATTCATGATTTTTTGCTGCCGCACGAATCATCGTCGGGCCGCCAATGTCGATATTTTCGATAGCAAGCTCAAATGTGCAATCGGGGCGAGCAATCGTTTGCTCAAACGGATACAGATTCACGCAAACGATATCGATCGGATCAATTTTGTGCTCTTCAAGCGCTTTCATGTGTTCTGGCACAGGGCGACGCGCCAAGATGCCTGCATGAATATGCGGGTCGAGTGTTTTCACACGACCGTCGAGCATTTCCGGAAATCCCGTGTAGTCGGCCACTTCCTGGCAAGCGATGCCTTCTTTGGCTAGAAGCTTTGCAGTGCCCCCAGTCGAAAGAATGTGGTAGCCCAAGTTAACAAGTTCGCGAGCGAAATCGGCAACACCTGCCTTATCGGAAACGCTAATGAGTGCTTGTTTACGCATTAAAAACCCCTCCTATCAGAGTCTTCCCAAAAACCCTGCTCACAGAGTTTTTTGTGAAGTGTATTTCGATTAATTCCCAAAACCTTTGCGGCCATTTTCTGATTACCATCCGTTTTTTCCATGGCCCAACGAAAGAGCGGTCGCTCCACAGCCGAGACAATCATACTGTGAATTGGCAAACCTTTAACGCCATCCAAATCGCGGATATAGCCCTCAACACGCGAAATAATGAGTTCAGCGAGTTCGTCTTTTATCTCTGGGACTTCTTTGGATTTTTCTAGGCTATCCATAGCGAGTCTTTCGTCAAAAATTCTTCTAACACTCGAGTGACACTTTCTGCGTCATCGAGACCAAAAATCGTTTGTGCTACAGCTCTCCCGCCAGCAAAGGCCGAGAGATACCACAAGGCGTGCTTACGAAACATCCGCACAGCGTGCCTTGAACAACCAAACATAGCGCAGTGTTCTTTCCAATGCGTAAGAATCACATGGCGCTTTTCTTCACGCGTGACTTCCTGCGGTGCTTTCCCAGCGATCGCATCAGAAATCTCACGAAAAATCCACGGCGCTCCAAGGCTAGCACGTCCTACCATAACGCCTGCAGCACCCGTCTCTTTCATAACGCTAAGGGCTTTTTCTCCCGAATCAATGTCGCCGTTAGCGATAACAGGAATTTTGAGTTCTTGCGCTACCTTCCCAATCGTCTCGTAGTCCACTGGGCCCGTAAAGCGAGCCCGCCTCGTTCTTCCGTGAACGGTAACGGCAGAAAATCCAATTTCTTCTGCCGCTTTCGCAAGTTCAAGCACTGTTTTATGTTCATCGTCCCAACCCGTTCGCATCTTCACTGTGACTGGTATTGTTGTCGCAGCTTTTACCGCTTCTAAGATGCGTGTGGCTAGTTTTACGTCTCCCATCAGTGCTGACCCGCACGCTTTACCGCAAACAACGCGCGCCGGACACCCAAAATTCACATCAACAATCTTTGCCCCAGAGTTTTGAGCATAAAGAGCGGCTTCTGCCATCTCCGCCGGATCTGCCCCAAGAATCTGGATTACGGGAATTTCCTCAGTAGAAGAGACTGCGAAGCGACTCTTGGTTTTTTCCGTTTTCCGAAGCTCAGGGTTACTTGCAACCATTTCTCCGAATGCAAGCCCAGCGCCACAATCCAAACACACCTTTCGAAATACCGCGTCAGTCACACCTGCCATCGGGGCAAGAACGACTGGATTTTCGATGCGATACGCTCCGATTTGCATGTGAGGAAGATGGGGAATTTTTCTCTGTGACTTTTGGCCGTTATTCTACCCTAGTTGCCTAAAAATCGGGCACGTTTTTT
>CAVEMY010000008.1:0-41890 GCA_963617005.1 Parabacteroides distasonis | reverse complement strand
CTTTTGGGACCGAACTTCCTCGCGAGGTTCGGTCTTTTTTTTGCCATTTCCTTTCTTCATGTGAATTGTTCATTAAATATCATAACTAAATATTATTTGAACAAATTTGGGTATACTTCGGGACAATAAAAGAGAAACTCGTTCATTTTCTCTGTTAGAGACTCTAACCATTAAACAAAAATCCCAAATTTCCTGAGGTATCAAGCCATGGTAAAACGAAACGTCTTATTAAATCCAGGTCCTGCGACAACGACCGATACAGTCAAAATGGCGCAAGTGGTTCCTGATATTTGCCCGCGCGAAAAAGAATTTGCCTTATTAATGAAGGATTTTCGGCGTGATATTTTGAAAACCGTGCACGCCGACCCCAAGGACTACACATCCGTTTTGTTCTGTGGTTCAGGGACACTCAATATCGACGTCTGTTTGAACTCTTTACTTCCCGCTAATGCCAAAGCCTTGATTGTGAATAACGGCGCCTATAGCACGCGGGCAGCGCAAATCTGCGAATACTATGGCCTGCCGCACATCAATATGAAGTTCCCGATCAATGAAAGGCCCGATTTAGTTTTAGTTGAAAAGACTCTAAAAGAGAATCCCGATATCCGCCTCGTTTACACAACGCACAATGAAACCGGGACTGGACTCCTAAATCCCATTCGTGAAATTGGGGCCCTGGCCCATAAGTACGGCGCGATTTTTGTTGTCGATACCACATCGAGCCTTGCGATGATTCCGATTGATGTCGCACGAGACAACATCGATTTTTGTATGGCCTCAGCGCAAAAGGGAATTATGGCAATGACAGGTCTTTCTTTTGTCATCGGTCGGACGTCTGCCATCGTAGCGAGCAAGGACTATCCCAAGCGCTCTTACTACTGCAATCTTTATTTGCAGTACGAGTATTTCGAAAAGACGGGGCAAATGCATTTCACGCCACCCGTGCAAACGATTTATGCCGCCGTCCAAGGCTTAAAGGAATACTTCAAGGAAGGAGAAATGCCGAAGTGGGAGCGGCATAAGAGAGTCTTTGAGGCGCTTCACGCGGGGCTCGCTAAATTGGGATTTCAAGATGTCATCCGTCGCGAGTGGCAAAGCGGCTTAGTGATTGCTGTGCGCTATCCAGACGATGCGAACTGGGACTTTGAAAAAGTGCACGACTACTGCTACGAGCGCGGGTTCACGATTTATCCCGGGAAGATTGACTCAGAAAACACCTTCCGTCTTTGCTCGCTAGGGGCAATCGATGTGAAAGACATCGAAGACTTTTTTGTTGTCTTTTCTAACGCTCTTAAATCTTTAGGCGTTCAAACCCCCGTTACCTACAAAACCCACAAATAGGAGAGCCACCATGAAAACCGTTTATGCCTGCTTTACCACTGACGTCATTCACGAAGGCCATTTAAACATCATCCGTGTCGCACAGACCTATGGACGCCTTGTTGTGGGCGTGATGAGCGATAAGGCGCTCGTGCGTTTTGACCGATTTCCGACAAAAACCGAAGAGGAACGTATCGAGATGATTCGAGCGCTCGATGGCGTAAGCGACGTGATCCTTCAAGACACGGTGATGTACGACAAGGTAATCGCTCAATTAAAACCCGACTATGTCATCCATGGAGACAACTGGTTAACGGGACCCACCAAAGCGATTCGCGACAATGTGAAGGCGAGTTTAGACACTTACGGCGGCCAAATTATTGACGTCCCTTACACGCGAAACGACTCGGTGAAATTAATCGATGAGAAGGTGCGGGCAAAACTCATGATGCCTGAGTTTCGTCGTGCGAGGCTGCGTCGCATGTTGGGTCTCCGCCCCATTGTGAAAGCGCTTGAAGTCCATAGTGGCTTAACCGGGCTTTTGGCGGAAAAAACTGTTGTCGAGCACGACGGAGAGCTCGATCAATTTGATGCGATGTGGATTAGTTCCTTATGTGATTCCACGGCAAAAGGGAAACCCGACATCGAACTTGTGGATATGACATCTCGCTTTCGCACGATCGATGATGTGATGGAAGTGACAACAAAGCCGATTATCTTCGATGGCGACACAGGCGGTCTCATCGAACACTTCGTTTACACGGTTCGCACATTGGAACGCATGGGGGTATCGGCCGTAATCGTTGAAGATAAAACCGGGTTAAAGAAGAATTCTTTGTTTGGTACAGAGGTTGCTCAAACACAAGACTCAATCGAACACTTCTCAGAAAAGATTGCTGCCGCAAAGAAGGTTCAATTAACAGACGACTTCATGATCATTGCCCGCATTGAGAGCCTTATCCTAGAAAAAGGCGAAGAAGATGCTTTAACCCGCGCAAAAGCTTACGTGAAAGCCGGCGCCGATGGCATCATGATTCATTCAAGGAAAAAGGACCCTGCGGAGATTTTTTCTTTCTGTGATGCGTTCCGGCGCGACGACAAAACGACTCCAATTGTCGTAGTGCCAACGAGCTTTAATTCTGTTACGGAATCCGAACTTGCCGCCCACGGCGTCAACATCGTGATCTACGCCAATCAATTAACGCGTAGCGCCTTCCCAGCAATGCAGCAAACGGCTGAAGACTTACTGAAGTACCACAGAGCGCAAGAGGTTGACGCGAGGCTCATGAGCGTAAAAAAGATTATTACCTTAATCGAATCGCTCTAAAGGAGAAAAGGATGCGAGTTGAAGATTTCGTCGGAGCTTTGAACGCTGACTTTTTCACGGGAGTTCCCGATTCTCTTTTAAAAGCGCTTTCAAGCTACTTAATTAAACGCTATGGCACAGATCCAGCGCACCACGTAATTGCTGCCAATGAGGGAAACGCCGCCGCAATTGCCGCAGGCTACCATCTTGCCACGGGGAAGTTTCCCGTCGTTTATATGCAAAATAGTGGAGAGGGCAATATTGTGAATCCCGCCGCTAGCTTACTTCACCCGAAGGTCTATGGGATTCCGGTGATCTTCGTTGTTGGCTGGCGTGGAGAGCCAGGCCTCAAAGATGAGCCGCAACACGTCTTTCAAGGCGAAATCACGGTTTCTTTACTAAAACTCTTAGGGATTGAAACCTTCGTTCTTACGAAAGACACAACACTCGAAGATTTAAAGCTTGCCTACCTTCAATTTCAAAAGAAGCTTGAGGCTGGCGTCTCTGTCGCTTTTGTCGTCAAAAAAGGAGCGCTCACATTCGACGAAAAAGTCAGTTTCGGAAATACCCACACACTCAAGCGCGAAGAAATTATTCGTGAAATCTTGAATGTCTCAGCAAGCGACCCAATCGTTTCAACAACAGGGAAAGCGAGTCGTGAACTATTTGAATTGCGAGAAGCGATGCATGATGGCCACGCCTGCGACTTCTTAACCGTAGGATCTATGGGGCATTCCTCCTCGATTGCTCTAGGTATTGCCCTACAAAAGCCCGAAACCAAAGTCTGGGTCATCGACGGCGATGGCGCCGCTCTCATGCATATGGGAGCCATGGGAGTGATTGGCTCAATTGCTCCCAAAAACATCATTCACGTTCTTATTAATAACGAAGCCCACGAAAGTGTTGGCGGAATGCCGACGGCGGGGAAATCAACGCACTTTACGAGAATCGCAAGAGCTGCTGGCTACGAAGAGGTCCATTGTGTGGATAGTCAAGAGGAATTAGTCGCTGCTTTAAAGGCTGCCAAAGATAGTCACGCTTTAAGCTTTATCGAAGTGAAAGCCGCCATTGGCGCTAGAAGCGATTTAGGTCGACCGACAACAACGGCTCAAGAAAACAAAATCGCCTTTATGGCGCATCTCAAGAAGGCGTAAAACTGGGTGGTTTCCCCTATGAGGTTTTCCCTATTTGAAATGTCAGGCTTTTTTAAAGGAGAAAAGACGAGAGACAAATAAATTTCTTTAAAAACAATCAATTGCCCAAAATCAAAACGCTTGCCAATACTACTTAGCGTCTATTCGTATTCGACGAAATTAACTAGGCATTAATACTAGTATACGTTCCAAGTTATAACTTAGAGCGAAGAAATCGATTGGAGAAGGGCTAGCTATGATTTTAGGCGTGATTGCAGATGACTTTACGGGAGGCACCGATATTGCGAGCTTTCTCGTTAAAGGGGGGATGTCCACAATTCAATTAATTGGCGTCCCTCAAGAGTCAGACCCCGTTTGTGATGCCGACGCTGTCGTCATCAGTCTTAAGAGCCGTTCGGCACCCACCACAGAAGCGATTTCCGACTCCGTCGCTGCCGCCCGTTACTTAAAGAAACACGGCGCAAAAGTGGTTTTCTTTAAGTATTGCTCCACATTTGATAGTACGGAAAAGGGAAATATTGGGCCAGTGACAGAAGCACTGATGCGTGAGCTAGGGGTCGATTTCGCCATCTTTTCTCCTGCGCTCCCCGTCAATGGTCGTGAAGTCTTTAATGGTTACCTCTTTGTTAAGGGCGTGCCACTACACGAATCCCCGATGCGTAATCACCCAGTCACTCCGATGCATGAGAGCAATGTGATGCGACTTGTTGAAATGCAAAGTTCGCTTAAGTGTGGGTTAGTTAACGAAAAAGTTGTCAAGGCCGGAGCCGCTGCCATTCTCGAGGCGATTACTCAATTAAGGAAAGAGGGCTTTACGGGCGCTGTGATCGATGCGATCGATGAGGCCGATTTATTGACGCAAGGCGAGGCTTTCAAGGATTTCAGTTTTGTGACAGGCGGTTCGGGCCTAGGGCTCGGACTTGCGAAAGCCTTCAATTCTGGTGCGAAAGACCTTCGTTCTGCCGAAGAAAAAGGCCGACCCAATGACGAAAAAACCGTGGTGCTTTCCGGATCTTGCTCAGCGATGACTAACGCGCAGGTTGCGCAATACAAAAAAGAAGCTCCTGCCTGGCCCGTCGATATCGAAGCGTGCGTGATCTCCGAGGAGAAAACACAAAGTTATGCCGCCGCTGTTGCCAAATGGGCCGCAGAGCAAACCGGTAAAAAGCCCCCGATTATCTACGCCACAGCCAACCCTGAGGTTCTTAAAAAGATTCAGGCGCAATTTGGCGCTAAGGCTTCGAGCGATGCAATCGAAGCGTTCTTTTATGCGCTAAGCGCGCAATTGAAGCACTTAGGCTTTAAGAAATTCATTGTCGCCGGTGGCGAGACATCAGGGCAAGTGACAAAGGCACTAGGGGTTAAGGGTTTTTACATTGGTCCGACCATTGCCCCAGGCGTTCCCTGGGTCAAGGCGATTAACGAAGATATTTCGCTCGCGCTCAAATCCGGCAATTTTGGTGAAGTTGATTTCTTTAACGACGCTCAAGGGAAGTTTTAATCATGGATAAGAAAGAATTGGAATTACGCAATGACTTGGTTCGAGTAGGGCACATCCTTTTTGAGCGGGGACTGACGAATGGCTCAGCAGGCAATATGTCTCTCGCATTAGAAGATGGCACTTTCCTTGCTACGCCCACAGGCTCCTCTCTTGGGCAATTAAATGGTGAAGAGCTTTCCAAAATTGACGCGACTGGCCTCTTAATTGCAGGGAAAAAGCCTACAAAAGAAGTGCCATTTCACTTGGCGCTTTATAAAGCCAATCCTGAAGTCAAAGCAATCATTCACTTACATTCGACCTATAGCACGGCCTATGCGTGTTTAGCGAATTTAGACCCCACAAACGCGATTCGTCCAATGACGCCCTACATCGTGATGCGATTAGGAAAAGTCCTTCTTCTTCCGTATCACAAGCCAGGTTCCATTGAAATTGCCGATGACTTATCCAAAGTTGCCGCAGGGCACAAAGCCTTTCTTCTCGCTAATCACGGCATGATTGTCGGCGGTAAATCGATTACTGACGCCTTAAATAACGCCGAAGAGCTCGAAGAAAGTTGCAAGCTCTTTTTCCTCACTAAGGGATTGGACGTTAACTATTTGACTCCGACTGAAATTGACGAACTACTCTAAACGAGGTCTTGCCCATGTTTACAGTAGCCGCCAATCTCACCATGCTTTTTAAAGAGGTCTCCTTTAAAGAGCGTTTCGCGAGAGCTCACAACGCTGGTTTTCGTGCCGTTGAGATGCTCTGGCCTTATGAATTGAGAAAAGAAGAACTCAAAGATCTTCTCGTAGAAAACAATCTTACCCTCGCACTCTTTAATACCGCTGGAGGCGATACCGCTTCGGGCGAGTGGGGGAGAGCCGCAATTCCTGGCGCCTTTAATAAAGCCAAAGACGATATCGACTTAGCCTTAAGTTATGCGGCGTTCACTGGGTGCAAAACAGTGCACGTCATGGCAGCCGTTCTTCAAGGCTTTACAAAAGAAGCCTCTTACAAAGCGCTCGAAGAAAGCGTTCGATATGCAACGCAAGAGGCCGCAAAGCAGGGCATCACAATCACGCTTGAAGCCCTTTGCCCTGAAGTGAAACCCAACTACCTCTACCAAAGTCAATACGAAACTCTTGGCTTCGTTAAAAAACTCAACATCAAAAACCTCAAGACGCAATTTGACTTTTATCACGCCCAAATGGTCGATGGCGGTATCACCAAATTTTTAAAAGAAAACATCGCCTACGTTGGTCACGTTCAAATCGCCTCGGTGCCAGACCGCCACGAGTTCGATCACGGCGAGCTCGACGGGGCGTATTGCCTCACTCTCTTAGAGAAACTCAATTACACGGGCTTTGTGGGCTGCGAATACAACCCGCAGGGCACAACCGAAGAAGGTCTTTCCTTCTTAAAGAATTACTTAAAAAGAGCTGAGTAAAGGAGAAAAATACAATGAAAGTTGCTCTCGTTTATACCGGCGTAACCCCTGAATTGATCGAACTTGTCGAGCATGAAGTGAAGTCTCAGCTTCCGGCCGCAACCGAGATCATTTCGCACAAAGACCCCACCATTATTGGCGAAGTCGCCAAGATTGGCTACGTCACAAAAGAGCCAGCAGCGCGACTCGTGAAGATGTTTATGGAGTCAGTCGAAGAGGGGGCAGATGCCATCTTAAATATTTGTTCTTCCGTGGGAGAAGTCGCTGACGCTTCTCAAGATCTTGCTCGCTATGTGGGTGTTCCCATTGTGCGCATTGACGAGGAAATGTGCCGCGAAGCGGTTCGCCAAGGAAAACGCATCGGCGTTATGGCGACTCTTTCTTCGACACTGATTCCAACAAAGAACACGGTTCTTCGCGTTGCCCGCGAAATGGGGCAGCACGTCGAAATGGTCGATGCCTTAGTCGAAGGGGGCTTTGGTCTTAATCCCGATCAATTCCGCGAATTGATGACCAAGTACGCCACAGAAATTGCTGACAAAGTCGACATCATCTTGTTTGCTCAAGGCTCTATGGCCTATTGCGAACAATACATCGCCGACAAGATTGGTAAGCCCGTTCTCTCAAGCCCACGCTTTGGTGCGATTGCTTTGCGTCGCGCACTCGAAGTCAAAGGCCTTATGTAAAGAAGGAACCCAAACTCATGAAAGCATTGATTAAAAAAGCTAGCCGCGTTCTTCTTGCAGGCCTTGCAGCGACGACACTCGCGTTTTCGCTTACTGGTTGCGAAAAAGTTGAGCGCCAAACCGTGATTAACTTCTCGCACACACAGGCACCCAATTCGGTTTCTGACTTAGCCGCGAAAGAATTCAAGAAGTACGTCGAAGAGGCCTCCAACGGCACGATGCGTGTGGAGATTTTCTCCAATTGCGGTCTTTCGGGCGGCGACCTTACAAAAGCAATCGAATTAACGCAAACAGGTAACATCAGCATTCACACCTGTGCTCCTGCGAATATCGCCAATTACGACCCACGCTTTTACGCCTTCTGGCTCCCGTTCTTATTCCCCACGGAAGAGAACCTCTTAAAGTTCTGCCACAGTGAAAAAGTGAAGGCCGAAGTCAACAAATGGTGTAACGCCATTGAAACGGAAAACCTTGGTATTCACAACGCAGGATCTCGCCAGATTTCTAACTCCAAGAAAGAAATTAAGACGCCTGAAGATTTGCAAGCGATGAACATTCGTGTGCCAGGAGCAAACGTCTTTATTTCCCTATATCGCAAGTACTTTGAAGCGAACCCCACGGCGATGGACTTCTCTGAGGTCTACACATCGCTGCAGCAAGGCGCCATTGACGGTCAGGAAAACCCGATTGCCGTCTACGCATCTTCGAAGTTCGACGAAGTCCAAAAGTACGTCACCCTCTGGGATGGCGTTCGCGATACAACGATTTGGATTATGAGCTCGGCCACATTAAAGAAGTTAAAGCCTGAGGAGGCACGCATTGTTCGTGAATCTGCCGATAAGGCTTTGCAGTGGGCCAATGACTATCTTGCCGCTTCTGAAGGCAACATCATCGCCACATTGAAGAAGAAGGGCATTGTCATCACGGAGCTTACCGACGAACAAAAGAACGCCTTTAAAGAAAAATGCAAAGGTATTTACTCCGAGTTCGAACCCTCAATTGGTAAGGACGTCATCGAGCTCTTCACGAAGGGCTATCTTGAGGACTAAATCATGAAGAAATTCTGGGACAATTTCGAAGAATACTTGTGCTGCATCGCCTTGGTTGTGATGGCTGTGATTACGTTCATTAACGTTTTCTCGCGCAAAGTAAGCTTCATTAATCTCTCTTTTACGCAAGAGTTAGTAACAACGATGTTTGTGTGGGTCTGCTGCTTAGCGGCCGCAGCTGCCTTTAAAACAAACTCGCACATGGGCTTTTCGTATTTAACCGACAAGATTAAGGGACCGATGAAGACCGTTCACACGTATGTGAGAGCGATTTTGATCACCTTTAACTTCCTCGTTTGGCTTTATTACGGAGCTGAAATGGTGTGGCGTCAGGCGCATTACCACATGCTCACAGGCGTTCTTGAAATGCCGATTTGGATGATTGGTATTGCAATTCCCATTTCTGCGGTGCTTTCCATATACCGCCTCTGGGTTTACACCTACCACAATAAGAATAACACCACACAACAGGAGCTCATGTAATGGTAGAACTCATTTTGTTTGGCAGCTTGGCGGTGATGATTCTCATCAATATCCCCATCGCTATTGCATTAGGACTTGCCAGTATCTTTACCCTGTTCTTTACCGGTGACCCCTTAGGTGTTGTTCCGGCAATGATGCAGGCCACAGTTCAAAAATTCACGCTTTTAACAATTCCGCTCTTTATTTTGGCCGGTGCCATTATGGATAAAGGCGGCATCTCTAAGCGCCTGATTAATCTTGCGAACTGCTTTTTCGGTGGAATCCACGGCGGTATGGGTATCGTTGCGGTTATCGCTGCGATGTTCTTTGCTGCGATTTCGGGTTCGGGCACAGCCACTGTTGCTGCTATCGGCTCGATTTTGATTCCTGCGATGATTAAAGAAGGTTACGACCCTGGATTCTCCTCGGGACTTTCTGCGATTTCAGGCTCCTTAGGAACCGTGATTCCGCCTTCGATTACCTTCATTATTTACGGCATGATCACAGGCGAAAGTATCGGTGACTTGTTCTTTGCGGGTATCGTCCCAGGCTGCATCTTCGGTGGCGTTTTGGCAATCTATACCTATTGGATTTCGAAGAAAAACAACTGGGGTGCCCACGGTAAGATGGCCAACCCGTCTGAGATCACACGCTGCTTTATCGATGCTCTTTGGGGAATCTTCAGTCCCGTGATTGTCTTGGGCGGCATCTATTCGGGTATCTTGACTCCAACTGAGTCTGCTGCGGTGGCCGTGATTTATAGCTACTTCGTCGGTGCCTTCATCTACAAAGAACTCGATATGAAGGGACTCGCGAAAGCGCTCTTTGTGACTAGTAAAACCACAGGCATCATCCTGCTGATCATCATGAACGCGGGCATTTTCTCTTGGGTCTTAACCGAGCAGGGCATTGCCGCGCGCTTAACAGAGTTTGCGCTCTCGCTAACCACAGATAAGATCGTGATGCTCCTGATTATCAACATCGTCTTCTTACTCGCTGGTTGCGTGATGGATAACACATCGGCACTCTTCATTTTGGTTCCGATTGTGATGCCGATTGCGAAGGCCTTGGGTATCGACATGATCCACCTCGGTGTGGTTCTCGTTTTGAACCTCTCGATCGGTCAGGTCACTCCTCCTGTCGGACCGAACTTGTACGTCGCAGCCGACATCGCGAAGGTAAAATTTGAGAAGATTATGCAAGGCGTCACACCTTTGCTCTTAGTCTCAATTATCGCGTTGTTGATTGTCACCTTCGTTCCGTGGTTATCACTGTGCTTAATCTAAGAGCATAAAGTCAAGGGAAAGCGCCTCAATAAGCGGGGCGCTTTTCCTATTGTGAGGTGAAGAATGAATTTTGATAACAAAGTCATGATTAACGTAGCTCCCGTGGCAGCTACCTGTAAAGACATTGTCCCCGAGGCAATCGCTTCTGATGTTTTCGAGTGCTATAAAAATGGCGCTGCGATGGTGCATCTACACGTAAGAGCCAAGGATGGCTCCTTAACGCCCGATACCGCTTTGCTTGAAGAGACTCTGAAACTCATTCGTAAGGACTCTGACATCATTATCGAAGTCTCCACAGGCGGCATTTCCGATTTAACGATTGCCGAGCGCTGCGCTCCTGTGACGCTCCCTCTAGTGGAAGCGTGTTCGCTAAATGTCGGGTCAACCAATCTCGGTAAAGGCGTTTATGTTAATCGTCCCGAGGATGTCGAGTACTGCGTTAAAGAGCTCTTAAAGAATAAAAAGATTCCCGAAGTCGAAACTTTTGAAATTGGTCACACCAACACGATGATCGATCTCATGAGCCGTTATGACTTCGTTAAACCCGTGCTCTTTAGCATTGTTTTAGGGCACAAAGGGGAGGCGCCCGCAACGCCCAAAGCGCTTGCTATGATGATTGACATGATCCCTGATGGCGCCGTCTGGGGCATTACTCATTCAGGTCGTAAGGACATGGGAATCTTTGCCGCGGCTCTTGGCATGGGAGCCAAGACTGTGCGTGTTGGCTTTGAAGATAGCGATTATCTTGACCCGAGAACACAGGTTGCAACCAATGCACCGATTGTGAAAAAGGCGGCCGAATTAATCCGCGCGATGGATAAAGAAGTTATGACGCCAGAGGAAGCGCGTGCTTTCTTACACATAGGCGCCTAAAGCTTTATAAAAACTACGTGCAATCTTTCCGAGTCTTGACGGGAAGATTGCATTTTTTTGCTCAGTCAAATTCTCCAGCCAAATAAAGTTTCTCTAAATTATTCCCGTAACGCAAAACACGCGTCGTGCGATCTGCAAGAGACTTCAACTCACCGTCTTTTAATTCGATGCAGCAGTCGGGGCGAGTCAATTTGTGATTAAGAAGATTCGTGTTGTGCGTTATCAGGACAGTCTGATTTCGAAGTTTTGAAAAATGTTGAAAGACGACTTCAGCGATGGTCGCTGGATAACACGCATCGAATTCATCGACAAAGATAAAACTCGCCTTTGCAAAATATGTTTTCCAATAAAAGAGAATCGCTAAAGCTAAAGTTCCGTTTGAAGCACAAGATGAAAAGGGGAGTGGGTGCTCGTGTTTAAAAAACAAATGCTCTTTTCCGTCAAGAGTTGGCTCGGCCACGAGTTTCTCATTGACTCCATTTGCTTTGAGGAATTTTTCTAGATCTTTAGTCAAGCCATTTTTAATAATGAACTCGTCGATGGTTTCTTTTTGCGAAAGTAGGCCAATAAACGAATTGCCAAAGTCAGCTCGCCTAAACCAAAGCATTGAGCCCACAAAGTCCATAACGAGTTTGACAGGAGATTTCGCTTTCAATGCTGAGTTGTTTGCTATATAGCGAAGAAAAGAAATCTTCCGATCGCGATAACGCTGATTTAATGCAGCAAAACCAAAATCTGCCAAATGAGAGAAATCTTCTTTTCCCGTTAGGCAATCCCAACTGAAAACGACTTTTCCGTCTGAGAGTAATTCCTCGGCAACAAGTTTTTTTGCCGATGCTTTCTTGTAGCGATAGGTAATGAGATTTTGACCAAAAAGAAATTCGTAAGAAAACTCTGCGGGTGTTTCAGGAGCGTCGGCATTGAGATAGAAAGCGTAAGCCTCTGGGATTGATGCTTTATCAAAAAGGTGCTGAACAATGTCAAAAATCGCAAAACCGAGATTTGTCTTACCCGAAGCTGTCGTTCCATAAACTAAAAGTGTTTTTAAGAGCCTCTGATTCTTTAGCTTCGCGAGACACTGCGTACTAAAGTCGTAGTCGTGGACCTTAGCGAAGTCAAGAACAAGATTTTCAAATTGTTTGAAGCCCTTAACGGTAAATTTCTTTAGCATCTTGAAACCTACGAAAAGTTTTTGATGTAATTTTTTTACATCTATGTGTCAGTGTAGCGATAAATTCGGTGAGAATAAAGGAAATAGTTTGTGAAATGATTTAGGTAAAAAGAGGGTATGAAACTCATGATGATTTAGTTTCATACGCTCACAGAAGGGACTAGTGCGGATTAAGCCAAAGATCGAGAACTGATAACTTAACTACAAAAAACTGCAAGCTAAAAAAAACGGCCCGAGGGAATCCTGAGGCCGCTTTATTTCTTACTCAAACTCAATTGTGGCTGGCGGTTTTGTCGTGTAGTCAAAAAGTACACGGTTGACGTGTTTGACTTCGTTCACAATTCGATTGGCCGCCGTAGTGATGGTTTCTGTGGGAAGAATCGTCACTTCAGAGGTCATAAAGTCAGACGTTGTCACAGCGCGCAAGGCAATTGCTGAGTCATAGGTTCTTTCGTCTCCCATCACACCAACGCTACGCATATTCGTGAGCGCCGCAAAGTACTGGCTTGGGCGCTTTTCAAGCGGCAACTTATCGACTTCTTCACGCCAGATTGCATCGGCTTCTTGCACTAAATGAATCTTTTCTGGCGTAATGTCGCCCAAAATACGAACAGCGAGGCCAGGGCCTGGGAAAGGCTGGCAATAGACTTGGCTTTCCGGCAACCCCAATTCCAAGCCAGCGCGACGCACCTCATCTTTAAAGAGGTCACGCAAGGGTTCGACAATCGCTTTAAAGCGAATGTTTTTCGGAAGGCCCCCAACATTGTGGTGACTCTTAATCGTCGCTGATTCGCCGCCTAAACCGCTTTCAACGACATCGGGATAAATCGTTCCTTGCGCTAAGAAATCAACCTCACCAATCTTTTTAGCTTCATCCTCAAACACTCGGATAAATTCTTCGCCGATGATCTTGCGTTTCGTTTCAGGCGCACTTACGCCCTTTAACTTCGTTAAGAAACGGTCTTTGGCGTCCACACAAATAAAGTTAATATCGAAGGCGCCACCTTTGCCAAAAATCGAGCAAACGCGTTCTCTTTCGTTTTTACGTAGTAGCCCGTGATCGACAAAGACGCATGTGAGGTTCTTACCGATGGCGCGTGCTAGAAGCGCGGCACAAACGCTTGAATCAACGCCGCCAGAAAGTGCACAAAGAACCTTCTTATCGCCAATTTTCTCGCGAAGATTTTCAATCGTCGTCTTCACGAAAGAATCCATCTTCCAGGTTCCTGCACACCCGCAGACCTTGTAGACGAAATTCGAAAGCATCTTCACACCGTTTTCTGTGTGAAGGACTTCTGGGTGAAACTGCACGTTATACAGTTTGCGAGCGGCATCTTCGCTTGCTGCCACGGGGCACTCGGGAGTCGAAGCTGTCACGCGAAAACCGGGAGCGGCTTCAAAAATCGTGTCGTTGTGGCTCATCCAGCAAATGTTTTTCGCGGGTAGTCCTTCAAAAAGCGGGGAGCTTGTATCAAGATCCACTAACGTTTTCCCGTATTCACGCTCGGGAGCCTTCTCAACGCGTCCGCCTAACTGATGGCTCATTAATTGGGCGCCATAGCAAATACCAAGAATAGGGATGCCTTTTTCGTAAATGCTCTTATCGATGACCGCGGCGTTTTCAAGATAAACGCTTGCCGGTCCCCCTGTGAAGATAATGCCTTTGAGGTTTTTCTTCAGAATATCCGCAAGAGGCCGACGGTACGAGCAAATTTCGCAGTAAACACCGCATTCACGAACACGCCGTGCAATAAGCTGGTTGTATTGGCCACCGAAGTCAACAACAAGGATGGTTTCTTGATTTTGTGTAGGCGTACTCAAGGCGCGCTCCTTAAGAGTAAAGAAATCTTCGGGGGCAACCCCTAAGAATTCTTCTTCAATTGAAATGATGCGCCATTATAAAGAGGCAAGAAGAGGGTGCTTACGAATTCAATGGAGAAAAGAGCCTCGTTTTTCTCTTAGCAAGGGAAAAAATCGACGCCATTTTTATCTTATTGGCAAATCCGATAGAGAAATTTCCTTATACCAGTTTTCGATCACGCTCCTAAAATGCCTTCCGTAATTTAAAGCGGTCTCGCGAGAGGAATCTTTTTTTTTTCGATTCTTTTCGCGAGACCGCTTTTTTTGTATTAGCAATACTTTTCCTTTAATTACTTGTTTTTAAACCGAATTCTTGCTTTCAAAGTGAAAGGAGTTACTAAAATGAAAGATGTTCCTGAGGTTTTTGGTTCGCTTGTTTTTAACGAAACCGTGATGAAGGATCGTCTCCCGCAAAACATCTACAAGGCGTTTCGCGAGGCCGTTATCGACGGCTTGCCTTTAGACCTTCCGATGGCCAACATCATTGCCGAAGCAATGAAGGATTGGGCTCTTGAACACGGCTGCACACACTTTACGCACTGGTTCCAACCGATGACAGGAATCACAGCCGAAAAGCATGAGAGTTTCATTATGCCGACCGCCGGTGGCCATGTGATTATGGAATTCTCGGGTAAAGAACTAATCCAAGGCGAACCCGATGCCTCCTCCTTTCCCTCTGGCGGCTTACGTGCCACATTCGAAGCCCGTGGCTACACAGCTTGGGACCCGACAAGCTACGCTTTTATTAAAGACGAAACCTTGTGCATTCCAACGGCTTTTTGCTCCTACACAGGCGAAGCCCTTGATAAGAAGACGCCACTTTTGCGTTCCATGAACGTGATTTCTAAGGCTAGCGTCAGAGCCTTAAAGCTCTTTGGTATTGAAACACGCCGCGTCTTTAGTACCGTTGGTCCCGAACAAGAGTACTTCCTTGTCGATAAGGCGCTTTTTGATAAACGCAAAGACCTCGTTTACACAGGCCGCACACTCTTTGGTGCTCCAAGCCCCCGTGGTCAAGAAATGGAAGACCACTACTTTGGGATGATCAAGCCCCGCGTTCGTGCCTTTATGAAGGATTTGGACAACGAGCTCTGGAAGTTGGGAGTCCATGCGAAAACCGAACATAACGAAGTCGCTCCAGCCCAACACGAATTAGCCCCCATCTTTACGATGAGCAATATCGCAACCGACCACAACCAAATCATGATGGAATTCATGAAGAAGGTCGCTTTGCGCCACGGGATGGTGTGCTTGCTGCATGAAAAGCCCTTTGCAGGAGTCAACGGGTCAGGCAAACACAACAACTGGTCGCTGAGCACAGCCGAAGGTAAGAACCTTCTTTCGCCTTCGAAGAACCCGTATAAGAATACGAAGTTCTTGCTTTTCCTCGCTGCTGTGATTAAAGCAATCGATGAGCATCAAGATCTACTGCGTATCACGGTCGCTAGTGCTGGCAATGACCACCGGTTGGGTGCCAACGAAGCGCCACCTGCGATTGTTTCAATCTTCCTTGGTGCAGAATTGACCGCTGTGCTTGAAGCGATCGAAGCCGGAAAGGTGTGGGAGCCGAAAGAAGCGAAAGCGATTAAGTTGTCTGATGATACGGTGCCTGCCTTGTTGCAAGACAACACCGACCGTAACCGCACGTCGCCCTTTGCCTTCACAGGTAACAAGTTTGAATTCCGTATGTTAGGTTCAAGCTTCTCGGTTGCTGGCCCCAACATCATTTTGAACACGATCGTTGCCGATGCCTTAAATGGCTTTGTCGATGAGCTCGAGAAGGCTAAAGACCTTGATGCGGCCATTTACGCCTTGGTCCGTGACGTGTACGCCAAACATAAGAGAATCGTCTTTAACGGCAATGGCTATTCCGACGAATGGGTCAAAGAGGCTGAAAAGCGCGGTCTTCTTAACTTAAAGTCCACACCGGAATGCTTACCGCTTTTGGGTGAAAAGAAGAATGTTGATCTTCTCGCGAAGTACGGCATCTTCACCCCGGAAGAAACGCTTTCTCGTATGAGCATTCTCTTTGATAACTACATTAAGACCGTAGCAATCGAAGCCGACACAGCTTTGGATATGCTCTTTAAGGACATCCTTCCTGCAATCGAAGCCTATGTCGGAGACTTGTCGAGTGCGGTTCTTAAGAAAGAGAAGGCTCACATCGCCGCCGGGTGCGAGGCCGAATTAGCCAATAAGCTTTCGACTTTGAGCGCTGAAATCTATAAGCGCGCCGAAGACTTAAAGGCTGCGAAAGCGAAAGCCTTAGCCATCGAATGCGAAGCAAAGAAAGCGACAGCTTTCCACGATTCTGTTGTGAGCGCCATGGTCGCTTTGCGTGAGAAGGTTGATGAAGCCGAGCCCTTAGTTGCGGAGAAGTATCTTACTTATCCGACTTACGGCGAACTCCTCTTTGGTGTGAATAACTAACGAGAGTGGGGCGGGAGACTTTTCCCGCCTCTTTTTGTACCTAAAGAATTCATCAACAAAAAAACGAAAACGAATTTATGACGAAATACATCTTTGTTACTGGTGGCGTTGTATCTTCCTTAGGTAAAGGGATTACGGCTGCTTCCTTGGGGCGCCTACTCAAAAGCCGTGGATACAAGATTACGATTGAAAAGTTCGATCCCTACATCAACATTGATCCGGGCACCATGAGTCCGTACCAGCACGGTGAAGTCTTTGTCACTGACGATGGCGCAGAGACCGACTTAGATCTCGGCCACTACGAGCGCTTTATCGATATTAATCTTACGAAAAATTCCAATATCACCACAGGAAAGATCTACCAGACCATCCTTCAAAAGGAGCGTCATGGCGATTACCTGGGTCGCACCGTTCAGGTCATCCCGCACGTTACCAATGAAATTAAATCTCACGTCTATGAAGTCGGCAAATTGGAAAATGCCGACTTTGTCATCACGGAAATCGGTGGCACAGTAGGCGATATTGAGAGCCTTCCATTTTTGGAAGCGATTCGCCAGGTGAAAAAAGACGTGGGTAAAGAAAACGTTCTTTATATTCACGTGACACTTGTTCCTTATATTGCGGGCGCAGGGGAACTGAAAACCAAACCCACGCAGCACTCGGTCAAAGAACTTCGTAGCATCGGTATTCAGCCTGATGTCATCGTCTGCCGTACCGAACACCACCTCTCGCAGTCGATGCGCGAGAAGATGGCGATGTTCTGTGACGTGGAGCCCGAAGCCGTCATCGAAAACATCACCGCTCCTTCGATTTACGACGTTCCCGTGTTAATGGAAAACGAAGGGCTCGATACGATTGCTTTGAAAAAGTTAGGGCTTCCCGATACGCCGAAAAATATGCTTGAGTGGCATCGTTTGGTCGAACGCATTCATGCGCCTTTCCAAAAGAGAATCACTGTGGCTGTCGTCGGTAAGTATGTTGATTTACAGGACGCCTACATTTCGATTACGGAGAGTTTGCATCACGCTGCCGTATTCAATGAAGCCGTTCTTAAGATTCAATGGATCAATGCCGAAAGAATCGAAGACCCAGCTGTTGATTTAACCGAGCAACTCGCAGGAGTCGATGCGGTTTTGGTGCCTGGGGGCTTCGGTGTTCGTGGCATTGAAGGAAAGATTCGCGCCATCGAATACGCTCGCGAAAAGAAACTACCTTTCTTAGGAATCTGCTTAGGTATGCAGTGCGCTGTGATTGAATTTGCTCGTCACGTTGCCAATCTCAAGGGAGCCAATAGCACGGAATTTAGTGACACCCCCGAGTACCCCGTGATTGCTTTGATGAATGAGCAGCGGGAAATCACAGATTTGGGTGGCACGATGCGCTTAGGGCAATACCCCTGCGAATTAGCCGACGGCACTTTATCCAAAGAAGCCTACAAGGAAGAAGCAATTTCCGAGCGTCATCGCCATCGTTGGGAATTTAACAATTCCTACAAAGATCAATTAACGAAAGCGGGGCTTAAGATTGCTGGAACGTCCCCAGATGGGCAACTTGTGGAAATCGTCGAACTCGATAAAGCCGTACACCCGTGGTTTGTTGGTGTGCAGTTCCATCCAGAGTTTAAGTCGCGTCCCACAAGACCACATCCATTGTTTAGAGAGTTTGTCGCTGCGGCTATAAAGAGAAAATAGCTCCAAAATAGCTTGTTGCAAAAACGAGAGCGCTTTCTGTGAAAAAAATGAAAAGAACAGATAAGCGCTCTTTTCTTGTTAGCTTGATGTGAGCGCTCCAAAATTCGTCTTTCTCAAGTCCTCTTAAGTAGACGGCTTCAGTCAACTTGTCGGTACTCGTATCGATTTCTTCAATAAGACGCAGTAAAAGAAGCCGCAACCGAAAAACCATTCCCTTATTAGGAAAGCGAATCTTTAATCCACTTTGAAAGCGTTTAAGACTTTCAATCTTTCTAGCTACTGCCCTTGCAGTGAGTAACACAGCCAAAGAAATGGAAGTGGCTTTTTCCTGAAAAACTGGCCTTAGCAGACTTGAAAAGGCCCGAGCCAAGGCTACGGCACTCACCTCATAATTTAAAAATGCCGCACATAGAAAAAGCGCCAATAGGCGAATAAATAACGCAAGAGCTTCGAAAAGTTCGGCATTCGTAATTTCCCAAGTCGCGATTCCTGTTGCGAGTGTTGAAAGCGTTACCCAAAATAGCGCCATGGCGCCCCAGGACTTAATAAATCTTGTGAGACTATCTAACCCGTGTCTTCTAACTAAGAAGATAGATAAACCAAGAAAGAGTACGAGAACAATGTAAGAGGGGAATACCCAGACAAAGGCGCTTGTCGGCAAAAAGATAAGCAAAAGAAAAAGCGCACGAGAAGCGTTCATCGTTAAAAGGGCCTTAATCCCCAGGCGGGATTCTCGGTAATGGCTTGACGGACGGTTTCAATCGGACCAGTTGTGACAAATGCTCCATTAAAAAGGACAGAAGCCGTTAGATTACTTATCGTAAGAAAATCCTCTGGCGCATGCGTTGCAATCAAAAATGTTGCTTGGGGATTTTCGTTTTGGATTCTTTCAATGTCCGTTAAGAGCGCTTTTGTGGCTGGCCAATCAAGACTTGCCGTCGGTTCGTCTAATAGAAACACGTCGGGCTTTGTGATAAGAAGAGAGGCGAGCGCAAGCTTTCTTTTTTCTCCAAAGGAAAGACTCCGAGTCTTCGCTTCTGGATTAAGACCAAAGTTTTCTGCTAACGCTAAAGCCGCCTTTTGTGACTCTGTTGATGGGTGCGTTTCAGTAAGCGTCATATCATCGATAACCGTTTCACCGAAAATCTGATAATCGGACTCTTGCATTAAAAGAGCGGCCTTTCCCGTGACTGTAACGGTTCCTGCCTCAGGCGTAAGAAGTCCTGCAAGCGTTCGAAGTAGTGTGCTTTTCCCAGCGCCGTTTGCGCCAAGGATTAAATGAATCGCGGCATCAGGAACTTCGAGCGTGAGCCCCTTTAAAACGAAAGCCTTTAATGCGTGAATTGAAATCATCGGGAAAGTCTTTTTTCAGTCGCGCGCCACAAAACGAGCGCCAAACAAATCTTAATCAAGTCTCCAGGAATAAAGAGAACATCGACCATGAAAGCTTCAACTAGCGTTTTTTTGAGTGTCAGCATGAGGCCAGCGACCCCCAAAAGGTGATCGAGGATAAGTCCCGTCAATAAAAAAAGGAAGGCAGGGATTAAAGACTTTCCCTTCGCTAACCCGGCAAAGTAAGCGATGAGAAGAAAGCCCCAGAGGTAGCCTGCTGAAGGTCCAAACAAAACACCAATCCCTGATTTACCGCCTGCAAAAACGGGAACGCCTAAGGCTCCAGCAACAAGATAAACGAAGATACTCATCACTGCACCCTTGGGTCCTAGAAAAAGACCCGCATAAGCAATAAGAAGCGTTTGAAGTGTGACAGGAACAGGGCCAATCGGAAGAACCAAAAGGCTCGATAAGCCGATAACTGCAGCAAATTCGGCGATATAAGTAAGCTGCTTTATTTGAGTGATGTCTTTCGTCATGGGATAAGTAGCTCGCGAAATCCTATGAATCGTAAATAGCAAAAACGCACCGAGGAGCAATCGATGCGTTTTCTCTATTTGGCTAAACCATCCATGCTGAGGGACACAGGTGGAAAAGCTGGTCGCTTGGAATTAAGCCATCGCTTTGATAGCGGCGGACAAGCGGCTCTTATGACGCGCAGCGGCGTTCTTATGCAAGGCACCTTTGGCGCACATTGCATCAACCAAACCCTGAGCCTTCTTAAAGGTTTCAGCGGCAGCGGCTTTGTCGCCAGCGAGGATGGCCTTGCGGACAGCCTTGATAGCGTTACGATAGCGCGAACGCTGCGCAGAAAGGTGCTGGTTGCGTGCAACGGCCTGACGGGCACGTTTGCGAGCTTGTTTAGTATTAGCCATTTAGGTATTCCTAATTAAGAATGCTTGTTGGGACAAGCACACGGTTTCAATTCATCCCGGGTGCGCCCTCGCATTCGCGAGCCATGGGCTCGGCCGGTATATGTTTACAATGTCGCCTAACGAAACGAAAGAGGGCGAATAATTTCGCCCCTAATTTCGAAAAGCGCCACATTCTAACAAAAGTGCGGCGTTGCGACAACATCAATTTTGATTTAAAACACATGTCAATCCTGCGATCTGCTGCCACAGTCTCGGCCTTTACGATGCTCTCACGCGTCACCGGGCTCATCCGCGACATGCTTATTGCGCGCTACTTTGGTGTGTCAGCAGCAACCGACGCCTTCTATGTTGCTTTTCGAATTCCGAATCTATTAAGAAGGCTTTTTGCTGAAGGCGCTTTCTCTCAAGCCTTCGTTCCGATGCTCTCGCAAGTGAAAGAACAAGAAAGCGAAGCGAGAGCCCACGAATTCATCGATCACGTCTTCACGCTCTTAGCGATTTCGGTTTTCCTCGCAAGCGTCTTGGGTGTGATTTTTGCGCCAGCAATCATTTGGGTTATTGCAACGGGTTTTGCCGATACGCCAACGACATTTGATCTTGCCGTGCTCTTAACGCGCTTTATGTTCCCGTACATTATCTTTATGAGCCTAGTGGCAATGGCTGCAGCGGTTCTTAATACGTGGAAGCATTTTGCGATTCCGGCGTTTACGCCTGTGCTCCTTAATGTGAGCTTTATTCTTTTTATCGTTTTACTAAGTGAACGGCTTGAAGAACCCGTCTGGGCATTAGCGATTGCTGTCATCGTTGGGGGCGTCTTACAACTTGGGACGCAGCTCATTCAGATGCGGCGTATGGGGCTTTTGGCACATTTCGCGAATCCCGCGAAAGCAATCGGTGATAAAGCCGTCACCCGCATGCTTAAGCTCATGGTCCCAGCGCTTGTGGGTGTAGCTGTTGCCCCGCTATCGATTTTGATTAACACCAATATTGCTTCCCGATTAATTGAAGGGTCTGTGACGTGGTTAAGTTACGCCGATCGCTTAATGGAATTCCCGTCAGCTTTACTTGGTGTTGCGCTAGGAACCGTGTTACTTCCAAGCCTATCGCGCGCCTACGCCAAAGGAGAAACCGAGAAGTATCAAGACCTATTAGATACGGGGCTACGCATTGTTCTTCTTCTCGCAATTCCTGCTGCAATTGGCTTAGGGCTCCTACCTGAGGCGCTTTCTGCGGTTCTATTTCAGGGAAAGAACTTTACGGCTCTAGATGTGGCACAAACCTCGCTTGCGATTCGAGGCTACTCGATTGGGATGATTGGATTAATTGGCATCAAAATCGTTGCTCCGGCTTTTTACGCAAGAAAAGACATCAAGACGCCTGTTGCTGTCGCCATCGTTTCCGTTATTGTCGTTCAGGCCTGTAACTTCTTTACGGTTCCTCTTTTTTCGCACGCAGGGCTCGCGCTTTCCGTTGCGATTGGCTCATGCTTTAACGCAGGAGTCCTTCTCATTATCCTTTTAAAGCGCCAGTGGTACGCCTCTAATGTGGGCTGGATCGGTTACATAGCAAAAATTGCGATGGGCGCGATTGCCATGGCGGCCTTTCTCTTTTGGATCCAAACGGGACTCGATTGGGCGGCGATGCAAGGCGAGTGGGGCATAAGACTCGTTAAGGTTCTTGCCATTATCGTTGCCGCAGCCGTTATCTACTTTGCGACCCTCTTTATCTTTGGTTGGCGTGCCCGTGAATTGCGCCATGCTGCCAAACAAAACTAGAGTTTTTTCTATGACCGAATTAATTGCTGGTATTGAAACGCGCTTAGCTTCTGTTCGAGAGGACATTGATCAAGCGAAAAAACTTGAATCGAATGTTCTCCTATTAGCGGTGAGTAAAACCTTCCCGAAAGAGGCAGTTCTCATTGCTGCGAGCGTTGGGCAACGCCACTTTGGCGAAAACTACGCGCAAGAAGGGTGCGATAAGGTGGAGTGGTTCAAAGCCAATCACCCCGAATTGCCTCTTATCTGGCACTTTATTGGTCCCATACAGGCCAATAAAACACGGCGCATTGCTGAGCACTTCGATTGGGTCGAGAGTGTGAATCGCGAAAAGATTGCGCAACGCCTCAATGACCAACGACCTAAAGATCTGCCACCTTTAAATGTTCTTATTGAAGTGAACATTGACGGAGAGGCGACAAAGTCTGGCGTCAAACCCAATGAGGTTGAAGCTCTTGCGCGCTTTATCGCCGGGCTTTCCCATTTAAAACTTCGTGGTTTAATGGCAATTCCAGAACCGAGTGACACTCGAGAAGGGCGCCTTAAACCCCTAAAAGACATGCGTGCTCTTTACGAAAAAATGAAAGACACCTATCACTTTGATACGCTTTCGATGGGGATGAGCGCCGATTTTGAAGAGGCTCTTGAAGCAGGATCAACTGAGGTTCGTGTGGGAACTGCGATTTTTGGTCATCGCGACTACAACGCCAAATAAGCAAAATTCGCGAAAAAACTTAACCCGTGCCTCGGAAATTTGGATATAATTCCGCACTTTGATTTGATTAACCCTTGTGGGGTATAGAAATGGCTGTCCAACAAAATAAAAAATCTACAAGCCGCCGTGGTAATCGTCGTGCTCATGATTCCTTGACGAATCCTCCAGTTGCTATTGAAGCAACAACTGGTGAAGTGCATCGTCGTCATCACATCAGCGCCACCGGTTTCTATCGTGGCAAGAAAGTGATTGCGAGCAAAGAAGAAGCCGCAGAATAAGCCTCTCTTCTTTCTGGCTCAATTGTGCTTTTCTTGAAAAATTGAGCCGCCTTCGGTTCGTGTTACAAAAACACGCAAGAAACGAATGGGGCGGCTCTTTTTTGTTGCCTAAAAGTTTTATAGAATCAGCCCATGAAACTTGCTCTCGTTTTTCCTGGTCAGGGCGTGCAAACTCTCGGAATGCTCAATAGTTTCGAGGGTGTTGATTGCGTCAAAACCACCCTTACTCAAGCCGATTCTATTTTGGGCTACGCGTTATCTTCTTTAATCGCTAACGGGCCTGAGGCGAAACTTCACGAAACCATCTACACGCAACCTGCGATTTTTGTCGCTTCGGTTGCGATTTGGCGTGCGCTAAAAGAAAAGACAGGCATTGCACCCGCTTTCTTTGCTGGTCATAGCTTAGGCGAATACGCAGCCTATGTCGCAAGTGGCGCCATCGGTTTTGAAGACGCCTTAAAGCTTGTTCAATATCGCGCAGAGCGTATGCAAGAAATTGGCGAGAAAAATCCTGGCGGGATGACTGCCATTATTGGATTGGATACCGATACGATTGCCGCGCTTTGTAAGGAAGTACAGGGCGCGGGCTTTGCGATGCCAGCTAACTTTAATTCGCCGCAGCAGACGGTGATTGCTGGAACAAAAGACGCTCTAACAAAAGCCAAGATTCTTGCCAAAGAAAAAGGCGCACGCCTCATTGTTGATCTTGCGGTATCGGCTCCTTTTCATACGGCAATTTTCGAGCCTGTTGCAGCGGGCCTTAAAGAAAAGCTCCTAGCGACCGATATCAAAGTCGATACAACGCCCGTTATTGCCAATATCGATGCGAAGCCTCAGGCCGATAGAGATAGCCTCATTACCTCTCTTGCCAATCAGGTCTCGCACCCCGTACAGTGGACAAAGACGCAACTTTTCTTACAAAGCCAAGGCGTCGACACGCTTATTGAATGTGGTCCTGGGAAGACGCTTACGGGACTCGCTAAACGGACAATGAAGGGCGTGAAACTCCTCAATTGCCCGAATCGTGAATCAATCGATTCGATTGCTTCGATTCTTAACTAAGGATTTGCACTATGACGACGACATTTTCTGAAAAATCCTTTGCCTCTCGCGTTGTTTTAGTCACAGGGGCAAGTCGCGGCATCGGAAAGGCCACAGCCACTCTCTTTGCTTCATTAGGTGCCAAAGTCTATGGCACAGCGACTTCTGAAAAAGGAGCGGCCGCCATTAGCGAATATCTTGGCGCCTCGGGTTCTGGCCTCGTGCTTGACGTTACGGATAAAGAGGCCGCAGGAAAACTTATCAATGATATTGTCGCCCGCGACGGGAAAATCGACGTTCTTGTTAATAACGCGGGTATTACGCGCGATGCGCTAAGTATGCGTTTAACTGATGAAAACTGGGATGCTGTCTTGGAAGCCGACTTAACAGGGGCTTTTCGATTGGTGAGAGCGGCATTAAAACCAATGATGCGGGCTCGCTACGGAAGAATTGTGAGTGTGGCTTCCGTCGTGGGCGCCGTGGGCAATCCAGGGCAGGCCAATTACGCGGCGGCAAAAGCCGGTCTTATCGCGATGAGTAAATCGGTTGCAAGAGAAGTCGCCGCGCGAAATATCACCGTCAATTGCGTCGCCCCAGGCTTCATTGATACCGATATGACAAAGACAATTCCTGAGAATTTGCGAGCCTCACTCTTGGCGCAAATTCCTGCGGGCCGTTTGGGGGCGCCAGAAGATGTGGCTAACGCGATTGTTTATTTAGCAAGCGAGGCCGCTGGCTATATCACAGGCACCGTACTTCATACAAATGGAGGATTGTTCACGGGTTAAACGCTTAGGCGCTTAAAACCTTGATACAATCCCATAAAATTTCGAACGGACGCAATGAATGTCCGTTTATTTGATACTTTATTTCGGAGTTTATAAATGGACGAGTTGGAACAAAAAGTCAAGAAAATCATCGCCGAACAGCTCGGTAAAGATGTTGCTGACATCAAGAACGAAGCTTCTTTCATCGAAGACCTTGGCGCAGACAGTTTGGATACAGTCGAACTCGTTATGGCTCTTGAAGATTCCTTCAAGATTCAGATTCCTGATGAACAGCAGGAAAACCTTCGCACCGTTCAGCAAGCCATCGATTTCATCCGCGGCAATCAAAAGGCCTAGGATTTATACGCATTTCGTAACTCACACGGGGGCCTTTAAAATTTAAGGGCCCTTGTTGATTTATTTTTTTCGATTTCTAGGTAAGCATGCGCCGCGTTGTCGTCACAGGCCTCGGGCTTATTAGCCCCCTTGGAAACTCTGTCAAAGAGGGATGGTCCTCTTTATTGGCAGGCCATTCTGGCATCTCTTCGATTACTGCGTTTGATGCAAGCGCTTTTAATTGCCGCATCGCAGGTGAAGTTAAGAACTTTGACGCGTCTTTGTACCTCGGAGCCAAAGACGCTAGGCGCTACGAGCGCTTTACAGCCTTTGGTGTGGCAGCGGCTTTTCAAGCGCTCGATGACGCGAAATTAGCCTTTGAAGACACGGATGCTGAAGCTGAGAGAGCAGGGTGCCTTATGAGTTCTGGGATCGGCGGCATTTACACCAAGTGCCACGATTACGCCGAGTACCTCACAGGCGGACCACGAAAGTTTTCTCCCTTTGTTGTTCCTGTTTCGATTATCAATTCAACCAATGGGAAGCTCTCGATTGCTCGGCACTTAAAGGGACCCAATCTTGCAATCGGTACGGCTTGTGCTTCAGGCCTTCACGCCATTGGAGAAGCCGCTTGGATCATTGCGCGTGATGATGCGGATGTGATGGTAGCCGGGAGTTCCGAAAGCGCCATTCACCCAGCAGGAATCGCAGGCTTTGATAACATTCACGCCTTGTCGCGCCGCAATGACGCACCCGAAAAGGCCTCTCGCCCCTTCGATATTGATCGCGATGGTTTTGTTTTGGGCGAAGGCTCTGGCGCTTTGGTCCTAGAAGAGTACGAACACGCCCTGCGTCGTGGCGCCCACATCTACTGCGAAATCGCAGGCTACGGATTAAGTGCGGATGCGTATCACTTTACGGCTCCGTCAAAAGACGGTGCTGTGCGCTGCATGAAGCTTGCCATTAAGCACGCCAATATTGATCCTGCCGCAATCGATTTTATTAATGCGCACGGAACGTCAACTCCAATCGGAGACACAAGCGAAGCCGAGGCCATTCGTGAAGTCTTTGGGGAGGACACCGATCAACTTCTTGTCACATCGACAAAAGGGGCCACGGGTCACGCGCTCGGGGGAGCGGGCGGCATGGAAGCGGTCTTTACCGTACTTTCGATTCAAGATCAGATTGTGCCGCCGACATTAAATCTCGAAAACCAAGACCCGTCTTGCCCGATTCAGATTTGCTCGGGGGCTGCGCAAAAACGAGCGATTCGCTACGCGATGAAAAATAACTTTGGCTTTGGCGGCACAAACGCTAGCGTGATTTTTAAAGCGCTCGACTAAGCGAAATTAGAACCAGCCTAAGCTCGGTCCCTCAAGACGCTCAACACAGCGAAAGACGATTTCGCCTTCGTATCCCTTTTCCTTGGCGCGCGTTTCTGCGTCAATGGGCATCATGCCAAGACTTTTCTTACTGCAGAAGTCTTTTGCGCGTTCCATTTGGCGATCACGAAACCGCGAGTACGAGCTTGACCACGGCTCATAAAGAAAGAGCTTATATTCATTGGCGGCAAGAGTCGTCACTTTTTCTTCGGATTGACCGATCGAAGCACAACCTGCGACTAAGGCGCAACTAAGAGCGAGCGTGAAAACTTTGAAAGCAATTTTTTTCTTTTGCATTGTTGGTGTCACTTTTTTTTCAGTTCTTTTTTTCTATATAAAGTTTATGACAAATGGAGTGGTCGACGAGCCCCATTTTCGCATAGGTTTGCGTGTGGCGCTGAAAAGAGGACTTTTCAGAGGCGTCTGCTAGGCAAAAAATCCCATATTTTTGTCCGGCGTTTTCAATACGAACAGGGATTTCAATTCCATTGGTGTCAAGCACATAGGAAAACGTCGCATTCGGATACGCATCCTTTAGACTCAAATATATTGCGTTGAGCCCATAAAACTTTAAGGTCTTTTTGTCGTTGACGTCTAAACGCGTGAGCCAAATCGCAAGTCCTGGGGCCCTCCAAAAAAGTTTCTTACGCTTAACAAAGCGGCGTTTCCCAGCAACGCCCACAGGTTCAATTAAATCGATGACGCCAAGCCGCTCTAAGTGCGCGCACCAGCGCCGAGACGTTGCTTGGCTCACGGCTGCGGCTTCTCCAACCTTAGTCCAATTCACAGGACGCCCCGTGTAACGAGCCGCCTCGCGTAAAAAATCAAAAAACCGACTCTCATTTTGTACTTTAAGTCCCGATAAGAGGGTCTCGGTGAAAAACGCTTTAAACCATCTTTCCCAGTAAGTTGCTGGCGTCGTGTTTGCGGGGATTCCGCTAAATTTCAGCGAATCTTCAACCGTCGACTTTAGAAGCAAGAATTTCCCTTCAAGGAAATTTCCGAGTGTTTTTTCTTTAAAGGTCACTGCCCGAAAGTACGCTTCACGCTCGATAGCGATGGCAATTTGGAGTTCCTTCGCTTTCTCTCGCAACTCTTTGAGTTGGCTTTCCCCATAGTGCCCCGAAATAATAAGTTTCTTACCCGGATGCGTCTTTAGGTACTCCAGGGCTTTCGTGAGGATTGAAGCGCGTACGTGTCCTGCCTCAATTACGTTTGGCGCAAAATAGAAATCAAAAAACTCCTCAGGGCTCGCATCAAAAAGGCGAGAGACGTGAATGTGCTTCAAGTTAGCGAACCCAACTTCGTTCTTATCTTCGAAGGTTGATTCACGCACGCGACAAGTGAGTCTCACATTACTTCCCATCGACACGGACCTTTAAGCGAGTGAGTCGGTACTTTCGTAGGAAGTCGGCCAAAATGACATAGCCAACGGCTTGAACTGCAAGCAAAAGAACCGCACTCGAAACATCGGAAAGCGCTGCTCCATTTTGGCTTACTGCAATCATCGCTTCAACCCCAGGGCTTGTCGGTAAAAAGACTCGAGCCAAAAGTGCTAGGGGCCCAAACCCTGCGATCGGATAAATCGCCCCCGATAAAAAGACGGCAGGAGCAGAAATGAGCACTAAGCACTGCGCAACGTAGGCGTTCGATCCCAAAAGAAGCGTGACGACAGCGCCTAAAGCAACAGCACCAACAAGCATCAAAACCATGATGCAGATGGTTCCAGCGAAGTTTTCCATCGTCGGGAAATCAAAAAGCGAGAAAACCAAACCTTCTGCGTAACAAAACCAAAAGAGACCAAAAAGAATAAAGCCTGTGAGCGTGAGTAGGAAATCACGCCGCTTGGTTAATAAGTTTTCTGTAAAGGCATCAGTCGGGCGCCTTACTAACCAGCCGCCAAGCGTCATCCCCACGCACATAAATAAGACCGCTTGCAAAATCACGGGTCCCACAACAGGCACTGTGTAGCTTGCGTAGCCCGAGATCGAATTAAAGAGATTTTGATCGACTAGGCTCACGGGGGGCTTAGATAAAGCCACAATGCGCGATGTCGGTGTTCCCGAACGATTTAGATTCATCGCAAGAGGCACTTTGGCTTCATTCATTGTCACGGCTAAAACCGCGGCCTGAACGGCACGGGCTTTCACGGTATAAAAGCCATTGACGGTCACAGCGAGCGTGACATGTTTACCCGCTAATACATTCTTTTCAAAGTCAACAGGGATTTCGATAACAGCACTCACATCCTCGCGGCGATATAAATCAAAGGCTTTCGCGGGATCGGCATCAACGGCCTCAACCTTAAGTGTCGGGTGGCTTTTGAGTTGTTGGATTAAACCGCGCGAAGCGCTTGTGCGATCAAGATCAGTGATCGCTGCGGCAATCCCTGTGACACTCTGGTGCATGTAAGGCCAAGCGTAAAAGCAGCAGTAAAAGGCAATCGCGAAAATAAAGATAATGCAGGTATGCGCAGAGAAAATGCCGCGGCGCACGCCTTCGAAAATTTCACCAATGAGTGTGTTCGGGGGAGGTGCCTCAGAACTCTTTTCCACTTGGCCTTCCTTTTTTATCCAGCCCTTAACACGCTTTGGGAAAAAGAATAGACCAACAAAAAGCGGAATCAGAACGAAAAGCGCTTGAACACCTAAAAGCCATAGTGAGTGTGATAGAGGAGATCCGAGCACCCATTCGCAAGATTCAATGCGCAAAAACCACGTCAAAGGAAGAATAAGGGCAAAGATATTGGCCGCTAAATCCATTGAGTCCAAGGGATAGGAAAACCCAGTGAAGGGAAGAATCGGCGCACAAAACCCGATTGCCACGGACATCGCAATAATCCAGTGCGGGGCACAGGATACGAAGCAAAGAGCGAAAGCGGCCATCGAATAAATGAGTAAAAGGGCACCAGCTACCCAAACTAGCGTACTTCCTACTGGCGTGTAGCCCATAAAGCCTGCGAACCACGCAACGTACGCCACGGCTGCAAAACTATAAAACGCTAACCACGGAAGGCTCTTACCAATAAGTTTCGCTGTGACCGATTCGCCTTCTGCAAAATACGAGTGACAGCGCTTTTCTCGCCACTCACGCGCATAGACGCCAACCATCGTCAAAATCACGCTTAAGGCAAAAACGCAAGGAATAAGAGAACTCAGTAGAAATGGCGAGTAGTTATAGGTGGGGTTCCCAGGAACAAAGATATCCGCTTCTAGCGTGTGAAACGCTGCGTCACTTCCTTTTAAGCTTCCGCCCGTGCCGCTTAAATACGGCTTCATGATTTCCTGAAACTTCGCATTAAGCGCCGATTTAATATCAACCTCTAAGGTTGTGGCGATGGCGTAATAGCTTTTCGCAAAACTTAATTCAATCGCACTCTCTCCGGTGCGTGAAACCAAGTGTGCGCTCCAAGCGTAGGGGATACGAACACTGGCGTAAACCTTACCCGCACGCATTGCGCGAAGCGCCTCTTGATCGGTTTCAAAGCGTTCGACTTTAACGCTCGGAAGGCTTTCAAGCGTAAGAACAATTTCTCGGCTAATCGTCGTGCGGTCTAAATCGATTACCGCTACAGGCAATGACCGCATTAAGCCACTAGCGAAAATCGAAACCAAAACACAAATAAGAAATAGTGGCCAAAGAATTCCTGTAAAAAGAAGCGATGGGCGCGCGAGAGCCTCCCGAACCTCAGTTCGGGCAGCTTCACGGATTTGAGAAAACGTGACCATCGCTTAAAAGATTCGGTCTAGCGAGCAACTAAAACGCTCATTCCAGGGCGCAACCCTTCGACAGGCGTCACGGGACGCGCTCTCACTTCAAAGGTACGCATATCGTAGCCGCTTGATTGTTTTGTCGAGCGCCACGTGGCGTAGTCAGCACGAGGGCTGATGAAGTAAATCTGAAATTCAACTGCTTTATCGGAAAGGGCAGGAATGGTGGCAGTGAGTTTCCCTCCCATCTTGATCTGCTGCATCTCGTCTTCGCGGATATTAAAAATCGCCCATTGATCGTTTAGGTCAATCAGTGTGACAAGCGGGAAACCCGCACCGGTGACTTCGCCTGCTTCAAGAACGATGCGGGAGACTTCGCCCGCGCGCGGGGCGCGAACTTTCGCTTCGTTGGCTAAGCTCTGAACCTCAGCAACGCCTTCTTGAGCTTGGCTAGCAAGAGCAGCTGCTGCAACTTTTTCATCGGCACGAGCCCCCGTGAGAGCCATATCGTACTGACTTTTAGCGGCAAGCTCAGCATTGCTTGCATTATCCAAT
The DNA here is from genome assembly GCA_963617005.1 of Parabacteroides distasonis. Taxonomy (GTDB): domain Bacteria; phylum Pseudomonadota; class Gammaproteobacteria; order Burkholderiales; family Burkholderiaceae_F; genus Duodenibacillus. The sequence goes on along the minus strand of CAVEMY010000008.1, from coordinate 10,846 downwards.
GCGGCTCGCGCTTCATCGTGCTTTTGTGCGGAAACCAGCCCTTCCTTAAATAGGGAGTCGACTCGTGCGAAACTCTTTTTGGCTAATGTCGCTTGCGCTTTTGCTCTCTTAAATTGCGCTTTGGCCGCTTCGACTTGTTCGCTGCGAGCCCCTTCGTTAACAAGACGCGACTTAGCTTGCGCTGCTTCACTTTGCGCTTTGACTTGCCCGAGTTTGGCGTTAATTTCAGGCGTTGCGATTTCTAAGAGAACATCATCGGCTTTCACCGTATCGCCTTCTTTAACGAGAACCTTATCGATACGACCAGAAATCTTTGCTGAGACGTTAATCACACGCGCTTCCATCTGCCCTTGAAAAGGAGGCAACGTCGGGTGCGCAGCCATCCAAAGCCCATAAAGCACAAAGGCAATGGCGATAAAAAGAACAGCCCAAAGGATTTTTTTAATGCGAGGCGTCAAACTCATAATTAATTCTCAACGAAATTATCTTTGCGAGCCAAGGAGGCTAAAAACTCATCGGGACTTCCGCAAACGGCATTTAAACTAGCCCAAGAAACAACGAATTGATAGGCAGAAACACGGCGTGCGATTTCCGCGCCTAAAAGCTGTGTACGCGCTTCATTTAATTCGGTTGCTGTGCACAAGCCCTCTTCAAAGGCCCTTTTACGGAGTCGAAGGTTTTCTCGCGCTGTCTCAAGAGTTGAAAGCGTTAATTGATACTGATCTTGCGTTTGTAGCGTCCTCAAATACGCTGTTTCAACGGCTTGCTCAATCTGGTTTTGCGCTTCTTGAATCCCGGAAGTCGCTTTATTCACAAGGGCTCGAGCCGCAGCCATGCTTTCGCTTCGATCTTTATTGTCCCAAAGCGTGATCTTGACACCGATTCCTGCAACCCAATCGGGCTCAGTCATCGAGAGATAGTGCTTAATGGCATTGCCTTGCGCAAAGGCATAGACCTGAGGCGCCCACGCGGCTTTCGCGGCCTTTAACCCGGCTTCAGCTTGAGTGCGTTTCGCTCGTACGGCTCGAAGAACGGGGTTACCAATCGCGGCCTTCGTTTGCCACTGTTGAATTGTCCCGATGGGACCTGCGATTACAAAGAGGGGAGTCGCGAGTTTTCCAAGCGAATCTTCTCTTAAGAGGCGTTTAAGTTCGCCTTCAGCGATACGCGTGTCGGTTTCGCTCGCGATGAGTTCTCGGGCCGCTTTATCGCGATTTACGCCAACGGCCATATTTTCCAGGCGGCTAATCGACCCTAATTCAGATAACCGTTTAGCGCGATGCACTTCTTCGTCTTGTTGACTGAGCATAGAGCGCCTGAGGTTTTCCACGGATCTCGCTAACTGAACGCCGAAATACTTTTGCGCAAGAGTTACATCAAGCTGGTTGCGTGTGGCGCTTTCATCTTCTAAAGCTTCCGAAGCTGCGGCTTGCGCGGCAGCAATCTTGGCACTAATGGCACCTCCCGTGTAAATCGGTAGTTCAACACTTCCGATTAAACGAGGTCCATACAAATCCTGAGAAAAGGTCAAGGGAACCGATAAAGAGCCAAGCGCTCCTAGAGGGATTTGCTTTGTGCCTAGATCAACGTCTTTTTGCCCCCAAAGGTGACGAAATTCCGCCGTAACTTTGGGGCCATGTAGGCTTTTAAAACTTTCCGCTTCGTGCTCACGATGCGCTCTTTCAGAAGCACTCATCTTCACGGTGTCACTTCTCTCGTGCGCAAGGGCTCTCGCTTCTGAAAAATCAAGCATCGCCACTTGCGCAAAACTTGTAGTAGAAGCTAAAGAAAGAAGGGCAGAAACAGCAATCAACTTTCGATTAAACATTGGTGTTTTAAATCTCGTAAGAATTTCTCGAAATTCTATCGAAAGCGATAGCGTCTGAGGGAAAGAAAAGATAAGGAAAAGTTAAGGGAAAAATAAGGCTTGCGGCTAAGTTGACGAAATAGTTTGACCGCTGTAAAGTACGTCGCAATCCACGAACAAGGGAGTAATCCCCTGTTTGTGAAGATTAGCTACTATCTAGCGTCGTCTTTTCTTGCGAAAATCAACGAAGACTTTAAGCGAGATGCAGATACAAATTGCCACAGGCAAAAGTTCCACATCCAGCGAAAAGTTCGCTAGTACTTCGGAAGAGAGAAATGTTATAGAGAGTTTCATTTCCTCGTCCTTCGAAACCCAAGTTAGCAGCTTGGGTTTCTTCATTAGTGCTTTTTAGAAAACACCAACTATCCACGTGCCCACGTAAATTCGTTATAGGCGGGCCCGTTGTGGGCCAGTGGACAAGAACGGGGTTGAACAATCCCACACATATCTCACGTCGCGCTTGCGAACGAAGTGAGTATACCTAGTTCTCTTTTTTACTCAGAGGTTTTCACGATTAACTCGTTGTTTCTTTGCCTTCTCAGAGATTGCTGTTGTAAAGACGCAAAAAATAAATTGCGAATTCAAAGTATTTCTTAAAACAGGCACTATTTCTTCTTTGCTCGCATAATAGAAAAACTCGCGCCTTCGTAACTATCGCACCGCCACATTGCCCCGCTAGAAAACGTTGCACAAATGTGGTTCATCAAACGAGAAATCAAATAAAATCCGAGACGAGATGAGAGTTAGATGCATGACCCAATCTCGTTTAAAAGCTCGGGGTTAGGACCTGAGCTTTTTTTCGTTACTGCTAAAAGTTAGCAGTCCCTATTCGTGCGCCCGCATGAAATATTTTCAAATCAATAGGCGTAGCAGTTCGTGTACGGAAAGGTGCCGCGTACGAAGCGGTACTAGCAGTAACCCATAGACGAACACCAACAACTTGTCCTTTACAAAGCATTCGGCAAGAATCTTCGCGCACTCTAACGGTCAGATATATCCCTTGAGAAAACGACAAAAAGGACCTAGTGCAAATTGTTTTAGTTTCCCTTTTTTTTCGGTCGATTTGAACAATCTAGCCGACTCCCAATTTAGACGATTTTTGGACCATTTTTGGACCGTTTTTGGACACATTGGACACAAAAAGTGAAAAAAACGCGGTTTTATGCGGTCTAGGGAAAGAATAAAAGGGAACAAAAAACCCTGACAGAACAGGGCATAAGAAGGTATGTTACTTTTTCGAAAAATGTGCCGTGGTGCCCGGGATGGGAATCGAACCCATATGCTTGTTAAGCTGCGGATTTTAAGTCCGCTACGTCTACCTATTTCGTCACCCGGGCCACGTGCGACGGTCGCACATTCTACACGAGCAAAGTAAAAGCGTTAAAGCCAAATGTATCTTTTTTTGAACGACTCTCTAGAAATTCAAGAAAGATACGGAGATCCCATTAGTTTTTAGGCCGTTTTTTAGAGTTCCTCGGCGATGATTCGCAGTGCCTCAGGTAGCGTCTTTAAATCCATATTGGAATAAGAAAAGAGAAATTCGTGCTCTCTTGGCGCACTGCCTGAAACGTAATAAGAAGAAAGCGGCTTAAGACGCACGCCGCGACTAAGTAATTGCGCTTCAAATTCTGCGTCCTTCTTTTGAGTCCTTAATTCAATGACAAAATGAAGCCCCGAGTGGTTCTCTTTGACTTTGCAGTAAGAAGAAAGCGGGCTTTTGGCAATCGCCTCTAACACTGCCGCGCGTTGTTTGGCGTAGTGTGTTCTCATCCGATTTAAGTGTTTTTCGAAAAAGCCCTCATCGATAAACTTCGCGACAGATAATTGCTCGAAATTGGAAACGGTACTCGCGTAAAAGCCCAATTGCTCTTGAAAGCGCCCCAATAAAGAGAAGGGGAGCACCATATAGGCAAGTCTTACAGCGTTAGCGAGCGTCTTAGAAAACGTATTCATGTAAATGACACGCTCTTCAGTGTCAATCGAATAAAGCGCAGGAATCGGGCGACCTACAAGTCGAAATTCACTGTCGTAATCGTCTTCGATAATAAAGCGATCGGGCTTTTCGCTTGCCCAAGCTAGTAGTTCATAGCGCCTAGCCGCAGGCATATTGATGCCCGTAGGAAAGTGATGCGTGGGGCTCACATGCACAATCGAGGCTTTACTTTCACGCAATTGCCGCACATCAATTCCAGAATCATCAAGACCTGCGAATGTGGTTTTTGCCCCGTGACTCTCGTAGACGCGTTCGATTATTCTGTAACCTGGGTTTTCTAAGCAATAAAGTTTTTCGCGGCCCAAGAGTTCAATAATAAGGCCATAGAGGTACTCGGCACCAGCGCCCACAATGATTTGTGAGGGATCTGGCGTAAATCCCCGAAATGAGGCTAAGTGTTTCGCGATGGCGCACTGCAATTCAGGGGCATCGGAAACGTGCCGTCGACTTAGAAGCGCTAAGCTTTCTGAGGCCGTCACCCGCATGATTTTTGCCCACGTCGCAAAAGGAAAGCACTGGAGATCGGTGTGATTGCCTGAAAGTTCAAAGCAGACGGCCTCTCTCTGACTCAAACTTCTTTTTGTTGGCGCAAGAGGCGTCGAAACCAGTGACGTTTTCTTAATCTTTTGCTCGATAGCCTCAACAAAAAAGCCGTGCTTGGGCTCAGAGTGGATATAGCCTTCTAGCCTAAGTTGGTCATAAGCGCCCTGAACCGTGATGGTGCTTACACCAAGGTTTTTGGCAAAGGCGCGTTTTGAGGGTAGGCGCGTGCCAGCGGCTAAAAGACCAGACTCAATATCTTTTTTTAAGCACTGATAAAGGTGTTCGTACAAAGGAACGGTAACGCCTTCAAAACTATAGGTGAGCATGGGTAACTATCTAAAAATCTGACATCTTAAAAATATAAATTTTGGCTATTTTAATATATCCAGATTGCGCCTAGGATTTCTCCCATTCTTTTTTAACTACGCATGAAGGAAAATCTCATGGATAGCACACAATATGAATTAAATAAGGGCCTTGCTCAGATGCTCAAAGGTGGCGTCATTATGGATGTCACCACTCCCGAGCAAGCCAAGATTGCTGAAGAGGCGGGAGCCTGCGCTGTGATGGCGCTTGAAAGGATTCCCGCCGACATTCGTGCCGCTGGAGGCGTCTCACGTATGAGTGATCCTGCGATGATTCGCGGCATTCAAGAAGCCGTTTCGATCCCTGTGATGGCCAAGTGCCGTATCGGGCACTTTGTTGAGGCGCAGATTCTCGAAGCCATTGAAATCGATTACATCGATGAATCCGAAGTCTTAAGTCCAGCCGATGACAAATACCACATCGATAAGACGCAGTTTCGTGTGCCTTTTGTCTGCGGAGCAAGAAACCTCGGCGAAGCACTTCGCCGCATCGGTGAAGGCGCCTCGATGATTCGTACGAAAGGGGAACCCGGAACGGGCGACGTCGTTCAGGCTGTTCGCCACATGCGACAGATGAATTCGGAAATTGCCAAAGTTGCCTCAATGCGCGAAGATGAACTTTTTGAAGCAGCAAAGACGCTTCAAGTCCCCATTGAGCTTGTGCGCTACGTTCACGCAAATAAGCGCCTACCAGTGGTTAACTTTGCCGCAGGCGGCGTTGCCACTCCCGCAGATGCCGCTCTCATGATGCAACTTGGAGCCGATGGTGTGTTCGTAGGCTCAGGCATCTTTAAGTCTTCAGACCCTGCCAAACGCGCCAACGCCATTGTGAAAACCGTGACGAACTATCGGGATGCGAAGTTGATTGCCAAACTCTCTGAAAACCTAGGGGCGGCCATGGTTGGCATCAACGCTGAAGAAATCAAAACGATTATGGAAGAGCGGGGCATCTAATGCGAATCGGTGTTTTGGCCTTACAGGGGGCTTTTATTGAGCACGAGACTCTCTTAAAGAGTCTTGGAGCAGACTGTATTGAGTTACGTGAAAAGCGCGATATCGATCGAATCGATGGCTTAGTTCTTCCTGGCGGCGAAAGCACCGTTCAAGCCAAATTACTGCACGAACTTGGGATGTTCGAAGTTTTGCAGGAAAAGATCCGTTTGGGGCTTCCGACACTTGCCACCTGCGCAGGTCTCATTCTCTTAGCTAGACACATCACTAACGACGCGGCAACGCACTTGGCAACTCTTCCCGTTACCGTGCGGCGTAACGCCTACGGGCGACAACTCGGAAGTTTTACTGAGACTGTTCCCTTTGAAGGCCTTGGTCCCTTTACCATGACCTTTATTCGGGCACCCTCGATTGAATCAACGAGCGAAGCTGTTAAAACCTTAGCGAGTTTTAAAGGTAAACCTGTTGCCGTTCGCTTTGAAAACCAAATCGCACTTGCCTTTCACCCAGAGCTTGGGAAAGACACGCGAATTCACTCGCAATTCCTGGAATTGGTAAAGCGTAGAGAAGGCTAAAAGTTACCGCTACCTTAGATAAACTGCAACGTAACAAAGACCAAAACGACCGCTGCAAGAATAAGGCCGAGAGATCGCATGGGAATCTTAAAGGGGCTCGAATCCTCAACGTGATCGGCTTCAGTCTCTTTAAGATTTGCTTCTAAGAATTTGAGTTTAAGTTCGTCTTTTTTCGCTTGGGTTAGATTCTTATCGACAAGAAGAGCAGCTCTTGCCTTAGCAACAAAAGGTAAGGGCTTCGTGCCTCCGCGAAAAAGTAGCGACATATCACCACGGCCCATTTCAAAATCAAGCGCAGCGTTTCCTCCGTTTTTCACAATTGAGGCACACAAAAGCGCTTTGGCATCAGCAAACGCTTCGGCTTGTCGTGTTGTGAATTTTGGCGATGCGCAAAGAACTTCTAAATTTTCATCAATTCTGTCTGCAGGATGAAGCAAATAGAATTCTTTCTCGCTTACATTCGCTGGCGCTGCGTTTTGATTGGTAGCCTCAGTCATGTTAATACTCTTAAGTGAAATCTTCGGAAATTATAGTAAGCCAAGAAAAGCCTTAAGAAATACGGTTTAAGAAAGCGCGGTATTTCTCTAAAAAGAGCTCTGGGACTTCTTCCTCGACCGAATGCCCGCAAGGAAGCGCCTCACCCTCTGGTTTCAATGCGCGATCTGACCACGTTTCAACAACGTCGTAGAGCTTACCAACAGTGCCCTTAGCGCCCCAAAGTAGGAGAAGAGGGCAGACGATTCTTTTCTCACGGTCTTGCGCATCATCAACGAGGTCAATTGTTTGAGCCGCGCGATAGTCTTCGCAGATTGCATGGATTTCTTCGGGATTCTTGTAGCAGCGCAAGTATTCGGCCATCACTTCGGGCTCTGTCGCGCCTGGCGTTTTAAGTTGCCCTCCGATGTGGCGATTTAGGAAGAACTCTGGGTCCGAAAGAATCATCTTCTCGGGTAGCGGCTCAGGTTGCGTCAAAAAGAACCACCAGAAGTATTTCTGTGCAAATTCCATATTCGTGCGCTCATACATCACGGCTGTGGGCGCAATATCAAGAAACACGGCGCTTTTCACGAGATCTTGATAATCAAGCGCTAAGCGATGGCCGACACGAGCGCCTCGGTCGTGACCTGCGTAGTGGAATTCATTGAACCCAAGGCCTGTCATTAAATAGACGAGATCTTTGGCCATCTCGCGCTTGGAATAGGGGCGGTGTTCCGCATCGCTTGCGGGTTTACTCGAATCCCCATAGCCTCGCATATCAGGGAGAATTACTGTGTAATCGTTTGCAAGATTAGGCGCGACCTTTCGCCAAATCACGTGATTATGTGGGTGGCCGTGAACCATTAAAAGTGCAGGGCCCGCTCCGCCTCGAGCAAAGCGAAGCGTGATGCCATTGCTTAGTTTGGCATCAAAAAGCGTAAACCCTTTAATAAAAGGCGATGGTCCGATTTCTTGGATTTGAAATTCCTGCATAGTAACGACCCCTAAATGAACGATTCCAAGTAGACGGAATCCTAACAAGAATGGCAAAGAAAGGTTTGTCAGAGGCAATTTTGTCGACTACAATTTCATTTCGGAAAAATGCAAATGGTTGCAATTTCCCGAAATAGGAAAAGAAAATGAAAGAGATTAAACGCGACTTGTATTTGAATCGCCTAATTGAGAGGCGAGAAAACGGCCTGATTAAAGTCGTCACGGGGATTCGACGCTCAGGAAAGTCGTATCTTTTGTTTAATCTCTATTACAAATACCTCGTGCACTCAGGCGTAAGCCCGAAGAGAATCATCACTATCGCTCTTGACGATGAAGACTATGAGGAACTTCACGAAAGTAAAAAACTCAGTGCCTACATTAAAGAGCGCCTAACCAGCAATGAGCAGTGGTACGTCTTCTTAGATGAAGTGCAGCTTTGTGAAAACTTTGAAGCTGTGTTAAATGGACTCAATCGTCGCTCAAATGTGGATATCTATGTCACAGGAAGCAACTCGAAATTTCTCTCAACAGACGTTCTAACCGAGTTTCGTGGAAGAGGCGATGAGGTAAGAGTCTATCCGCTTTCCTTTTCTGAATATGCCTCGGCTTACGAAGGAGACGTTAGTGAGGCATGGGTTAACTACTGCACTTATGGTGGTCTACCTCTGACACTTGCGCGAAAAACCGACGAACTTAAAGCGAGTTACCTCACTACGTTATGTAAAGAGCTCTATCTAAAAGATATCGAAGATCGACATGGCTTAAAAGGCAATCATGTGATGTCCACGCTCTTGAGCGTTTTAGCCTCCTCAGTCGGTTCTCTAACGAATCCCACGAGGTTAGTGAATATTTTTAAAAATAACGGCATTGTCGCCAATGACAAAACCCTTAGCACTTATATCGATTATCTTTTAGACGCGTACTTTATTAGTAAGGCCGAACGCTTTGATATCAAGAAAAAGAAATCCATAGCCTCTCCCTTTAAGTACTACTTTACGGATGTAGGATTGAGAAACGCACAGCTAAACTTTCGGCAACAAGAAGAAAACCACATCATGGAAAACATCATCTATAACGAGCTTCGCGTCAGAGGCTTTAACGTTGATGTTGGCGTGGTTGAACACTCTGAGAAAAACAAAGAAGGGAACGCGGTCCGTAAGCGCCTTGAAGTTGATTTTGTCTGCAACCTCGGGAATCGTCGCTACTACATTCAGTCGGCCTTTGCGATTCCAGACAAAGATAAAATGGAGCAAGAGCAAAAGTCTTTAAATCGCATCGATGACTCCTTTAAAAAAATCATCGTTGTCAAAGATAGGATCAAACTTTGGCGCACCGAAAAAGGCATTGTCGTGATGGGAATCATGGATTTTCTGCTGAATCAAAATAGCCTTGACCTTTAAGAAAGGAGAAAAGAGAGTCTCTTCTCGCACTATCTCAGAAAATTTCGAGTCTAAGAAGCAGGGCAGGGATTTTGCGTCCTAAAGCCATTGAAGAACCACTTTTTCCTAGTCTAGGTGTTTTACCCAATGCATTTGTTAAAATTAGTAACAAATTTCGACAAATTTCAGTGTAATATATGCCTGTGCTTATCTTCGTTGAAGTTAACGCAACCTAGCTGGCACCTATAACAACCTTGGAGGGGTTTCCCTATGACTTTTACTGCTTGGATTGCCTTAGCCGTGATTTTCGTTACGGTTTGGGCGCTTATTAAACGCTACGAGACGCGTATCGTTTTAATTGCGGCAGGCTTATTCCTTTGCTGCATTAGCTTGACACCGATGATCGGTCTTAATCAGTTTGCAAAATCGATGACGAACAACTCGCTCATCATGGCAATCTGCTCGTCAATGGGCTTTGCTTTTGCGGCAAGCTACACGGGATGCGACCGTTCTCTCGTTCACTACCTTGCTTCACCCGTTCGCGGTCTCGGAATCTTCTTGCTTCCGGTGTGCACAGCGATTACATTCCTCGTTAACATCGCCATTCCGTCTGCTGCAGGTTGCGCGGCGGCCGTTGGCTCTACGCTCATCCCCGTGATGCTCCGTGCTGGTATTAAACCGGCTGGCGCGGCTGCGGCTGTTTTGGGCGGCACAATTGGTTCATACCTCTCTCCTGGCACATCGCACAACCCGTTTGTGGCGAAATTAGCCAATATGAACGTTATGGACTTCATCGGCACGCACTTTAACTACTCCGTGATGTGCGGTGCGATTCTTATCGTTGGCGTTTTAATTAGCTGCTGGGTCCTCGGTGACAACAAGGGCGACGTGAATGCCAAGATTGACGAATCCAAGATTAGAAAAGACGTTGACTTCAAACCGAACGTTTTGAAGGCCCTCGTTATGATCGTTCCGATTGGCATCCTCGTTAGTGGCAACCTTTGGATTCCCGCTATCAAGATGGGCGTGGCACAAGCTATGCTTATCGGTGCGATTTTGGCGCTTATCATTGATCGCTCGAACGTTCAACAGTTCTCCAAAGAATTCTTTAACGGTATGGGCAAGGGCTACGCCGAAGTTATGGGCATCATCATTGCCGCTGGCGTCTTCGCCGCTGGTCTTCGTGCCGCTGGTTTGATCGACATCTGCGTCGATGCTCTTAAGCACTCCAATGAATTCGCTCGCTGGGGCGGTTCTTTAGGTCCGTGGATTATGGCTGTTATCACCGGTTCTGGTGACGCGGCGACATTGGCCTTTAACGAAGCCGTTACACCGCACGCTGAATCCTTCGGTATGACAATTCACGGCTTAGGCGGCTTGGCCTTCTTAACAGGCGCCTTAGGTCGTACGATGTCGCCTTTGGCTGGCGTTACGATTCTCGTTTCGGGTATCGCGATGGTTAGCCCGCTCGAAGTTGTTAAGCGTACAGCGGTTCCGTGCTTTGTGGCTGTCATCGCTTGCGCGGTCTTGATGGTCTAATAGCACCGATACGATGCCTTTGAAAATTAAGGCATCAAATGGACAAAACCCCACTTGGATATCCGGTGGGGTTTTTCATATCTAGCTAAGACGAAACTCTTTAAAAACAAGAACTTTCTTGCTCTATTATACAAATCGCAGGATTTCTATTATACAAATCGCAG
>CAVEMY010000007.1:27212-50688 GCA_963617005.1 Parabacteroides distasonis | reverse complement strand
GAATTTTTCCCAATCTTATAAATACCGACTGTGAGCATCGGGAGAGCGAATAAGCAGAGGAAGCCCCAGCACGCCGTACCGTAACCCTTAACAATAAGGCCAAGAAGACCAAAGGCAGAGACTGCAACGCCTAAGAGCACTGGAACAATGATTGTCACAGGTTCAAACCACTTGGGTTCAACGTGACCGGTCTTACGGAAAGCCACCTGCACGCGATCGAACACGGCCTTCACAAAGCCCGTTGCTGTTTCCATCAGGGTGACAAAGAGCACCAATTCAAAGATCCAGAAAAGCCACGGCATGTCGATCCGATCGAAAACCGCGAGAACCGGAACTGTGGAATTCACGACATTCGAGAAGTCGCAACCCATCGTTAAAAGAAGCATTGTGCCCGGGAAGATTCCGAGGAAGCCCGCGAGAACGCCAGCGATAATCGAGTCACTGCGGCACGTGAAGTCACGCACGGTGTAAAGAACAAGCGGCACGCAAACAAGGTTATAGAAACTGTATTGCAGCCCTCTTCCAAACCACGCGTCATGGACTTCGCCCTTAGCGATTTCGGCAGCGATGTTCGAACCGAACTTCATAAAGACAACGACCATAAACACAAGGTACACGGCGCAAAGCACATAAGACCAAATTGAAAGCGCCTTTTCGACCATTTCTGTTCCCTTGAAGACAAGGAAAAGAACGCCGCAAGAGAGGATGCCGACACCAACCCAGTGGTTAAAGCCCAGCTTTTCGATAATGGCACCAGCACTCGCGTTCACAACGCCCATCACAATGAGGAACATGATCCAGTAGCAGATGTCGTAGAGGAAAGCGCCCGGCCCCAAGATTTGTTTCATCATCGAGCCGTAGTCGAATGTGCGCATCACGCGGCAGAATTCAAATGTGGCTGCGCAAACGATACTCCAGCAGATAAACGTGACGAAGGCGCCCATTAAGCCACCTGTCATGCCGCTTACGCCAAAGAACTGCGCAATTTCAGCTCCCGTCCCGTAACCGCCACCAATTAAGATGGACTGAAAAACGAGTCCAGGGATAAGAAGCTTTACAAACTTATTCATTTTCAAAAAATCCTTTTTCTATCGGGTTCACGTGTTTTTTAAGAGGCGCGGCCTTACCAGCCAGCGCGGAACTTGAGCACGTCATCGGAGATCTTGCCCTCTTCGTACTCGGTCATCGCCTCATCGATAATCTCAAAGCCCTTCGTGAGGAGCTCAGGAGAAATTGTGAGAGGCGGTTGAATACGCAAGATCCACCCGGCGAGCGAAATCACGACAAGACCTTTTTCGTAAGCACGGAAAAGGACCTTGAAGACTCCGTCCGCATCGGGCGAGCCGTCCTCCTTTTGAACGCCGATACCCATCGAAAAACCGAGGTTGCGCGAGAAGGCAACAAGCTTCGGGTGCTTGGCCTTTAAATCGGCACCGAGTTTTTCGAGCAACTTGATGTTGCTTTGCAGGTGTTTTTGGAATTCTTCACTGCGGAAATAATCAAACTGTGCAATACCCGCGGCACAGGCAATCGAGTTTCCGCCAAGCGTAAAGAGATGAGCAGGAGCGGGTAAGCTATCCATAATCTCATCGCGAGCCATAAAGGCACCGAGGCTTAACGTGGCACCCACGGATTTCCCCATGATGATGCCGTCGGGAACGATGCCATAGTGTTCGATCGCGAAGAACTTACCTGTGCGATAAAAGCCCTGCTGCACTTCTTCGGAAATAAAGAGAATGCCATACTTCTTGCACAGTGCATGAAGTTTCTTCATAAAGATCGGATGCGCAGGCAAGATGCCACCGTCGCCCTGAACGGGTTCGATAATGACGGCGGCTACCTCTTCTGGCGGCAAGTAGGCGGCAAACGCTGTTTCCATTGCGCTTAAGCAATCGCGTTCGACCTCTTCATCGCTCTTATCTGTCCCGTAGAAGGGGAAAGGATAAACCTCTGGCAAAAACGGGCCCATCTTCGCATGCATGCGAGTCGAGCACGTTGTCATCGAGCAAGAGCCATAGGTATTGCCGTGATAGCCGTTAATGAAGACAATAATCTTTGTGCGACCGGTGAAGGCACGAGCAAATTTCACCGCGGCGTCATTGGCGTCACTGCCGCAATTGCCGAAAGCGACTTTCACTTTCACGCCGCCCGGGTAGACAGAGGCAAGACGCTCGGCGTACGAGGTTGTCTGTTCGTTATAGGTGTAGGCGGCCGTGTACTGCGTAAAGCGCTCAAGTTGTTCCTTAATCGCCTTGGTAATAATGGGGTTAGAGCTCCCTATGTTCAATGACGAGGCACTAGACAAGAAATCGATGAATTTGTTGCCGTCCAAATCCGTAATGACGCTACCGTCGACCTTGGCAATAGCAAGTGGGTAGTAGGAAAGATGCTGGCATTGTGCGACATAGCGTTTGTCGCGCTCGACCAGGGCATTGCATCGATCGAGTTTCATAAAAGGGAATCTCCATTAAAAATAATATTTATATAAATCCACAGCACACAAAGGCGTGTGTGTCACAAAGGATTGTCGTCTTCGAAGACTTTTTGCGCATCGGCTCAAGTCGTAAGGCTCTTTGACATTTGTCAAATTCGATAGCAAAGGAACTAGGTCTTTCTACTTAGGTGCGGTTGCCCTCTGAAAGGCTCTAGCCCATAATGACGAAACTTCGTGCACAAATCGACAAAACACGAAGTCGTCAGAAGAAAACGGGCGCCGGTCTTAAAAGCTTTTCCGGCGGGTCGTACCTACAAAAGATCAAGGTTAGAAAATGGATAGAGAACGTCTTGGAAGCCGTTTAGGCTTCATTCTCCTTAGCGCAGGCTGCGCAATCGGATGCGGTAACGTTTGGAAATTCCCCTGGCTTACAGGCCAATTCGGGGGCGGCGCCTTTGTGCTTGTGTATTTAGTCTTTCTTGTCATCCTCGGCTGGCCCGTGATGACGATGGAATTTGCGCTCGGTCGCGCAAGCCAACGTAGCCCCGTGCACATGTATCAGGTCCTTGAACCCAAGGGAACGAACTGGCACTGGCATGGCATCGCTGCCTTAACGGGTAACGTTGTTCTCATGATGTTTTACATGTGTGTCACGGGCTGGATGCTTCAGTACTTCTTTTACTGCATCACGGGAGAATTTGTCGGAAAGAGCCCCGCGGAAATTGGCGCTGGCTTCGGTGCCCTTTTGGGTAGCGCTAGCGTTCAACTAATCGATACCTTCATCGTTGTGATAGCGGCCTTTACGATTCTTTCCTTTAGCTTACGCGGGGGACTTGAACGCGTCACAAAATGGATGATGATGGCCTTGATGATTTTGATGGTCGTTATCGCTTGCAATAGCTTAACGATGGATGGCGTGAAAGCGGGCCTCTCCTTTTATCTACTCCCCGACTTTAGTAAAGTCAGCTGGGACACCGTTGTCGCCGCCATGAACCAAGCGTTCTTCTCTTTAAGCTTGGGTATCGGCGCTATGGCTATTTTTGGTAGCTACATTGGAAAAAATCACACCTTGGGCGGCGAGTCCGTTCGCGTGATTATTCTCGATACCTTCGTGGCGTTCACAGCTGGTCTCATTATCTTTCCGGCGTGCTTTACCTATGGCGTCAACCCCGATGCGGGTCCGAGCCTTATTTTTGTGACGCTACCGAACATTTTCAACCATATGCCAGCGGGTCGCTTCTGGGGCGCTCTCTTCTTTGTCTTTATGTTCTTTGCGTGCTTCTCGACCGTGCTCGCTGTTTGCGAAAACATCGTCGCGTGCGTAAGAGACCTCACAGGCTGGGCTCGTCAACCGACAGCGTGGGTTTGCTGCTTGGCGATGCTGTTGCTCTCAGCGCCCTGCGCCTTAGGTTTTAATGTTCTCTCAAACATTCATCCTATGGGCGGGAATTCTGGCATTATGGATTTAGAAGACTTCATCGTCAGTAACTGCTTACTGCCTCTTGGTAGCTTAATCTTTGTGCTCTTTTGCACAGTAAAGAACGGCTGGGGATGGGAAAACTTTATTGCTGAAGCCAACACGGGAAGCGGCATTATTTTCCGTAAAGGTCTTCGCCTTTACTGCACGTATATCCTCCCATTGATTATCCTCACGATTTTCATTGCAGGAATCATCCCGTTTTTTAAGTAACTCGTCATCAATTTGATGTGTACCCCTCGAAGCCAAACCCTTCGAGGGTTTCTTTTTTCCTAAAACATTGGCTCTTGCTTGAGAGTTCTTTCTTCGGTAGCCTACAACCCCAAAAGAAACCACACCGTTTTAACGGGAGACCCAAAGCGATGCCAACTCCAAACTTTGACCCGATTCTTGAAGTAAAAGAATTCCTCGACCTTTCAACAAAAGAGGACACAGTAATCCTTGACTGTCGCGGGTCGCTCACGGATTCCGGTATTGGAGAAATGCTTTTTGCTGATGGCCATATCCCGAATGCCGAGCACATCGATATGGCGCACGATGTTGTGGGACCTCGCACTGTAACGAATGGGAGAACGCCCCTGGCGGACCCAGAAACCTTCGCTAAACGCCTTCAGGCCTTTGGCGTCAATTGCACGAGCACTGTTCTTTTATATGACACAGAAGCGATGTCTCTTGCCCCGCGTGTGTGGTTTACTTTCCGAACAATCGGCTTCGCGAATGTTTACTTATTAAATGGTGGCATTAATGCTTGGATTAAGGCGGGACTCCCTCTAGAAAAGGGTGAAGCGAAAAAGCGCGAAGCAGGAAACATCACAGCCAAAGCAAGTCTCGAGCGAGTCTTTACCGTCTCTGAAATCGAAGAAAACCTCAAAACAAACGAATACATTCTCGTCGATGCCCGAGGCGAAGCCACTTACCTTGGGAAAAATCCAGGGCCCGATCCACGAGGCGGCCATATCCCGGGATCTGTGTCTTACCCAGCAAGACTTAATATCGCCGCTGACGGTCGCCTTTATGCGCCTGAGAAACTCAAAGAAACTTTTCTCCGACTTTCAGAAAACCATCCCGCACGCATTCTTCATACTTGTGGGTCAGGGGTTGCAGCCTGCCTAAACCTTGTTGCCACGCGGCACGCTGGCATTGACACCGCGGGCGTTTACATTGGAAGCTTCTCTGAGTGGATTAAAGATCCCCAGCACCCCGTAAGCACCGAAGACGACGATTAGGCTAACACTTAAGAAGCCCAAAAGTCGGATTTTTTGGCGCGTTTTTTCGCGATTTTCCGTATTAAAATTTTCCGCCTCGTAGCGTAAGACTACGCAAGATATTTGTGAATACGAATTTTGTTATGACGAAATCTGAAAAAATCGAAGACACATCCGCAACGCGTCTTGCTTCCCTTAAAAAGTGCAAGACCTTAAATGCCTTTGTTCCGCTTCGTGCCAAAGAAATTCCCGATACGGTTGCTTTGCGTCAATACGACCGCAAAACCAAGGCCTGGGTGGGTGTCACCTACAAAGAGTTAGACGAGAGAATTACCGAGTGGCGTCGTGCACTTGCCGCGTTAAATCTTGAGCGCGGAACACGCGTGGCGATTTTGCTTAATAACTCCGTGGATGCTGTCTTAGCCGACCAAGCCGTTCTAGCTAACGGCCTTGTTCCCGTGCCGCTTCACGCGATTGACACACCGGGGTCATCGGCTTTTATTTTGATCGATAGCGAATCCACCGTTCTTATCACCAATAAGTTGGAGCGTTGGAGCTTAATCGAGAAAGCCAATCTTGAAATCCCCGATTTAAAGTACGTCGTTCTCACAGACGAAACCGATATCGACCGCGAAGAAGAGAGTCGCCACCTTTACAGTAAAGAAAAGTGGCTTGAAGTTGGGAAATCCGTAAAGAGATTACCCGCAGGTCCCAAGCCCGAAGACTTAGCCGCTCTTGTTTACACCTCTGGCACCACGGGCCGGCCCAAGGGCGTGATGCTTACGCATCGCAACGTTGTTGAAAACGTCATCGCAACGCTTATTCATATTGCACCAGCACCAGAACCTGGTTACGTCTTCCTTTCTTTCTTACCTCTTTCTCACACATTTGAAAGAACCGCAGGCTACTACTTGGCTCTCGGCATGGGTTGCACGATTACCTACAACCGCTCGATTATGCTTTTAGCTGAAGACCTTCGAACGGTAAAACCCGACGTGTTGATTTCCGTGCCGCGCATTTACGAAAAGATTTACGCACGCATTAACGACATGCTCGGGAAAAAACCGGCGTTTGCGCGTTGGATTTTCAATGCGGCCGTGAACGTTGGTTGGCGTAAGTTCTGCGCGAAAAATAAATTGCCCGTCCCCGCTTCTCCTTGGAGTTTCTTAGATCCCTTTGTGGGACCGATCCTAAAGAAATTGGTGGCAGATAAAGTGCTGCAGCAGTTCGGTGGCAACCTCAAAGTTGCTATCGCTGGAGGCGCTGCCCTAAACGGCAAAGTCGCTCGCGTCTTTGGTGGCTTGGGTCTTGCTCCAATTCAAGGCTATGGGATGACAGAGGCCTCGCCGATTATTGCGGGGAACTCGTTTAAGATCAATCAACCCGATACGGTGGGTTACCTCTTTAAAAACGTTGAGATGCGCTTAGCGCCTGAAACCAACGAAATTCAGATTCGTGGCTCTTCGATTATGAAGGGCTATTGGAAGCGGCCCGAAGACACCGCTCGCGTTTTGGATGCTGACGGCTGGTTAAGCACGGGAGACGTTGGAGAAATTAACGAAGAAGGGCTTTTACGCATTAAGGGGCGCATTAAGGAAATCATCGTCACAAGTACAGGTGAAAAGGTTCCTCCTGTTGACCTTGAACTTGCGCTTGAAACCGATCCCCTCTTTTCTCAAGCCTACATCGTCGGTGAAAATAAGCCCTTTATTAGCGCGGTGACAGTGCTAAATCCCGAGGAGTGGAAAAAACTTGCTGCTGAACTCAAAGTAAGCGCCAATGAAGCTAGCCTTAAATTGACGAGTGTGCGCACCGCGATTCTTAAGCGCGTGAAGGCAGCGGCAGCTGACTTCCCACACTACGCTTTACCTAGAAAAGTGCTTTTGACGTTAAAGCCCTGGACAATTGAAAATGGCTTTTTAACGCCAACACTGAAACTTAAGCGCACGCCCTTGGCGAAATTCTTTAAAAAGGAAATCGACGAGATTTACGAAAAGCACGACAAGTAGTCGAAGGGTTTTCTAACGGCTTAAAAAGGCGCGAGGATTTTTCTTAGCGCCTTTTCTTTTGGAATCTCCAAAGTGGCGTTTCTGCAAAATAAACTGCAATAAAGAAGGCATACTCCCCTTTTGAAAAGGCACACGACAACCTGAAGGTAACTATGCGAAAAACCAATCTCCTCATCCTCGGCTTTCTGGCTCTTAATCTATTTTGGAGCGCTCATGCAGCGACATTTAAAAACGTTGAAGCTGATGTCTATTTTTCACCTAACGGTGGCGCAGAAGACGCTATCGTAAAAAGCATCAGTGAGGCTAAAAAGGAAATTTTGGTTCAAGCCTTCTTGTTTTCCAATAAATCGATTACTGAAGCGCTCATTGCGGCGCATAAAGGAGGTGTGGCCGTGAAAGTGATCGTCGACAAAGCAATGGAGCGCCATCGCCACAACACAGTGCCTGAGTTACTCAAAGCGCGTATCCCGACTTTTATCGATAACAAACACCGAACGGCACACAACAAAGTCATGATTCTCGATACGAGTACAGTGATTACTGGAAGTTTTAACTTCATAAAATCAGCTGAAACGAGCAATGCTGAAAACCTCTTGGTGATTCGTTCTTTACCGATGGCCAAGACCTACAAGGAAAACTGGGAAAAGCATCTTGCGCATTCCATTCGTGCAACCAAGGAAATGATTGTTCCTTCGAAGCCAAGAAAAAAAATGAGCGACGATAGGGTTAAAGAGGGCAAAAACAAGCCCAAAAACCAAGTTTAATCACATAGTTTTCCTTATAATCAAAGAAAAGATGTCTAAAGCCTTCAATGCTTTTGCAATGGGGTTCTCCTATGCCTGAAACTTGTGAACTTAAGCCTTTGCCTTATGGAGAATGCGACTTCCAAACTATTCGTCAGGAAGGCTCAGCTTACGTTGATAAAACACGATACATTGAGATACTCGAAAAAGACGGGACAAAGTATCCATTTATTGTGCGCCCTCGTCGTTTTGGAAAAACTCTTTTTACAAGTACTCTTGAGGCTTACTATGACGAGTATAGAGAGAAAGATTTTGAGAAGAATTTCGCTGATACTTATATTGGTGAACATAAAACGCCGTTAGCCTCTAAATTCCACACAATTCATTTTGATTTCTCCGGTTTGTCATCGTCGCTAGATTTACCTCGCCGTTTCCAATCAAGCGTCAAAACTTCTATAGATCGATTTTTTAAAAAATACCCTCATCCTAGACAAGACGAAATTCTTCAAAAAGACTTTGTTGATGCCTCCGCTCTTGCCGAAGCCTTCTTTGCTCTGCTTGAAGACGAACACAAGAAAAAGATTTATGTCATTATTGATGAATATGATCAATTTGCTAATGACATTCTTTCAAACGATGTTCAAAAGTTTAAGAGCATAACGTCAACAGATGGGTTCTATAAAGATTTCTTTGCTACGCTCAAAAAAGCAACTTATGGTGCTGTGGGTCGCGTTTTCATCACGGGTGTTTCCTCATTCTCGCTTGATTCAGTCACTTCGGGGTTTAATGTTGCAACAAAAATAACAACCCATCCAAGTTTTGCCGGAATGTTCGGTTTTAACGAAACCGAGCTTGGTGATTTAATCAAACAAACAGTCGACCTTAAGGCTTGCAACCTTACGCTCGAAGAGGTCCTCTCTGATATGAAAGAGTGGTACAACGGATACCGTTTTAGCGCCCGTAGCTCTGAAACAGTCTTCAATTCGACAATGTGTCTTTATTACCTAAGAAGTCTCAAAACGACAGCGAGTAAACCCAACACACTGCTTGATTCAAATCTTGGTCAGGACCTAGGAAAAATTGAAGGCATTCTAAGTCTCGGGGATTTCGATTTCGTTAAGGAAATCCTTGAAAAGGCACTTAATCGCAGTCCGATTGATTTTAAGCCTGAACCGAGCGACCTTAATCTGAATCGAGAAGAAGACCTTGATGAGGAAGCCGTTCTCTCCGCTCTTTTTTATATGGGATTTCTTACCTTCGACGAGAAAGAAGAAGACGCCCTTGTCATTCCCAATCGAGCCATACAAGAGCAGTTCTTTGCTTACTTTTTAAAGCATATTTTGAAAACGAAGCAGTTTCGTATTGCAGCTAAAGGCTTAAGAGTGACTCTTCCAAGTTTGCTTGCTGGAGATCCAGAACCATTTTTACGCTTTATTTGCAATCGTTTTGATGAAGCTAGCGGCTTGCACGCTCACAGCAACGTAAGAGAAAGTGACTTTAGAACGCTTTTACTCAATGCCTTTCTTTATACAGACATTTATGACGTGCAAAACGAAGTTGAAATTCGAGGCTCACAGAAAGGTTACGCTGATCTTTTAGTCATTCCTAAAGAAGGCAGCGATAAAAACACAGCCTACCTTATCGAGATAAAGCAACTTAAAAGCGGCGCAATGGAAAAAGCGATTAACGATAAGGTGCGTGAGGCAAGAGAGCAATTGGAACGTTACGAAGCCGGAGAAAACACTCGACATATTCCAAACTTAAAGAAGCTCATTTGTGTTTTCGTTGGAATGAAACTTAAAGTTATTGAACTAGTCGATTAGATTCGAAGCCTATCTTTTAGCACTGGATTTAGTGAGGTACTTTCTCACTAGAGGCAATCTTTCACAACTGCCTTCACTTTTTTCTGCGTGAAAGAGTACCCGCAGTTTGTGCCCTACTGTACACTTTTGCAGTTGTTGCGCGCGAGAGTGAAAATGGCACGGTGATTCTCGCTAATTGGCACGAGCATCTCGCAAAGTGGCACGGTAAAATCCTGCCTTTTCTCCCAAAATGGAACGACAAACTCTGTAAAACGGCACGTTCCTCTCTTTAAACGGCACGCCGTTTCAATCTCTCTCGTTCCTTAACTTCCCTCTCCAATTAGACTCAAGTTCTCGCCCAATGGATATCGCAGAAATGGCGAAGCTCCTAAAGGTCAACAAGTTCCCCTTGCGCGATTACTTCAAAAAACTTGTGAAAGACGCGTATCTCGTGAAACTTGGCTCAGGACGAGCCACGAAGTACGACCTTGCGAATTCTGGGGCGCAACAAGCAAACTAGTGAAGTTCTGATTTATTAAGCGAAGATTTCTTTAGAAGAATTCTTCATCCTCAATCGTCGAGTCTAAGCGCGTGCTCTCACGCCAACCAGCGCGTGCGTAGGCTTCCCGCAAAACATTGCTACCAAATTGCGCATACGACTTAGGGCTTGAAAGAAAGCGACGCCAACTTTTTGCACCCGCCAATCCATTTAAGAGCCCTAACATGTGCCGAGCTGTTGCGCGAGGTAATTTGGGGTCTGCCGCATTCGCTTCAAGATAATGCGTCATTTCTTCAATCACCGCTTCGCGCGTGACAGGCGCTGAAGTTTCTTCAAAAAGCCTTGCATCCACATCCGAAAGAATCCAAGGATTCGTGTAGACCTCGCGACCGAGCATTACGCCATCGACTGTCTTTAAGAGCTCTTCGGCGAGTCCCAAATCGTGGATACCGCCATTGACAACAATTGTGGCTTCGGGAAATTCCTTCTTCAATTGCGAAGCGTACTCGCGACGCAAAGGCGGCACTTCGCGGTTTTCTTTGGGGCTCAAGCCTTTAAGCCATGCAGATCTCGTGTGAACAATAAAAACTCGACACCCTACTTCAAAAAGTGTGCCCACGAACTCTTCAACAAACCCATAGTCATCTTGCCCGTCAACACCAACGCGGTGTTTGATTGTGACGGGTAGTTGCGTGACTTCTGAGATTGCCCGAAAGCACTCGGCAACAAGCTTTGGTTCAAGCATCAGGCACGCCCCGAAACTACCCTTTTGGACTCGTTCGGATGGGCATCCACAATTAAGATTAATCTCATCGTACCCAGCCTCTTCAATCCAACGAGCCGCTTTTTTGAGTTGCTCTGGGTCGCTTCCTCCAACCTGGCAAGCCACAGGGTGTTCCGCGGCATTAAAGCGTAAAAGACGCGCCCTATCGCCAAACTCCAAGGCGGGGGCCGTCACCATCTCGGTATAAAGGCGAGCTCTCTTACTTAGCGCACGATGAAAGACGCGACAGTGGCTGTCTGTCCAATCGAGCATAGGGGCAACACAAAAGCGCCAAGGGCTTACGTCGTTTGTCATTACTTTTCCGGAGCGTCATCAACGTAAAACCAACGCCCATCTCGCTTTTCAAAGCGAGAGATGGCGTGCATCCGAAAAGCTCCCGTTGCTCCATCGCGAGCACGTGCGACAAATTCCACGGTCGCGTGTGTTTCATCGATTTTTTTATGCGATTTCACCGTTAAGTCAATCCATTTAATCGATGGAGAACACGAAACGTCTTCAGGGCACTTTTCGTGAGCCCACGTTAAGCGAATCCAATTTAAGTCATTAAAGACAAAGGCCGTGTAGCGGCTTCTCATCAATTCTTCAGCTGTCTGAGGCGACTCGCCACGGACGATAAATCGTCCGCAGCAGTGATCAAACGATTTGCCTGACCCACAAGGGCAAAGGTCCTTTGTCTTTTTAGACATCCTGCGCTATTCCTTAATCACGCTTTCTTCGCGTTCGGCACGAGCCGCACGGCGTCGTTCGAACTCTTTTAACCAACGCTTACGTAAGCGAATCGACTTCGGTGTGATCTCCACGAGTTCATCGTCGTTAATAAATTCCACAGCGCTCTCGAGAGTCAGCACAACAGGAGGCACCAAGCGAATCGCTTCATCGGTGCCAGAGGCACGGATGTTCGTTAACTGTTTGCAGCGAATGGGATTGACAACAATGTCGTTTTCTTTGGCGTGTTCGCCGATGATCATGCCTTCGTATAAGGGGTCACCGGGACTCACAAAAAGGCGCCCGCGCTCCTGAATCTTCCAAAGTGCATAGGCAACAGCCGCGCCATTATCTTGGCTAATGATCGCTCCCGAGCGACGTTCACCCACATCGCCCTGCTTAATCGGGCCGTAGCTATCGAAAACGTGGCTCATAATGCCCGTGCCACGGCACATCGTTAAAAAGAGCGATTGGAAACCAATCAAGCCTCGTGCAGGAATTCTGTATTCCAATCTCACACGGCCTCGGCTATCGGATTGCATGTCAAGTAAATCCCCGCGACGGCGTCCGAGCTCTTCCATCACAGCGCCCTGATGCGCTTCTTCCACATCCACCGAGAGTTGTTCATAGGGCTCTTGCTTAACGCCATTGACTTCCTTAAGTAGCACTCTCGGACGACCCACGGCCAACTCATAGCCTTCGCGGCGCATGTTCTCAATCAAAATCGTCAAGTGCAATTCACCACGACCGCACACTTCCCAAACGGTCTCATCGCCCGTCTCACGCATGCGCATCGCGACATTGCTCTTTAACTCACGCTCTAAGCGCTCGCGAATCTGACGGCTCGTGACAAATTTGCCTTCTTTACCAGCTAGGGGCGACGTGTTGACCATAAAGGTCATCGTCAGAGTCGGCTCATCGACCTTTAACATCGGAAGCGCTTCAGGGTGGTCCACAGCGGTAATCGTTGTACCGATGTTTAAATCATCGATGCCGTTAATAAGGACGATGTCGCCTGCTTGCGCGGCATTCACAACCTTACGATCTAACCCCTCGAACTGAAGAATTTGGCCCACTTTCACAAGGCGCGGGGTGCTTTCAGGACCGTCCATCAAAGCGACCTGTTCACCGCCCTTAATGCGACCGCGATGCACACGACCAATACCAATCTTTCCCACGTAGCTGTTGTAGTCAAGGGAACAAATCTGAAGTTGTAACGGTGCATCAGCATTATCTTCACGCACAGGAACGTATTTAATCACTGTATCGAAGACGGCCTTCATATTGCCAATCTTCTCAAGTTCAGAAACATCGCTCGTGTAGCCTGCGTAACCAGCGAGCGCGGAGGCATAAATCACAGGGAAGTCGAGCTGATCCTCTGTAGCCCCTAACTTATCGAACAAATCAAATGTTTGATTGACAACCCACTCAGGGCGGGCTCCCACGCGATCGATCTTATTGATGACAACGATGGGCTTTAAGCCAGCAGCTAAGGCTTTGCGCGTTACAAAGCGCGTCTGAGGCATGGGGCCTTCAACGGCGTCAACCAAAAGCAAAACACCATCGACCATCGAAAGCACACGTTCGACTTCACCACCGAAATCGGCGTGCCCCGGGGTGTCGATGATATTGATGTGAATGCCTTCGTACTCAACAGCACAGTTTTTGGCAAGAATCGTAATGCCGCGCTCTTTTTCAATATCTCCGCTATCCATTACGCGTTCATCGACCTGCTGATTTTCGCGGAAGGTCCCTGCACATTGCAACAACTTATCGACCATTGTTGTCTTACCATGGTCAACGTGGGCAATGATGGCAATATTACGAATTGCTCGTGTCATAGTCTTTCTTTCCCGATAGATGTTTCGGTGTTTCCTAAAAACTTAATTAAGCGGCTCGGATGAACGACTCCGCGTTCATCGATTTGAACCACTCCCAATAATTTTTGCCCTGGCCCATAAGCCCTGGCTTGGCCAGCGGGCTTGGCGTCAATCGCCAGCCTCTGACCATTTTGTAATCGTTTTGCAAGCGCCTCACTTAATTCAATGGGAGGAAGGCTTTGCAATAAAAAATCTGTCCCCTTGAGTAACTCACGTCGTTCTTCAACGCTCTTTCTTTTATCGTCAAGCGTGTCAAAAGAAATCGCGTCTTCAATCTTTAAGTTACCCACACGTGTGCGACGTAGGGAAACCAAGTGGCCGCACGTAAAAAGGCGCTGCGCTAAATCATCAGCCAACACACGAATGTATGTGCCTTTACTCACAGTTGCTTCAAACGTTAAATCGTCTCCTGCGTAGTGAAGAACCTTAAGGCTTTTCACGGTCACTTCACGTGCTTCTCTTTCGACTTCGATACCGCGGCGCGCTAACTCATAAAGATTCTTGCCGCCCCGTTTAATCGCCGAATACATCGGGGGCTTTTGCATAATCGTCCCCGTGAATTCGGGGAGAACCTCATTGATGGTTTCTAAGGTAGGTCTAACGAGACTTACCTCAAAAACCGTCCCCGTTTTATCGAGCGTATCGGTTCTTGTGCCAAAGCGCATCGTAGCGACATAGGTCTTATCGGCCGTTAAGAGATCGGTTGAATACTTTGTCGCATTCCCAAACGCAAGAGGCAAAAGGCCTGTTGCCATCGGATCTAATGTTCCCGTGTGGCCAGCTTTTTGTGCGTTTAGTAGGCGACGCGCTAACTGCAAAGCCCAATTCGAACTCATCGACTCGGGCTTATCGAGTAGCAAGACGCCATCGACCATATCTCCCTTGGCTGCCATAGGTTACGCCTTCGAGGCCTCCTCGGGTGCGTCACTCTCGTCGCTTGTGGTTTGCATCGCCTTCGCAATCACGCGGTCCATTTCAAAACCGTGTTCAACGGATTTGTCATGCGCAAAATGCAGTGTCGGCACCGTGTGGATACGTAACTTCTTAAAAATGAGGTTGCGTAGCCGGCCAGCAGCAGCATTTAACCCTGCGGCGCAGACCTCGGGGTCTGCGCCCAGGACCGTGAAAAACACCTTGGCGTGTGCGTAGTCGGGCGTGATTTCACAACCCGTAATCGTCACAAAACCAATGCGCGGATCACGCAACTCAGTCGGAATCAATTCAGCGACATCACGCGCGATTTGCTCGGCGATTCGAACGCTGCGACCGGGTTTCGTACTCTTCATAACGCAAAACTCCTAAAGCGTACGAGCCACTTCCGTGACTTCAAAGATTTCAAGCTGATCGCCCTCTTTGATGTCATCGTGCCCTTTTAGAGACAGGCCGCATTCGTTACCAGCCTGAACTTCACGCACGTCATCCTTAAAGTGCTTCAAGCTCGCAAGTTCTCCCGTCCAAATAACAACGTTATCGCGCAACTGGCGGGCACTTGCGTTACGACGCACCACACCTTCTAAGACACGGCACCCAGCAATGAGGCCGACCTTCGGAATGTGGATGGTCTGACGAATTTCAAGTAGGCCAATACCTGTTTCTTTGCGTTCTGGGGCGAGCATGCCACTCATCGCGGCCTTCACATCGTCGATCGCGTCATAGATGATGTTGTAGTAACGGATTTCAATGCCGTTTGTTTCCGCGGTCTTCTTGGCCATCGCATCGGCTCGAACGTTAAAGCCGATGATGATTGCGTGGCTAGCAGCGGCTAAGTTCACGTCGGTTTCAGAAATGCCGCCTACGGCGCTATAGACAACCTGCACGCGCACTTCGTCTGTCGAAAGCTTCAAAAGGGCAGCAGAAATCGCTTCTTGCGAACCCTGGACGTCTGCCTTAATCACAACAGACAAAGTCTTCACGTCCCCATTTTGGTTAAAGGCATTATCAAGACGTGCGCTTTGCTGTTGCGCAAGACGCACATCGCGGTTGCGACTCTGCCTAAAGAGCGCCACTTCGCGCGCCTTCTTTTCATCAGGAACGGTGATCAAGACGTCGCCTGCCTGTGGGACGTCAGACAAACCCAAAATCTCCACAGGAATCGAGGGGCCCGCAGCGGCAACGGCTTTCCCAAGTTCGTTATTCATCGCACGGACTCGACCATAGGCCTGACCCACAAGAACGATGTCACCCTTCTTGAGTAACCCACTTTGAATCAAGACAGACGCCACTGGCCCACGACCCTTATCCAAACGGCTTTCAACAACGAGACCCTTCGCAGGCCCTTCAGCGGGCGCCTTTAATTCAAGCATTTCCGCTTGTAGTAGGAGGTTCTCTAAAAGTTCGTCGACACCTTGACCGGTTTTGGCTGATACCGGGATAAACGGCACATCGCCACCGTACTCTTCAGGCATCACGCCGTTTTGAACGAGTTCGTTACGGACGCGCTCAGGGTTCGCTTCTGGCTTATCAATCTTATTGATCGCCACAACAAGAGGCACCTTCGCCGCTTTGGCGTGCGCAATCGCTTCTTTCGTTTGCGGCATCACGCCGTCGTCGGCAGCGACCACCAAAATCACAATATCGGTCGCTTGCGCTCCACGAGCACGCATCGCGGTAAAGGCTTCGTGCCCTGGGGTATCTAAGAATGTCACAATGCCGCGCGGCGTTTTTACGTGATAAGCACCGATGTGCTGAGTGATACCGCCTGCTTCACCAGCGGCAACCTTCGCACGACGAATGTAGTCCAAAAGAGACGTCTTACCATGGTCGACGTGGCCCATAATCGTCACAACCGGAGGACGAGGAACCGCAGGATAGGTTTCTGAAGTCTGAGAAAGTTCTCCTAAGAGCGCTTCTGGGTCATCGATCTTCGCTTGCACGGCCTTGTGGCCCATTTCTTCGACAACGATCATCGCCGTGTCTTGATCGAGCATCTGATTGATGGTGACCATTTGTCCCATCTTCATCAAGGTCTTAATGACCTCGGTTGCCTTCACGGCCATCTTGCGCGCAAGTTCAGCAACAGAAATCGTCTCTGGGACACTTACTTCACGAACAATGGGTTCTGTGGGCATCACGGTCGCAACTGGAGCGTGGCGATCGCGCTTTTTCTTTGAGCGATGCCAACTGCCTTCTTCTTCGGTGCCCCCGTCAATTGCCCCACGGGTTTTCATCGCGCGATGCGAGCGGGTCTCTTCACCCCAACCCATGTCAGAACCCGACCGTTCATTTCTATTGCGGCCCTTAAAGCCACCCTTCTTGGAAGATTCACTACGTTCTTCCGTAGAAGACGAGTTAGCTTTGCGCTCGGGCTTCTTTTCTTCTTTCGCGGGAGCCGCAGGTCGATTCACAGGAGTGGCCTTGGCCTTTAAGACAACCTTCGGGCGCGCAAGCATCTGACGGATTGCTTCAGCCTCTTCTTGCGCCTTGCGTCGTGCCGCCTCGCGCTCTTTTTCGAGCGCTTCTTTTTCTTTGGCACTTAGTTCTGGTGCGGCAGGTTTCGCGGCAGGCTTTGCCACAACCTTCGGTTTAACGTCCGCGGGCTTTTGAGCCTTCGCGGGTTTTTCGGCCTTTTCCTGAGGCTTTGCTGCAGTCTTTGCTACTGGCTTAACGGCTGGCTTTTGAGCGGGTTTCTCCTCGCTCTTAGCCTTAGGCTTTTCTACCCTTTTTTCTTCCTTTTTTTCTGCCTTGACTTCGGGCTTCGCTTTCGGTGCTTCAGGCGCCTTCTTTTCTTCCTTCGCGCTCGCCGGTTTCACTTCAGGCGCTTTGGGTGCGGGAACTTCCTTTTTCGCGGGTTCCACTTGCACTTGAGGTGCGGGTTTCGGCGCACTTTGCGCTGCCGCCTCTTTTGCCTTTTGGGCCGCCGCCTTAGCTTCGGCTTCCTTTTTGGCGAGTTCTTCGCGCACTTTGGCTTCAATCTCAGCCTGCGCCGCTTTCATTTGCGCTAAGCGAGCAGCTTCTGCCTGGGTGTTTTTCACAAAAACGCGGCGCCGTCTTACTTCAACCTCAATCGTGTGTGCGCCTCCTTGGCCGTCATTTTGACGAATCGTGGACGTCTCACGACGCATGATGGTGATCTTGCGCGGTTTCGTGTTTTGTGTGCGTTCGGTATGTAGATTTTCCAAGAGCTTCGCTTTATCGGCGTCGCTTACTGTCGAATTCTCATCAACGACAGCAATTCCGGCCGCTTTCAGTTGCTCGACGAGCACCTTGGCTGGAATATGGAGCTCCTGGGAAAATTCGGTTACTGTACTAATTGCCATATATCGTCTTTCTCCTCAGGGGCCTTTTACTTCTTTTCCTCGGTCCAGGTAGCACGAGCCGCCATAATGAGCGCGTTGGCGCGATCTTCAGCAATGCCTGTCATCTCAACGAGTTCATCGCTTGCGAGGTCGGCTAAGTCGTTGGCGCTCTTGACGCCATGCTCGACAAGTTTCGCGGCTAAGTCGTTATCCATCCCGGCGATAGCAAGGAGCGTGGCATCTGCCTGACGCAAATTCTCTTCACGCTTTAATGCGCGAGAAAGAAGGGCGCTACGGGCGCGGTTACGTAACTCAACGACAGTGTCGCGATCGAAAAGTCCAAGGTCGACAATTTCTTGCTCAGGCACGTAAGCGAGCTCTTCTAACGAGTAGATACCGCTATCGATTAAAGCGGCCGCGGCCTCTTCGTCCATGTCGAGCTCTTTCACAAATTCGCCACAGGCCTCTGCGATTTCTTCGGCGTGCTTCTTATCGGCCTCCTCAGAAGTCATGATGTTGATTTGCCAACCCGTGAGTTCGGTGGCTAAGCGCACATTCTGTCCGTGTGTGCCAATGGCAATCGCAAGATTTTCCTCATCGACCATCACATCCATCGAGTGCGCTTCTTCGTCTGCGACGACCTTCGTGACCTTCGCGGGCTTTAACGCTTCAACAATGTACTGCACAGGATTGTCGTCATAGCGAACAACATCGATTCGTTCGCCAGCCAATTCATTTGTCACGGCTGTCACGCGTGACCCACGAATACCAATGCAGGTTCCAACAGGCTCAACGCGCTTATCGTGGCTCATCACAGAGACCTTCGCACGCATCCCAGGGTCGCGCGCGGCGGACTTAATTTCCACAACGCCTTCTTCGATTTCAGGAACTTCCAATTCAAAGAGTTTGATTAAGAACTCCGGGCAAGCTCTAGAAAGAATCACATTCTTACCCTTAGTGGATTCATCAATACGAAGCACGTAGGCACGAACGCGATCTGTCATACGAAGATTTTCGCGAGGAATCATTTCTGTGCGAGGTAGACGCGCTTCTAAGCGCCCAATCTCAACGATGGCGCCTTCTTTATCAACGCGCTTAATCTGACCGCTCACAATCTTTTCATCGCGCTCTAAGAATTCCTTTAAGACCTGTTCGCGCTCGGCATCACGCAAGCGCTGCAAAATCACTTGCTTGGCGTCTTGCGCAAAACGGCGCCCTGAGGTGTTGATATTCTCAATGGGCTTTTCAATGTAGTCGCCCACCTTCAAATCCGGATACTCGTCAGTGATATCCGAGAACATCTCTTCGCGGTCGGGTTGCTGCAAGCCTGCGGCATCATCGACAATGAGCCAACGGCGCTTGGCGGTCCAGTCACCGGTTTCCGTGTCGACCTTGACGACAACATCGGCATCCTCACCAGGGAACTGCGCTTTTCTCACAGCACTGGCTAATGCATGTTCCAAGACGCCGAAAACGGCACTCTTCTCAACCTCTTTTTCACGGGCCAATACATCGACCATCTCGAGCATATCGCGGCTCATCGTTTATTTCCTTTAAAGTCAAGTTGGGCAATCAAATTGGCGCGATCGACATCGCTAAATGCAAATCGCACGACAATGCTTTCTTTGGCTGCGGGCTTTTTAGCCTTTGCCTTCTTGGCGCGAGCCGCCTCCGAGGGCGTTCTCGCGTGGTGTATTTCTTCAATTGAAAATTCAATGGCTTCTTCTGTCGCGGAAACGATGTGACCATCAAATTTTCTGCGGCCTGCTTCAGGGAGCTCTGGTCCATGAAGGGGATCGAAAAGTTCGACATGCGCTTCGCGCCCGACAAACCGCACCCAGTCGGCAAGGCGCTTTAACGGGCGGTCGACCCCGGGGCTTGAAACTTCAAGGCGCTCAAAGTCGATTGCTTCCACGGTAAATAGGCGCGTTAATTGGTCGCTTACCCTTTCGCAATCATCGACTCCGATACCTCCCTCGTTTGTGGTGTCAATTGTTACGCGTAGCAACCCCCGAGCCAGGCGCTCGAATTCAACGAATTCAAAGCCTAAGCCCGTGACCGTATCGGAAACAATGGCGCTCATTTCAGCGAGGCTCTTTTGCATAGTCTTAATCGTTAATCCAATAAAAAAGCCATAAAAAAAGGACGGGCACCATGCCCATCCCTAATCTCTCCCTAACTTGGGAGCTATGAATCATGGCGACTCATAGTCATTAGTGATGCGTCAAGAAAAAGGCTCAAATTAAGCCCAATTTCTTTTTCGGGCCTCATTATAGGGAGGCCACGTCGAGAAAACAAGAAAAAACGCAAATTTTTATGCGAAAAACGCGCTGAAAACGAAAGAAATTTCTTCTTTCGCCGATTCCCTTTCCTTCTTAAAAGCGCTTACGGCCCGAATGATGGCGGTTACGTGCCCCGTTAGAACTCTTGGGGCGAGTGCCAAATCCAGAATCTGAGTCAGATAACCTCTTAGCAAAAAGTTTTGACGTTGTCCCTAAGCTGCCGCTTGCTAAATAGTGCACGGTGCTTGTCATCGGGTCAATGGCGTGAGCCTTCGCGCCGTGCGACTTGTGGTGCTTATTGTGATGGGGTTTCGCGGATTGCGGTTTTCCTTCGCGAGAAGCGGCTACCTCATCTAATCCCAAATCGGCAACCCAAGCACTCACCCAGTCGCTACGCAATTCAAGTGTTTTGCCGCGCGCTAAGTTCCGGGGCAATTGCACAGCGCCGTATCTCACGCGAATTAAGCGACTTACCGTCAGTCCCACTGCGGCAAACATGCGACGCACTTCGCGATTGCGTCCTTCAGAAATCGTGACTAGGTACCAGCGATTCGCTCCCTCGCCGCCACGGTCTTCGATGGCGTTGAAATTCGCAACGCCATCTTCTAATTCGATACCCGAAAGAAGCGCTTCTCGCGCCTCATCGGTTAAAACGCCAACAGCACGAACCGCATATTGCCGTTCAATTCCGTAGCGCGGGTGCATTAAGCGATTGGCTAATTCGCCGCTTGTCGTAAACAAGAGAAGCCCTTCGGTATTAAAGTCAAGGCGCCCGACAGAGACCCAACGGCCGTTAGTCACTTTCGGGAGGTGCTCGAAAACGCTCGGGCGACCTTCCGGGTCATCGAGACTTACGATTTCGCCAGAAGGCTTGTTATAGATTAGAACGCGCGGAGTGCGTTTCTTACCCGTAGCCGCGTTGGCTTGTTTCACAACACGACCATTCATGCGGACAACGTCTGTGGGAAGTACGCGCTGACCCAAGTGCGCTGGAACGCCGTTAACAGAAATGCGGCCTTCCAAAATAAGTTGCTCCATGTCGCGCCGCGATCCCATCCCCGCGTCAGCTAGGACCTTATGCAGTTTCTCACTTTGCGCAACAAGCGCTTTTTTCGCGGCCTTCTTGCCACGGCGCTGCACCTGCGGATCAAAGTACTTTTCCGCTGTAAAACTCGCTTCAGCTTCTTCTTCAGTCGCTCCAGTGCAATCAAAAGGAGGAATCGTTTCTTTAACGGATTCGGATTGAGAAGCCTCAATTGCTTCTTCATCCTCTTTACTTTTCTCGCACTCAATAGAAACGGGCGCGTCTTCCTTGATTTCAGAAACTTCAGTTTCGACCTGAGTCGGGTGAGGAGCAATCTCTTCTTTTGTGTCTTTTTGAGAGAGAGCCTCACTCTTTACATCTTCTGTCGTTACCGGCAAAGTTTCAGGCGCTGCGACTTCTTTCACTTCTAAAGCGTCTTCTGTCTTCTTTTTTCTCGAAACACGCGGCCGACGAACGGTTTTTTTAAGCGTGAGTTTCCTGCGAGCGGGCTTTTCTTCACTTACTGCAACAGTCTCTTTTACGTCTTCGTTTTCTTCACTCATCTTTTTTCTCACTCGTTGCAACGTCGCTTGTTTCGTTTTGTGTTTCGTTAGAGGTTTCTTGGTTTTCGGTTTCGACCTTTTCTTCGAGTTCGTTAGCAAAGAGCTCGAACTCTTCGCCCTTGGGTTCTTCGCCAGTCAAGGGCGGGAGATCAGCCAAACTCTTAAGCCCTAAGTCGTCCAAGAAAAGGGAGGTTGTGGCAAAAAGCGCAGGGCGCCCTGGGCTTTCGCGGTGGCCGATGGTTTCAATCCATCCGCGTTCTTCCAATTGACGAATGACGTTGGGATTGACAGCGACGCCACGAATCTCTTCGATATCGCCTCGCGTCGCAGGTTGCCGATACGCAATGATGGCCAAGGTTTCCAAAACCGCGCGAGAATACTTCGCAGGCTTTTCTTCGGTTAATTTTGCTAAGTAGGTAGAAAGTTCAGGAACACTTTGAAAGCGCCAACCGCTTTCTGTTTCTTTTAGACGCAATCCGCGCGCCTGCCAAAATTCTGCGATGTGGCCTAAGGCATCGACTAGGGCATCATCATCCAAGTGGCCATCGAATAGGCGCGAAAGATCTTCGAGCTTTAGCGCAACAGGGCTTGTTAAAAGCGCCGTTTCAATCACAACTGTGGGTTCTACGGTTTCAGTCACGAAGAAAATCCTCACATACACGTAAATACATTGACTCGGATGCCTCTAGCTTGAGCACTCGAACCGAAAAAAATCTTTTGAGTTTTACGAAGGCCCCGTAAGAGTCTTACGTTGTTATTTTTTTATCTTTAATGGCTACTAAGAAAGGCCATCCCGCAATCGTGGGAAGAAATCTATCTTTAACCTTGATTATTTCTTTTTTAAAGGACCGACGAATCGAGTTGGTCACTTCTTAACCATGCGACAAGAAAAAGTGCCTTAGACCTAAAAATATCGAGCGCAAAAAATAGAGCGCTACACCATAAGGAATTTTGCTTGGCGGAAGGGGTGGGATTCGAACCCACGATACGGTATAACCGTATACCGGATTTCGAGTCCGGCGCATTCGACCTCTCTGCCACCCTTCCAAGAAAAAACGGCATTTGTCGTCGCGAGCGGGCCGCAGTTTAGCAAAAAAAGAGAGTGTGTCGATTAACGAACGTTTAAAAAAGAAAGAGCGAGTCTTAAATGACAAGCGTCACTCGTCGTTTTGTTTTGTTCCGACGCGACCGAATTTCACCTCAAGAGAATAGAGCGCCCGAAGAAAAATTTTTGAGAGAAAAACGGCGCGTAATGCTTAAAGAAAAACGCAGATTTCTATCAAATTTGTTTCCTATTTTTTTTCAGAGGTGTTAATCTTGCGACTGTCAGATTTTCTCCTCGGAGACAACACATGCCCATCACGAAAAAAACGGATGAGTCACGCATCAAGGAAGCGAGCGACAGACTTTTTAAGGCTGCCGTTGCTTTTCATACCGAATTAACGGCTGAAGCGCGACGCATCAGCGAGCCTGTGGCCAAGGAAATGTACGAAGCTTCCACTTCGCTACTGTCGGAAATCTTGGACTTAGTTTCTCGTCAAACCAACGTAGCCGTTGCTACACAACCAAAGGAAACAGTAATGACGAATGCTCCTGAGACACCGGCCGTTGCGGCCGTGAAACCCGCAGAGAAACCGGCTGAAAAAGCCGCTCCCGCGAAGAAACCTGTTGCTAAGAAAGCAGCCCCCAAGAAGGCCGTAGCCAAGAAAGCCCCAGCCAAGAAGGCTGTTGCGAAGAAAGCTCCGGCTAAGAAAGTCGCTGCCGCCAAGAAGCCCGCTGCGAAGAAGGCTCCTGCTAAGAAAGCCGTAGCCGCCAAGAAGCCCGCCGCGAAGAA
>CAVEMY010000007.1:18639-26968 GCA_963617005.1 Parabacteroides distasonis | reverse complement strand
AAGAAAGCCGCGAAGAAGTAATTCTTCTTAACTTCTAAAGCATCGAACCCCGAAAGTCCATTGCGATTTCGGGGTTTTCTTTACCTAGTGGATTTGAAAAACTCAGACGGTTAAGTTAGGACTTAAAGCCACCC
Source organism: Parabacteroides distasonis (assembly GCA_963617005.1). GTDB lineage: Bacteria > Pseudomonadota > Gammaproteobacteria > Burkholderiales > Burkholderiaceae_F > Duodenibacillus. The sequence goes on along the minus strand of CAVEMY010000007.1, from coordinate 26,834 downwards.
AAAAGAGCAGAAACCTTGGGCGCCTTTTTCTTCGTGCGGGGACTGATAAATTCCTCGTGCTTTTCTTCGTGGGCTCGCTCTTGAGTTGCTACGTAAGGCGCATCAAAAATCGGATCGTATGAGGCTTTCGGAAGAGGTGCAACTTTTGGCATTTCTCGGCCCTCGTGATCGTCGTCACGAAACCGTCTTGGCGCGCGATTGTCTTTGAATTTCGGGCGCTCTGGCGCATCAACGTCAACCGGGGTGAACTTTTGCTTTGTCAGTTTCTCGATTGCTTGAACGCTACGGATTTCTTCCGAGGTAGCGAGCATTAAAGCTAGACCCTTAGATCCCGCCCTTCCTGTTCTCCCAATACGATGCACATAATCTTCTGCGACAAAAGGCACATCGTAATTGATCACACACGGCAGTTGCGTAATGTCCAACCCACGCGCTGCGACATCGGTTGCGACAAGCACTTTACAACGACCGTCTTTGAAATGCTCCAAAGAAATCATGCGGTCTTCTTGTGTTTTGTCGCCATGAATGGCTTCAGCGGCAAAGCCAAAGCGCTCTAATTTCCGTGTGAGGCGTCTACAGACTAATTTGGAATTCACAAAAACCAAAACAGATTCTGCTGCGGGTTTGTCTTCATAGCCGTGGCGCAAGATATCGACCAAAACATCGGTCTTTTCTATTTCTTTGACGCGCAATAAAACCTGTTCGACCGTGGTTGCGACAGAATTTTGCCGCGCGACTTCCACATAGACGGGATTGACTAAAAACGTCTTCGCGAGTTTCTTAATCTCAGGAGAAAACGTCGCTGAAAACATCAAGCTCTGACGCTTAGCGGGAAGAAGTTTCAGGATCCGCGAGATATCAGGCAAAAACCCCATATCAAGCATTCTGTCAGCCTCATCGAGAATCACGATCTCGACTTGAGAAAGATTCACAGTACGGCTTTCGACGTGATCGAGCAAGCGACCAGGAGTGGCAGTCAGAATTTCAACGCCTCGCAAAAGTTCTGCTTGTTGAGGCTTGATATCGACACCACCGAAAACGACACCGACGCGAAGTGGTGTGAGGCTTGCGTACTCTTTTAGATTGTCGTTAACTTGATCGGCCAATTCGCGCGTTGGCGTTAAAACAAGAACACGCACAGGGTGGCGTGCCGGAGAAACCGACGTGTTGGCTTTACTTAAGATTCGCTCGATTGCTGGCAACCCATAACCTGCGGTTTTGCCCGTTCCCGTTTGCGCGGCTCCCATCACATCTTTCCCTTCTAACACGGGAGGGATGGCTTTCACTTGAATCGGGGTCGGCTTAACGTACCCCATTTGAGAAATGGCTTTTGCAATGCGAGTATCGAAATGAAACGCATCAAAGCTCGTGACAGGTTGTGTGGTTTTTTCTTGCATGCGCAAAATGAATTGTCTTGGTAGGCCCAGCTGGACTCGAACCAGCGACCCAGGGATTATGAGTCCCCTGCTCTAACCAACTGAGCTATAGGCCCGAAATTTTTCCTTCTAACGAAAAAAGGTGCGCTATTTTAGCCAATCAAAGGTTAAGCTTGCCACAGTAAAGGGGCGAAGCGTCCTGCAACTTGAGTCGTTGAGAGTTGTGAGGTGAACTCTTTGGGACATTCGAATGCCTCCAAACGCCTGACGCACTTTTCCCAAGAGTGACAGTCGACAAAGAACACATCGTTGCAAAAGAAATCAGTTTGCCATTTGTCTTTTGAAAAAAGGAGGCTCCCAAAAAGAAAGCAAAAGAGAAGAAATCGCGCAACTAAAAGCGGAAGAAAACGACTTCAGATTCTATTGAAATCAAAAGAAATTCTTCTCTAAAATACAACAAAAATAATGGCGTCTAAGTAATAACCCGAACGCCGTTCTTTTTTTTAACTAAAGTCAAATTTTTACATTGCGAAGCATTCCGTTACGTGAGTACACTGTAAGCGATTTTCCTTAGACCTTTCGTTCTAATTCTTTGGGAGAAGACCGAGTGTTTCTTAGGGAAAAAATGACCAATAAAAATTTTGAAGGAGTTTTACATGCAGAAAAGAGCCCTCTTAGGTGCCGTCGTTGCGGCTACCGCTATGAGCTTTGTCGGTTTTGCCAACGCAGCTGAAGTTTCTGGTAAAGCGATGGTCTACACCTCGATGTATCCGGACATCGTCGATAATATGTGCAAGCCCAATGTCGCCAAAGCCTTCCCGAAGATGAAGGTCAGTTGGTTCCAGGGCGGTACAGAAAACATCATGACCAAGATGAACGGCGAAATCCGTGCCAAGAGAATCGGTACCGACCTCTTGATGGTTGCTGACCCCTCCTACTACCTCACACTTCAAAAGCAAGGACTCCTTCTTCCTTATAAAGCCAAAGATCACGACAAAGTGATTCTTGATAAGGACCCCAATGGCGCTTGGTACTCTGTTCGCGTTTGCAACATGATCATCGCCTTCAATAAAGACAAATTAAATCCTGCTGACGCTCCGAAGTCTTGGAAAGATCTCTTAGATCCGAAGTGGAAGGGCAAGATCGCGATGCCCAACCCGCTTTTAAGTGGCACGGCCTATGTGGCAGTGGGCGCCTTAGCGCAAAAATACGGCTGGGAATATTTCGACAAGCTCGCCGCCAACGGCATGAAAGTCGAACAGGGCAACTCCGCGATTCAGAATAAGCTCTTAACGGGCGAATACGCTGCCGCGATGATTCTCGAAGAAAACATCTTGAAGCTCTCTGTGGCGAAGAAAGAACCGCTCGCGGTTTCCTACCCCACAGATGGCGTCATCATGATTCCGTCTCCGATTGCAATCTTAAAGACGACAAAGAACCCGGCTGGTGCCAAGGCCTTAATGGATTGGTGGCTCGGCAAAGAAGGTCAGGCCGCTGTGGTTAAGGGCTGGATGCACCCGGTGCGTGGCGACATCGATGCGCCTTTAGGATCGATCCCGACAAGCAAGATTGCTGCGAGCAAGGTCGCCATCGACTGGAAGGATCTCTCGGATAACAACGCGAAGATTAAGGAAAACTTCCGTAAACGCATGATGGACCGCTAATTTTTAGCGTTTAATCTAAAGTAACTCGAGCGGGGAGCGCTTCGCTCCCCGCTTTTTGTGAGGTTCCGCTAGGGAGTTCCTTTATGCGATTTCGCTTAAATAGTAAGACCATCGTTATCGGTATTGCGGTGCTCTTACTTGTTTACTTTGTCATCCTTCCGATGGGGCTGTTGCTCTTTGACTCAGTCTGGAAGGACGGCACTGTCAATCTCTCAAACTACCGCGAGGTCTATAGCCTTGATGTCAACTGGAGAGCATTGACCAACACGGTTGAACTGTCCTTACTTGTGATGGCAGCAAGCGTCGTGATTACCTTCCCGCTTGCGTGGCTTGTTGGACGTACCGATTTGCCAGGCAAAAAGTTCTACCGCACGATTTTGATTTCAAGTTACATGATTCCGCCCTACGTGGGCGCGATTGCGTGGACACAGTTACTTAACCCAAGTGTTGGATACCTTAACGATATCTTTAAGTGGCTCTTTAACTTACAAACTGCGCCCTTTAACATCTATACATTCGGTGGTATCGCTTGGGTCTTAACGCTCTTTTATAGCCCCTTTGCTTTCATCACGATTTCTCGCGCGATGGAAAAGATGGACCCAACGCTTGAAGAAGCGGCACGCATCTCTGGCGCAAGCCCCTTGCGTACCCTCATTAATGTGACGCTGCCTTTGATGGCGCCTTCAATTCTCGCGGGTGGCTTACTTGTCTTTATCGCAGCAGGTAGCTGCTTTGGTATTCCTGCAATCGTCGGTATGCCAGGCAACATTGAAGTGTTAACCACACGCATTGTGACCTATCTTTATATGGGGAGCGACGAAGGCGTCAGAGATTCCACGGCTCTAGCGGCATCCTTGATGTTTATCGCCAATGGGCTCCTATTCTTTATGACCTGGATGATGGGCCGCAAGGACTACACAACAATTAGCGGCAAGTCCACAAGACCCAATATTGTTGAACTCGGCAAATGGAAGTGGGTGGCTGTGGCTGGCATCTCAACCTATGCGGCAATTGCCGTGATTATCCCAATCGGATCGATTGTGATGACAAGCTTCTTGAAGTCGCTTTCGAAGTCTGTGCTCTCGCTCTCGAACTACGGCTTTGATCCTTGGATTCCTGTGATCACATCGGCGCAGTACATGGAAACGATTTGGAATTCCGTGTTGTACGGCATTATCGCGGCAACGATTGGTACGCTATTAAGTCTTTTTGTGGCGTACCTTGCTGTCAAAACAACGCTTCGTGGTCGTACATTGCCTGACTTACTCACAGTGGTCGGTGGTAGCACCCCGTCGATCGTTATTGCTTTGGCGTTGATTATTACCTTTAGCGGTAACTTCGGCTTGAACCTTTACTCGACTATGTGGATTTTGGTTGTCGCCTACCTTGTGAAATACATGACGATGTCGGTAAGAACGATTTCGGCAGCGCTCACCCAAGTTCACATTTCTCTAGAAGAAGCAGCGCTTAACTCAGGAGCCGATTGGCTTCGTTGCTGCAAAGACATCATCGTGCCGCTTATCGCACCCTCGATTGTTGCGGGCTGGTTCTTGATCTTTATGCCATCGTTTTATGAACTGACGATGTCGCTGCTACTTTATGGCAGTGAAACGAAGACCATTGGTGTCTTACTTTACGAGTTACAGACCTACGCGGATACTCAAAACGCCTCCGTTTTGAGTGTGATCATCTTACTCATTGTCTTAATCGGCAACTTAATCTTGAGTAAGGCGACAAAGGGTAATGTCGGAATTTAGGAGTTTTTGAAATGTCAGAAGTAAAAATTGAACATGTCTTTAAACGCTACGGCGACATTACCGTTGTCGATGACTTCAATCTTGAGGTAAAAGACGGCGAGTTCGTCTCGATTCTTGGACCCTCGGGTTGCGGCAAAACGACAACGCTTCGTATGGTCGCAGGCTTTGAAAAAGCGACCGAAGGCCGCATTTCGATCGGCAACATGGTGGTTTCGAGTTCCGATGAGAAGATCTTCGTTCCGCCAGAAAAGCGCGGTATCGGTATGGTCTTCCAGAGCTATGCCGTCTGGCCCCACATGACGGTTTTCGATAACGTCGGCTACCCACTTAAGATTCAGAAGGTGCCGGCCGATGAAAGAAAACGCCGCATCGAAGAGATGCTTGAACTTGTGCACTTGGCTGAATATAGCCAGCGCTTCCCAAGCCAACTCTCGGGCGGCCAGCAGCAGCGCGTGGCTTTGGCTCGCGCCCTTGTGATGCGCCCTGGTCTCCTACTTCTTGATGAACCGTTAAGTAACCTTGATGCGAAGTTGCGTGAAAGTATGCGCTTTGAAATCTCGGCGATTCAAAAGAAGATGAAGATTACCGTGATTTATGTGACGCACGATCAAAGCGAAGCAATGGCAATGAGCGATCGCGTCGTCGTGATGAGCCAAGGCGTTGTGCAGCAGATTGGAAAGCCGCACGATATTTACGCCAATCCCGTCAATAAGATGGTCGCAGACTTCATCGGTCTTGTGAACTTTGAAACAGGCGAAGTGCGTGGAGACCGTGTGTTTCTTACGGGAACGGATTTGTCGTTTCCCAATACGGCCAATCTCAAGGGGCCCGCGGCAACTATTGCCATTCGTCCTGAGAACATCACAATCTCGACAACGGGTGGCGCCTTAGAAGGTGTTGTGCGTCATAGCTTCTTCTTAGGAGACTCCACAGAGTTCCGTGTCGAGTGTGGAGACCATATGTTCCGTATTAGCGTCAAAGGCGCGAACACAACGCTGTTTCCCAATGGCACAAAGGTCTTCTTAGACTTTAATAAGGTGCTTCTCTTTTAATTTGGAGTAGTTCCTAACTCTGAAAGCCCGCAGATTTTCACGATTTGCGGGCTTTTTATGTACCTAGGAAAGGGCGCCTTAGGAGAGAAAAACATGACGGTTTCCCTACATAGCGAAAGGCTACCCAACAAACCTTCAACACGCATTGCATTTCCAAAAAATTGATTGTAGAATGCGCTTCCTCTACAAAGAGTAAAGCGTGCGCCAGTAGCTCAGTTGGATAGAGTACCTGGCTACGAACCAGGGGGTCGCGGGTTCGAATCCTACCTGGCGCACCAGTGATTCAGGGCTCAGTTGTTTTTAACAACTGGGCCTTTTTCTACTTCGCCTTTTTCGGCACGTTGATACCGACAAAGCCCAGAGTCCAATCTTCGTTTGCAAGACCCTTTTTAGACGCAGAAGGAGTTGGGATTCTTCTCCCGTCTCTTATTTCTTCTTCAACCCACAGCCTTTGTTGGCCCCGCTGCGTAACACCCTTCAAATCAGGAAAGATAACGACGTAGTCAACTGCTCCATTGGCAAGCTCAATGACGTATGGGTATTTTATGAGGCCTCTACTAAAGGTCAAACCATCCACAACACCTTCTATAGCCACTTAACAAATGGCTTTATCCCTGTGAGGCAAAGTACAAGAACTTTGTTCTGCCGATTAAATCAACTTGAGTTGCTCCGCCGCATGCTTATGTTCATAGACCTTGGTAATTGTGTAAGAAATCTTTATCTTGCCTTCAGCTGTTATCGTCTGAACACTTTCAAGTTGTGCAATTAGATAGTCGCCCTTACCAAAAAGTTCTATGCCAGAGTCAACGTCTTTAGCAAATTGATCGTCTTGAATGGAAACAAAGATTGAGTTCTTGTCTCCTATATTGATTTTCCACTTGGCCTCATCTTTAAAGGACAAAGATTCGACAATTGCGGCGACCTTAACCGACGATCGAGTTACCTCTCTCTCTTCCTGAATAGCTTGATAGGCTACTAACTCCTCTTTTTTTATGGTTTCCGTTTTTTCTCCAACAGAAAGAGAAAAAGAATCCACCCCTTCATAATGAAGTGGGTCGGCAAGCCGTGAGCAGGCGTTGGTGCAAGATAAGTTGCTCAATCCAACATATGCTACGTTATTAATCGTGAAGTGACGATTATCAATGACAAGAACGGTCTCAGAGACAGTTCTAGAACTTACAAAAAGGGATGGATCTCTTCCTTGCAAATAACGCCTGAGCATAACAATTTGCAAGATGCTTTCGGCAAGTGTCTTTGCATTGCAAAAGGCAGAAATCTCACCAGAAGTCAGAAAGTTCGTGACTTGAGAGAGAAAATCCTGCACAATTGACAAGTCAATACCAATACTTCCCGACTTTATCGGATCATCGATTTTTAGTGTGACGCGCGTCTGCCCATTATTGACCAACTTATTGAGTTCCTGAATAGCCTCGTTTAAGGCCAACAAAGAAGGAGCGAGTTGAGCAACATCCATTGAATGGTTATCTAACGCAGCCCCTTCATATTTCAGTAGCAGTTTGCATTGGTTACCTGACATAAGGCTATGCCCCTTGAGTTGGCTACATTGTTCTATGAGCCAGGCCACTGTAAATGATTGAATTTTAAAGCAAATTTAAAGTATTTTAGAAAAACAAATCTCTTTTTTGGAAGTAACTCGTTTTTTAGAGCTGTCAAGCCATATTAGCCAAGAATCCCCCTAATATTTCCACTTCAGAAAATGACAGTTTTTTGCGACTGCGCCTTTTCTTCTTCTCATTGAGTGATACATCTGCACTCTCACCTAACGCTCTGTATCTTTTGTACGCTTTTAGTTCGATTCTTATGCGTATTATTGAGCCAAAATCCTTTTCAGGATAACGGCATCTTCCTATAATTCTTGCCAAAAAAAACCGTTTCAGAATTTGTTCTGAATACGGTAACTGTTTTTCGCTTTTAGGAGCATTTACATGTATCGTCGTACTCTCATTGCCTCTGTTGCAGCTTTAGGGCTTTTAGCCACTTCCGCTGCTTGGTGCCGTAGCGCAGCCATTCAAACCATCAAAACTCCTGTTCTCTCTAAGGCTACAGTCGAAGAAGTTCGTAACGCTATTTTGCGCGCAGCACTTTCGAAGAACTGGCAAGTTGTTGAGGAAGTTGGTCAAAAAATCACACTTAAGTATGTGAAGAAGGTTCACGTTGCCGCTTGCGATGTGGCATATAGCGAAAAAGAATACACCATCACCATCAACCCGATGACAACGCTTATCCGTGGCGACAACGAAGTTCATCCGAAGTACAACCAATGGGTTCGTAATCTCGATAAGCAGATTCAACGTCAGTTATTAATGAAGTAATGCTCACTTGGCG
>CAVEMY010000007.1:0-18629 GCA_963617005.1 Parabacteroides distasonis | reverse complement strand
TCTTTGCCGCAACGTTTTTTTTCGAAAAGAGGCTCGTCGTCTTAATCAAATATATCAAGGGGGACTTATGGCAGTAAGACGCTCGAAATCGGGAGATTCCGCTTTCAAAGCCATTGAACAGGCTAACTTTCTTGCCTGCTCTCCTTTCGTTTTCCAAGCTGCTTATTGCTTGCGTGAATTCGGGATTCTTGAGTTTTTAGAAAAGACCAAGGCTGGCGCCACCCTCAATGAAATTCAAGACGGCATTCCTCAAAAACTAACTATCTACGCCCTCCGTGTTCTCACAGAACTTGGCACTGCATTCGGTTTGCTTAGAAAGAGTGAGGAGCGATACTTTGTCACAAAAGAATCGCTCTTTCTTTTGCACGATGCGATGACGCGAGCCAATTTCGATTTTGCGCATGATGTTTGCTATGCGGGGCTCGACTTCCTAAAAGACGCCCTCTTAGAAGGGAAACCCTCTGGCCTTAAGACGCTTTACCCGGGAATGAAGACGATTTATCCCGTGATTTCCAAGTTGCCAGAACCTGCTCACACAAGTTGGTTTGAGTTCGATCACTACTACTCAGACGTCTCTTACGATGCGGCACTTCCTTACCTTTTTGAGAAGAGCCCTAAGAAGATCTGCGATGTTGGCGGAAACACAGGAAAGTTTTCCATTAAGTGCTGCACATACAATCGTGACGTTCACGTCACAATCTTTGACTTGCCTGAGCAGTGCGCCATCGCCAAAGAAAATGCGAAAAAAGCAGGCTTTGAGGCTCGCATTGACACCTGCCCTGTTGATCTTCTTGAAAATAAGCCGTTTGAGAAAAACGATGCCGATATTTGGTGGATGAGCCAATTTCTCGATTGCTTTGGCGAAGATGACGTCATTTCGATTTTGAAACGCATCGCCTCTGCGATGTCTGATACGGCGCGCATTGCCGTCTTAGAGCCCTTAATCGGTAAACAACCCTTTGCCGTGGGAGACGCTTGCTTGACAGCGTTCTCTTTGTATTTCACGGCTCTCGCCAACGGCACAAGTAAGTTCTATTCCTTGGAAGATTTTGAACGCTTTACCAAAGCCGCAGGTCTTGAAATTGAAAATGAGTACGACGGCTTGGGAACAGGTCACACGCTTCTTATCTTAAAGAGAGCGAACTAATGGATTTTTCCTTTCGCTTACTCGATTGGTTTGCTCTGATTCGCCCCGAAGGCTCAAATGAACCTCGGGTGATGAGCCCATTGTCCGCAAAAGAATCCGTCGCCATCCCTAAGCGTTTGCCGATGATGCTTTCTCGGAGGATGAGTTTAGGAAGCCGCTACGCTGTCGAGTGTGCCTTAGAGCTCTTAGAGCGCCACAATGTCGATGCTATTGTGAATGCAAGCCGCCACGCCGAAACTCCTCGAGGAGAAAAGACTCTTATCGCCATTAACAAAAACGAAAGCCCTTCTCCCACGGACTTTACGATGAGCGTACACAATGCGGCTTCTGGAATTCTCACAATTCACAAAAAGTTAACCGTCCCTGTGACAAGTGTTGCCGCAGGAGCCAATACACTTGAAGCGGCATTTCTTGAAGCGATGAACTTTCTTCATGACGGGAAAGAGACCGTTCTCGTTTTAAGTTACGAGAATCTTTTACCTGAGATTCTCGGGGAAAGACTTCCCCCTGTAAAAGAACCTTTCGCTGTGGCTCTTCTCCTACAGAAAGGAAATGAATTTAAGGGCACCAGCGCAGCGATTGAAGAGTTTGAGCCCGAAACCCCGGATATGTTGCAGTGGATTGAAGGCGTTGCTTCAGGTAGTTCCCTCTTCACAGTTCGTTCGGGTTCTCGCCTTTGGACTTGGAGAAAAGCGTGATGAGTGAAAAACGCGAATTCATTCTTTTCACACTCTGGCGCTATCTTGCGACCTATACGGGCTATGTCCTTTTTGGCTGCGGGGCACTTCTTCTTATGGGAGTTGGATTTCCCTTATTGCGTCTTATGCATATGGGTTCGGAGAAAAAAGAACTTCACGAAGCGTCAAGACGTCTTACGAATCTTGCCTTTCGGATTTTTGTCTTTTACGCTCGGACTACAAGAGCTGTAAGACTTGATCTTGAGAATCTCAAAAAGATTACGCTACCGGAAACTGGTGCCATTCTTGTTGCTAACCACCCGACTCTCCTTGATTACGTTTTTATCGCCTCAGTCTATCCAACGATTGACTGCGTGGTGCGTTCAACGCTACTGAATAACCCCTTCTTATCAGGGATTATTCGAGCGTGCGGATACCTAACAAACGACGACCCAGAAACAATTTTTAATGAATGCCATCGTCGGTTTCGCGCGGGTGATGCGCTTCTTATTTTCCCTGAAGGAACGCGTAGCGTCCCCGGGAAAGCCTCGCATTTACATCGAGGCGCTGCGCAATTAGCCTTGCGCTGCCATGTCCCTGTGATTGCGATTCACATTGAGTGTTCCGAGTGGTGGCTCGGAAAACAGCTTCCTTGGTATACGATTCCTGCTAAGCGGCCTGAGCTTACCTTAAGCTATATAAAAACACTAGAAAGCACCGATTTTCTAACAAAAGAAAAAAGTACGGCACTTGCCGCACGACGATTAACCGAAGAATTACAACAAATTCTTTTTACGAGAAACACAACGGAGATAAACCATGGCCTCTCTAGAAAGCCAGATCAAAGAGCTGATTGTCTCAAGCCTCAATCTTGAAGACATCAAGCCAGAGGATATTGATACAAATGCCCCACTGTTTGGTGACGGGCTCGGGCTTGACTCGATTGACGCCTTGGAATTAGGACTTGCGATTAAGTCCGAATTTGGCGTTGCTCTCTCGGGACCGACAAAAGAAGTTCGAGAACACTTTAAGTCTGTTGCCACATTAGCCGACTTTATCCGTTCTCAAAACCCCACGAAGTAAGGAGCGAAGTTTTATGACCACACCGATGACCCGCGAAAAGATCTACGAGGAACTCAAAAAGCAACTCGTTGAACTTTTTGAAATCCCTGAGGAAAAGATTCGCCCCGAAGCTAAGCTTTACGATGACCTTGATCTCGATAGCATTGACGCTGTCGATATGATTGTGCAATTGCAGAAAGTCATTGAAAAGCGCTTTAAGCCTGAAGACTTCAAGAACGTACGCACTGTTAACGACGTCGTTGACGTTGTCGAGAAGATTCTTTCTGAGTAAGCGCGATGCAAGCGAGACAAGTAGCCCAGTTCATTGTCCGAGGGATTTTTATCCTTTGGCCTGTGCTACTTCTTCTCTCGCTTTATAACGATGCAATCCGACTCTTTTTCTGGATTAGCCTCGTTCTCTTTTTATTTCGTCTTGTGTTGGGTGCGCCAGGTAGGAATCGAACCCTAGCTGTCGCAGACCGCGCCATGTGCCTTATTGGCGCAGCAATCTCAGTTTGCTGCTTGGCCTTTAACGCCTCGATTCCCATTTTGTGGTATCCCGTCGCGGTTAACGCCTCGCTTTTCGTTGCCTTCACGGGATCGATCTTTTTCGGTCGCCCGATTGTTGAGAGTCTAGCTCGCATGGCATATAAGGGAAAAGAGTTTCCTGAGAAAGCGATTTCCTACACAAGGAAAGTCACCTACGTCTGGATTGTCTTTTTCCTCCTAAATGGCTCTGTTGCAACACTCACAGCTCTCATTGCTGACCCAAAACTGTGGACACTGTGGAACGGGTGCGTAAGCTACGTCTTAATGGGACTTTTGGCCTTAATTGAGTATCTCGTTCGGAGACGCGTATGCAAGTCCTAACGTTCTCTGACTGGTTAAAAAAAACTGACACCAATCCCATTGTTAGCCTTAGACCTGAAGTCAAAACCCGAAATGATTTAATCGATGCGGCTTCTCGCATCGCCTCCTACATTTCGAAAACTGACGCTAAGCGCATTGCGATTCTCACGGACATCAGTTTTCTTTTTATTGCCTCTTTGTATGCTGTGCTCTCTGAAGGGCGGGAAGCCGTCCTTTTAGGCTCAAGAAAAAGCGTCACAGATTCTCGCGGCGAACTTTATGACTTGGCTCTAGTGAGTGAGGCGACAGGCGTAAAGGACGTCTCCTTTGAAACCCTCTTAAAAGAAGAGCCCAAAACAACACTTAATCCTGTTAAGGATAACGCGCAGATTCTTCTTTACACCTCAGGTTCTACTGGCAAACCCAAAGCGATTGCCAAAAGCATTGCTCTGATGGATAAAGAAGCCGCCATTACAACGGAGCTCTTTGGGAAAGACCTCGCAGGGACAACGCTCGCGAGTTGCGTTGATCCCGCGCACCTTTATGGCCTCACATTCGCGATTTGGATGCCCATGAGCCTAGGAATTCCTCTTTTAGGCGAAAGGCTTTTAAGTCAAGAAGACTTTACGCACTTAACTGGACCCTTGTCTGTTATCGCAACACCAACCTTCTTGCGTTATCTTGATACGAAGGTTGGCCCCATAGAAAGTCACTTTTTGCTTTCCGCGGGCGGCAAGTTAGAAGACAGTGCAATCGAAAAAGCGCATCAGGTTTTTGCGTGCCCTGTCTCGGAAATCTATGGGTCGACTGAAGCGGGAGTCATTGGCACGCACCGCCACGAAATCGGTTCCGTTGAAACCACGTGGCGCTTTTGCCCAAAGATTTCTTTAAAAGAAACGAGCGAAGAACTGACAACGATTGAAACGCCACTAAGCGACACCGGTGTCTTTTATCTTGAAGACCGTCTCTCCTTTATCGATAAAACGCATTTCAGGCTTTTAGGACGTAAAGACCGTATTGTTAAAATTGGTGAAGAACGGATTTCTCTTGATGAAATCCAGTCGGTCGTAAAAGAAAAATTAGGGTTCACAAGTTATGCCGTTACTGTTACCCGAGGAGAACAAAAACGTATCGGTCTTGTGATTGAAACGGAAAGCTCCAAAAGCTTCACGCGTGAAAGCATCCCCTCTTATGTCGCCACTTTGCGAGGCGCCATTCCGACTGTAGCGTTGCCGCGCTTTTGGAGAGAAGTCAAACGGTTCCCTTCTAACGATCGAGGCAAGATTGACTACAAAGCTATGGAGGCTCTTTTTTAATGCGTGAACTTTGCGAAGTTGAAAATAGCCGCATTGCCACAGATTCCACATTTTCTGTTGCCTTGGAATTGCCAGAAGAGCTCGTGTGGTTTGAAGGGCACTTCCCGAAAAAAGCTCTTTTGCCTGGCGTTGTGCAACTGCGTTGGGTTCTTCACTATGCCTCGCTTTGGCTTGGGCGTGTGACCCTTCGAGAAATCGTCACAATGAAATTTGTGCGCCCCGTGTTGCCCCTTGAAGCCCTTCAATTGCGCCTAAGAAAGGGCGCAACAAAAGACGGCCTTCTGACACTTCAGTTTGAGTACGTCGTCACCAACGCTTCAGAAGCCACAACCGTCTCTCTTGGTCGCTTAAAGGTTAGTCAATGAAAGAGTCGGTTGCGATTGTCATCCCGTGCTTTAACCATGCTAAGCCCTTGGGTGGGGTATTACACGCCTTAAAAGCGCTTAACCTACCCATCATTCTTGTCGATGATGGAAGTCGAAGCGATGAAGCCTCCCTCATTGACAAAACGCTTGAAGCCTTTCCTAAAGAGGCAGTGACGTTAGTGCGTCGGAAAATCAATGGCGGCAAGGGCGCTGCCGTTATCGATGGCGCGCTCAAAGCAAAAGCGCTCGGCTTTACGCACATCCTTCAAATCGATTCTGATGGACAGCACGATATTAGCGACGCAAAAAAACTCCTAGATTTATCTAAAGAAAATCCTGAGGCGTTGATTTCAGGATTTCCCATTTACGATAAAACCGTGCCTAAGGGGCGTCTTGTCGGACGATACATCACCCATTTTTGGGTGTGGCTTGAAACACTTTCTTCAACAATTGTTGACAGCATGTGTGGGTTTCGTGTTTACCCATTAGAGCCCCTACTTCGTGTTGTGAAAGTTGCCAATCCTGGACGGCACATGGACTTTGACCCAGAGATTCTCGTGCGCCTTTATTGGGAAGGCGTGCCGATGAAGTTTATGGCAACGCGCGTCATTTACCCTGAAGGCGGCACATCAAACTTTGATGCCCTAAAAGACAACTGGCGCATCTCCAAGATGCACGCGAAGCTCTTTTTTCGGTCGCTTACCTTGTGGCCCAAACTTCTTAAAAGGGAAAAGAACGCTCACTGGTCTCAAGTTGAAGAGCAGCGTGGCTTACTTGGCATGCAATTTCTTCTTGCGGTTTACCGCCTATTTGGAAGAAGAATTTTCTCTATTGTTGCCCTCTTTCCTCTAGGCGTCTTTCGCTTCGTTGCAACCGATCAGGTAAAAGCCTCTAAAGCGTATCTTGCTCGTATTAAGAACCTCCTTACCGAAAAAGGACTCAAACCGAAAGAGCCACTCACGGTCTTTCGGCATTTCAGGCACTTTGGCGAATCGATTCTCGATAAGTTTGCAAGCTGGACAGGAGACATTGAAGAAGAAACGCCCTGCGCCTTTGAAGACGATGAAACAAAAGCAATTCTCACGCAAAAAAAAGGCGAAATGGGAAAGATTCTTTTTGTTTCACACTTGGGCGCTGCTGAGGTGTGTCGTGCTATCGCTGAAAACGATTACGAAGTACCCATTAATGCCCTTGTTTTTGAAAAGCATGCGCCTCGCTACAAAGCACTGATGGAAAAGATTGCGCCGAAATCGCACATCCATCTTATTGGCGTGGACAACGTCGGTGTTGAGACAGCCTCGGAACTCACGGAGAAATTAAAAAACGGGGAGTGGGTCGCAATTGCCGCTGATAGAACGCCTGTTCGGCCTGATGGGAAGATTGAACGCTCGATTTCCCTTCCCTTTTTAGGAAGCGCTGCGCCATTTCCAATTGGCCCTTACGTGCTTGCCTCATTACTCAAAGCCCCGGTTTGCATCCTCTTTGCCAATCGCGACGGAAAAACCATTCGCATTAAAGCCCAACACTTAAGTGAGAAAATCATTCTTAGCCGCCGCAATAGAGAAGAAAGCGTAGAAAAATACGCCACAGTCTTTGTCAAAGCCCTAGAAGAGCGCGCCCTTCAATATCCCTTAGACTGGTTTAACTTCTTTGATTTTTGGGCTAAAGAGAAAAACGATGGTGCTAACGCCTAATGAGAGATCCTTGCCATGAGAACCGATGACCGCTTTACCGCTCAAATTGAAATCACGCCATCCTTTAATGACACAGATCCGATGGGAATTGTTTGGCACGGAACCTACATCCGTTTTTTTGAAAGGGTGCGTGAAGTGCTTTTCCGTCGCTTTGACTATGGCTACAAAGCAATGAAAGAAAGCGGTTACGCCTTCCCTGTCGTTGACCTACACATCAAGTACCGCAAGCCCTGGCTACTTGAAGAAAAAGCCACTGTGAAAGTCACACTTAGAGAATACGAAAACCGACTTGTCACAGACTATAGCGTCACGCGTTCCGATGGAACGCTTCTTACAGCGGCAACCATTGTGCAAATGGCAGTTGACCTTAAAACGCACGAAGGACTCTTAGAGAGCCCGGCGATCCTCTTTGAGAAATTAGGTGTAGCCAAACCCTAGGAGAAGCGAAAGTGTTTAAGCCTTTTACCTTCAGAAATTTCGCACTTTGCGCCGTTGGGCTCTTTGCTTTGGTAAGCGTCAGTGTCGCAGGCGAGCGCCTTAGTGCTGATTTTTCTCAGGAAAAGACGCTTTCAGGCTTTAAAACACCCCTGAAGTCATCAGGAAATGTCGTTATCTTCAGCGATTTTGGTCTTATTTGGCATCAATTGCGTCCATTTTCAAGCGTCATCAAAATCACAGGCAACACGATTGCCACCCAAACAGGAAAAGCTGCCCCACAAATCACAACGATGAAAACAGGGGATTCTTTTACCAATCCTCAAGAACTTTTAAAGGCGATTTTTGCAGGAGATGAAAAAGCCTTAAGTCTGAGTTTTAACGTTGTCACTCAAAAGGAAAAAACTGGAAAAACACTTCTCACACTCACGCCAAAAAATGAGAAAGGCTCGATTCTTTTTTCAGAAATGAGAATCCTAAAGGCTAAAGAAATCGAAAGCGTTACGATGAAAGATGTCGCGGGTAACGTCACTACGATTTCCTTTACGAATACCGTGCGCAAAAAAGTCACAGATAGCGAGGCCCAACGTGAATTTGATGCGCTCTAAGGGACTTCTTACCTGGATTCTTGCAACGTGCGTTGCCTTCCTTCTTGCCCTTCATGGCTTCTTACAAAAAGGGCTAGAAGAAAACATCTTGACGCTTGTTCCTGAAGACGCCGTAGATCTTCGTGTTGAGGAAACTAATCGCCTCTTTATCGCTTCGCTAGAGCGTAAAGTCTTTTTTGCCGTATCCGATAAAAAGGCTGCAGAAGATTTAAGCAATACTCTTAAAGATTCCCCGCTTTGTGACGCTGTTTATGCGACAGTGACCCAGGAAGAACAGAAAGCGCTTTATACCTTTTTAAATACCTATCGCTTGGCTTTCTTAGATAACGCCCTACAAAACGAATTAAAAGACCCTCAGTTAAGTCGTGCCTTCGTTTTGTCCCAAGTTTTTAATCCCTTCGCCGGAGTCGGCGCAGCTGAACTTCAAAACGATCCCTTGCTTCTTACTCGCCGCATCGCGCAAGGACTCACAAAAGGAGAGAGCGCCACATTTGATGACGGTTGGATTGTTGCAAAAGACAAGGCTGGCGTCTCTTACTTTCTTGTTGAAGCGCTTTTAAGCAAAAACATCTCTCTGACAGAGGCAGCTAACGGCATAGAAGAAAAACTGACGCGTCTAAAAGCCGCCTACCCCAATGTCTCCTTTGTTAAGCAAGGCATCGCCTTTTACACTGCACACGGCGTCAAAAGCGCGATGCACGATATTTCACTCTTAGGTTCTCTTTCCTTTGCAGGATTACTCCTTGTCTTTTGGTTAGGATTTAGAAGCGTACGGCCCTTTGCGCTTTGCTTAATTTCCGTTGCCGCAGGACTCATCTTTGCGAGCGCTGCCACGTACCTCGTTTTTGGAACGCTTCATGCAGCAACGCTTGTGATGTCCACAAGCCTAATTGGCATTAGTGCTGACTACACAACTTACTATTTAACGCGGCGTATGCAAATGGGAAAGGAAGAATCGGCGTTTACCTCGCGCGACGCGTTAAAGGGGAGCCTCTTACACGCCGTTCTCACCTCAAGCCTCGCGTACGCTGTGATGCTTTTGGCACCCCTACCAGGGCTGCGGCAATTTGCGCTTTTTGGCGCTGTTGGGCTCTTGGCTGCCTGCTTTACTGTGCTTATTGTGTTTCCTTATCTAGTCGCGGGCTTCCCTGCACGAGGACTTCCCATGCTCAGTGGCTTTACGCATTGGGTGAATCTTTGGAAAGAAAATCCTCTTAAGGCAAGGGCGCTATGCCTTGCCGTTGTCCTTTTCCTTTCTTTAGGGCTATTTAAATTACAAACAAGCGACAATCTCTCAGCGATGCAAACGCTCGATGCCACCTTAAAGGGCGACGAAGTGAAATTTACCGAGCTCTTTAATCGCGATATGACGCAACACTGGTTCATCGCGATTGGAAAGGACGCCAACGAGGCTCTTAGAAAAGAACACGCTTTAGAAATGCGCCTAGAGAAGGCTCGTAGCGAAGGGCTTCTTTCTGGGTTTGATGCATTCCCTCTTAATACGCTTGAAACACAGGAAAAGCTTCTTACCGAGTACAGCCAAACTGCGAATCTTGTGAAAAAGGACCTAGAAGCGGCAGGAATTGCCATCGGGAAAACGCAAAGCCCCAAACTTCTAACGCTGAGCGACTATTTAACAAGTCCCATGGCACGAAGCGCAGGCTTTCGAGTGGCACACTTAAAAGACAATTCCGTTGCCCTAATTCTTACTGTAAAGAGAGTCAAAGACGAGACACTTATGAATTCGATTGCAAAAGAAATCGATGGTGTCTCTTGGTACTCAAGAAAAGCCTCGTTTGAAAATCTCTTTTATTCTTGCCGCACGACAGTGGCCGCTCTTTTGTGTCTCTCGTTTGGGGCGATCTTCATTGTCTTTATTCGCTCCTTTGGTCTTAAGGCAGGATTCGTTGGTTCGCTTTGTTCACTTTTTTCTCTTACATCAGCCTTAGGCGCGATGGGGTGGCTTGGCATTCCTCTACACTTATTCTCACTATTTTCGCTTATCCTTGTTCTCGGCATCGGGATCGACTACGTGGTCTTTTTCCATCGGCATCGCAACGCTTCAGCGTCAGTGAGTTTTGCAACCACAATTGCGATGGTAACGACCCTTCTTTCTTTGGGAATCTTGGTTTTAAGCTCGACGGCTGCGATTTCAAACTTTGGCTTAGTCCTCTTTTTAGGAATTACCGCTTCCTACCTAATCGCTCCGATGATTTTGACGGTGAAAAAATGAAACGCTTGGGATTTACTTTGTTCGTTGCCGCTTTAAGCTCTTGCACGACTGTAACGCAAGTAGGTGACCCTGTTTTCTTTGCTAAAGATGTAACGGGATCTGTGATTACCTCTGACGTGGATTTTCTAGAGCGGCAAGCACTTTTGGAAGTCAGCTACGGCACTCGCTATGAAACGCTTCTTACCGTCTCTGAAAGCCACGCGGGTAGCCTCAAAATGGTGCTCTTAACTTCACAAGGTCTCCCGCTTTTGACAATTCAGTCTCAGAATGAGCAAGTCCGAGCCACCAAGCACGTCCCTGCCGAGTTGCCGTTTTCCGCTAATCAAATCGTCAATGATTGCCTACTTTGTTCAGCTTCCATAAATTCGATTAAAAAAGCGCTTCCTACAGGGTGGAACGTGGCGGGAGACGAAAAATCTACCTTTGAGTTACAAGACGCCAGTGGCGCAACGCAAGCGAAAATCGTCCGAGAACGTGACAGCTGCTCCATTGAAAACCTTGCATTTGGCTATCGCATCCGTACGATACCGTTAGCCGGAGAGAAATAATGGTTTACGTACACGCAATCAGTTTAGTCAACGCTTTAGGTAGCGACAAAGACACCATACTCAAGAACTGGGAAGACGGGGTCTCCCCTGGTCTTATTGAGTCGCCTGCTTGGCTCTACGATGGGAAAACGGCTCTATTTGCCGCAGTCAAAGACGAATTGCCTAACTTATCAGAGGCGTTTTCTAAAGACGCCACTCGCAACAATCGGCTATTGACTTACGCCTGGGAAAAAGAAAAAGAGACCTTCACAAAGCTTCTTTCCTCATACGAGAAAGACCGCGTCGCGATTGTCCTTGGAACAAGCACATCGGGTTCCGAAGAGGCCGCCATCTACATTAAAAATCACATCGAAGGGAAGGTTGATGCCGACTACGACGCAAGAGCCCAAGAGTTTGGTAACCCTTCGGAATTCTTTCGGCGTTACTTGGGGGTAACGGGACCGGCTTACACCGTTAGCACCGCCTGCACATCAAGTACGCGTGCGATTATCAGTGCAGCGCGCCTTATCGAATCAGGCATTGTTGATGCCGCAATCGCCGGAGGCGTCGACACCCTTGCTAAGAGTGCAATTAACGGCTTTAATGTTTTAGAGGCGCTAAGCCCCACGCGCTGTAAACCCTTTGCCGCCTGTCGCTCAGGGATTACGATTGGAGAAGCCTCTGGCCTTATGTGGCTAAGTAAAACACCAAGTCCTATTTTCTTAGCGGGATTTGGAGAGACATCAGACGCCTATCACATCTCCTCACCAGAACCCGAAGGACGTGGCGCAGAAAAAGCCATGCGTGAAGCTTTAAGCCGCGCGGCCCTTAAACCCACAGAGATCGATTACATCAATGCGCATGGCACAGCGACTCTTTTAAACGATATTGCTGAAGCCAAAGCCGTAAACGCCGTCTTTGGTTCCTCTACACCAATTACGTCCACGAAAAACCTAACGGGGCACACCTTGGGAGCAGCAGGGATTACCGACGCGGGGCTTGCCGCGCTTTTGCTTCTTCGTGACGAAGTCGAAATCTGCGGTCAGTTCTTTGATGACGATACTCTTGACACGGAACTTGCCCCCATTGGCGTATTAAAAGAAAAAACGGCTATTCACGCGCGCTTTGTGATGAGCAATAACTTTGCCTTTGGTGGCAATAACGCCTCGCTTATTTTCGGGAGATCTTAAGAAGATGTCCTATTTAGCCCCCGATATCTACATTCCGCATCGCGCGCCAATGAATCTGATTGACCGCGTGATAGAAATTACTGAGAAAAGTGTGACCTGCGAAACGAAGGCCATAAAGGGCGGAAGCCTCAAGCTCTTTGAGAAAGAAAATGGCGCCTTTGATGCGGCGGTTGTCATTGAACTTATGGCGCAAACTGTTGGGGTTTGGGCTGGAGACAAACGCATCCATTCTGATCAAAAAACAAAGCCCCTTGGTGAGCAAGACGCAGAATTGGGACTCCTTTTAAGTGCTAGAAACCTCAAAATTACTGTCGATGAAATCCCCGCGGGTGCCGTTCTTACGATGGCCATGAATTTACTAATCGATGAAAGTCGCCTTACCTCATTTGAAGGGACTGTAGCAATCGGCGAAAATATCATCGCGACAGGGCGCTTAAACGTCTTTCAGCCAACAAACGATGAATTAAAAACCCTCTTTCCTTAAAAAGAAGAAAAAGACACGAAAGGAGTTCATGCATGAGCAATCGAACCGTTCTAGTTACAGGAGCAAGCCGCGGTATCGGAAAGGCTTGTGCACTTACCCTAGCCAAAGACGGGTTTGACATTGTCATTCACTGCAATAAAGGTGTTGATAAGGCAAAAGAGGTTCAAGAGGAGATTTTCTCTCTCGGAAGATGCGCTCGCCTTCTTTCTTTTAATGTGGCAGATACCGCTGCAGCGCGCAGTGCCATTGAAAACGATATTGCTGAAAACGGCGCCTACTGGGGCATTGTGAGTAACGCAGGGATTGCTCGGGATAATGCCTTTCCTGCCCTAACAGACGACGATTGGTTTGATGTGATTAACGTCGATTTAAATGGGTTTTATAACGTTGTAAAACCAGCCTTAATGCCCATGATCCACTTAAAAGATGGCGGCCGCATCATTGCGATGAGCTCTGTATCAGGGATTATGGGAAATCGCGGCCAAACCAATTACAGCGCCGCTAAAGCCGGTCTTATCGGGGCGGCGAAAGCGCTTGCCACAGAAGTGGCCCGCAGAAAAATTACCGTCAATTGCATCGCACCAGGACTCATCGAAACCGAGATGCTTCAGATGGTGCCAGAAGCCATGGAAGCTGCGATGGCAATGATTCCTATGCGCCGCATGGGAAAACCAGAAGATATTGCGAATGTTGTGAGCTTCCTCATGAGCGATAAAGCCTCTTACATCACGCGCCAAGTGATTTCTGTAAATGGGGGAATGTTATGAAAGAAAGACGCGTTGTCGTAACAGGGATGGGAGGCGTTACTGCCTTTGGGGAAACGTGGCCAGAAATTTCAGAGAGACTCAAACTCGGAAAAAACGCCGTTAAAGTCATCGACTCTCTCAAGGAATTCGAGGGACTCAATACCTTTCTTGGTGCTCCTGTTGAGAATTTCACACTCCCTGAGACCTATACACGCAAAAAGATTCGCTCGATGGGACGCGTCTCTCTATTTTCTACGCGTGCTACAGAATTAGCTTTGAATCAAGCAGGCCTTATCGGAGACCCCGTTTTAGGTAACGGAAGAACGGGCATTGCCTTTGGATCATGCACAGGAAGTTCTGAGGCCGTTTGCGACTTTGCCAAGATGATTAGCGAACACACCACGCGCTACATCACAGCGACAAGTTATGTTCGCATGATGCCGCACACGACAGCGGTGAATACGGCAATCTTCTTTGGGATTCGAGGGCGCGTCATTCCCACATCATCGGCCTGCACCTCAGGAAGCCAAGCGATTGGTTACGCTTGGGAAGCGATTCGCAATGGATACGCTGATGTGATGGTCGCGGGAGGAGCCGAGCAGTTTTGCCCCTCGGAGGTAGCAGCGTTTGATACGCTTTTTGCCACTTCTGTGAAAAACGATACGCCTGAGGCAACTCCCTCTCCGTTTGATGCCAATCGCGATGGACTGGTGATCGGAGAAGGCGGCGGCGCTCTCATTCTTGAAGAACTCGAACACGCCAAAGCGCGAGGCGCCAAAATTTACGCCGAGCTCGTCGGCTTTGCGACAAACTGCGATGCCACCCATATTACGCAACCGAATGCCGAGACAATCGGCACCTGCATTAAAGAAGCTTTGGCGATTGCGAATCTCTGCCCAAGCGACGTTGGTTATATCAACGCGCACGGCACGGGTACGAAACGCGGAGACGCCGCTGAAGGCACAGCGACTGCAACAATCTTTGGGGGCGAGACGCCGATTTCTTCATTAAAGAGTTATCTCGGACACACGCTTGGTGCCTGCGGGGCATTAGAAGCGTGGTTTAGTATCGAAATGATGAATGAAGGGTGGTTTGCGCCAACGATTAATCTTACGAATCCCGATCCTGCCTGCGGCAAGCTAAAGCACATTCAAGGCTCGGGAATGGCTCTACAAACCGATTGCGTGATGACGAATAACTTCGCATTTGGGGGCGTCAATACGTCGCTTATCTTTAAGCGATTCGTGTAAATCAGTAGTTCTGTTTACTCGGTATTACGCCACGAACGCCGCCACGAGGATTCGCGACATCGCCCTTATAACGCGGGATAACGTGCACGTGAACGTGAAAAACGGATTGACCAGCAGTTTCACCCACATTGATGCCAATGTTGTAGCCGTCGGGCTTATGTAGGCTATCAAGGCGCTCTTTGGCGCGGCAAATCATTTCCTGCAACGTTGCAAATTCTTCTTTTGTTAAGTCAAAGAAACTTGCAACGTGCCGCTTGGGAACGATTAACGTGTGGCCTTTGGAGACAGGAAACCCATCTTCAAGCGCAACCCAAAAGGTGTCTTCAAAAAGGACTTTTCCTTTGAGAATCTTTTCGCAGAAAACACAGCCTTGCATCACTCGTATCTCCAATTTGCATCGAACCCCATGTTCGAAGCAATCTCAATCATTGGTGAAAAGCTCTTACGCAGTTGCTCACGAAAAGCGGCTTCAGGCATTGTCATAATGTCTTGAGTGGTTAGGTTAACCGCACAGTAATCCTCAAGCGCTCTCGAAGCTTGATTTGCCGTATGTTCCTCGATATAAAACCTCAAGGCCTTGAGTTGGAAAGAGGCAAAACCATCAATGTAGTAATCCAAATCTGGCAAGTGATTGCTTTTGGAAGCGTTCACAACACCTGCAGCAGGAATGAGGTTCCACAATTGATTGTGCGAAACAAAACTCCACGGGATGAAATGATCGAGTTGATAGTCGCCTGGGCCCAATGTTGCTCCCGAATAAATGCAGTGCATCGGGTGATTTTCAAGAATCTCGTTCCAGAACTTTGTTTGACTTGTAAGTGACATGCGCTGAGTCGGGCAGAGAATCTTTCCCGCGATATTGGGAACATTGGGATTTCTGCTTTGAAGGTATTGGCACAAGTGCCAGAACGTGAAGTCTCGCAGAATCCCTAAGTGCTTTTTAAGGTAAGGGACCCAATTAGGATTCATTTCAATTGAGTCTGTGCCAATGGAATACAGGCAATTATTCAATAGGCTCTGAGATTGGATTCGCGCTTCTGTGTCGCTACTAGAAAGCTTCCACGCAGAAAGCAAGCGATACGGGACATAACGCCTTAAGTCTCGCAAGTTCTTTTTGAGACTCTTTGAGGTTTGTGCGATGGCGTGAATCTCCGTATGCGTTGGTGCATCACGGCTATAAAGGCTCTGCAACTCATGCAAAACTGAGCGTGTTGAATCACTCACACCTAAAGAGAGTCGGCACACTAATACTGGATACCAGGCCCAAGAAGCCATTCTCTCGGTAAGAGTCTCCATAGAGATAGTTGTCTTCCCTTCAGCGACCTCATCGAGAATCGAAAGAAACCAATAGAACTTGTAGCTCGTGGTGACGTTATTAAAAAGTCCGTTAATCGGCGCTACGTCCAATCCTTTTGCTAACGGCAATCCAACTGGCGGCATCTCTATTTCTCACTTAACAAGAGGAATGAACTCTTTTAAATACTCGCGAAGATTTTTGTCGACTACATAAACGAAACATCCACGTACGCCGCGCGTAAGCATGACTTTATAACTATTAAGAACAAAGTTTCGAAGCTCTTCGTCTCCGGCTTCGTCTTTGGCAATCCCGTTTTTCATATTCGTATCAAAAACACGGTCCCTATCGACAACGATACGTTTCTTTTCTTTGTCGTATCGAAGGTCAGGACCGATGATGACGCCGACATAAGCTAAGTCAAAACCCTGCGTTGTGTGAACGCAGCCAATTTCACGCACAGCATTAGCGCTTGTAATCCATCCAGCTTGTGTTGTATTCCATTGATATTTCTTCCCTTCAATCGTGATATCAGAAACTGTAGGATTGTTCTTACCTCCCCACTCCCACGCAAAGCCAGCAACAACACGAGAATAGCCCTTGCCCTTTGGGTCTGAACTTAAGCTTTGGATTTCTTCATACATCGGCGTGAAGTGCTCGTAAAGACAAAATTTATATTCCCCGAAATCCTTTTTCTTCGCCGTCCCTTCAAAGATTTGTTTGATGTACTCAACAAAACTTGTTCCACCCTCGCAACGCATCTGCGTGGTAAGCGCCAAAGGTGGAAAGTCTGGGCTAATGAAGGGGGCAATTCTCTTTTGAAAATCCTCGTCAGGAACGTCTGCAGGTCGCACTGTTTGCGCGGCATCGTAAAAGAGAATCTGACAGCGGCTCTGCTTAATAATCCAATCAAGTGTCGATGTTGTTTTAGGGTCTAAACCGAGGCGTTCCGAACTCTTTTTATATTCCCCTCGCCAACTGATGTTTCTATAGCGTGGCAAGCGGTGCGCTTCATCAACAATTAAAAGGTCATATGGTTTTTCGGCTTTTGCTACCTCTGTTGGGCCGATAACAATTTGGGTTGCAGTAAGGCCTGCTTGCTTAAGTTCTTCTTTGAGCGTTGCCTTAAATACGTCTTGAAGTGTCTTACGTAAAGAAGTCATCGCCACGACGTAACCAATGCGAAGGGGTTCTTTTCTCGTATGGACAAATTCAAGAAGCCTTCTCTGAATCGTTAGACAGTAACCCTCGTCTGAATCAGGGCTTAGCTCATCGATGGCAAGATTCATCGAGTCGGCGTTCGCTTCAAGTAGTAGCGAGAGAATCTTCGTTGCAACGATTGTTTTTCCTGTGCCTGCGGCTCCAGAAATTAACTGAACGCGATGCTCTTGATTCTTTAACGCTTCAAGCGTGCTTTCGATTGCCTTAAAACACACATCGCGCTGCTCGACAGTGAGTGCTGTGTATGGAGAAAACTTGTATTTGTCGCTTGACGTGATTTCTAAATAGGACTGACGGCTTAACTTAAGTCGATCCCAAAGAGCCTCCATCTCCTCAACGTAAGAGAATCTTTGAAAGTAATCGTGATGTGCGCTTTGCCCAAGATTCTTGTTTTTAACGTCAAAGTGTGAGTCGCACTTAAATAGACGGATAAGTGTCTGCTCCACATCAAGAATGGCAGATTTGTTGAAGCGGTCGTTGATAACAACTTTGATGACAGAGTAGAGCTTTCTCTTTTCGGGGTCATCGAGGTGTTGCTTAACACGCCCAATGAAATTGCTCGTCTCTCCGATATAAAGCGGGCAATGTTTTTTCTCGAGGTTTCCGTGAATTAAATAAACAACAGGCCAATCAGAGCACTTTTCCTCTGCTCTTGCTTTAATAGGGGTCATCTTGTTGAATTCGAATTCTTCGACCCTAATTAATTCGCCTGTCATCGCCACTCACTTAAGTTCCGTGTATTTCTTCGCTGTGCCCCAAGCCTTTTCGGCTGGGTATTTAAGAGCATTGGCTTTTATTTTCTTTTGGATGATTTCTGAAACATCAAAGCCATATTTATCGGCAAGCAAGAATGCATAGTTAAAGACGTCAGCGAGTTCTTCTTCAACTTTTTCTCTTTTCGCTTCTGTGGCGTCTTTCCACAAAAAGACTTCCAAGAGCTCGTTGGCTTCAATACTTAAGGCAATAGCGAGATCTTTGGGGTTATGAAATTTATCCCAATTGCGCTCTTCCGTGAATTCACGGATTTCTCTTTTTGTTTGCTCAAACTCATCCATTTCAGTTAGCTTCCTAAACATCAGTAGTTGCCAATCGTTTCATGCTTTCTCTGGGAAAACTTACTTGCTAGAACTTCCAACATTTTACGAAATCTTTTCTGTAACAGTCTTCTTCATCAAGCCTCATCGCAAGTAATAGCAATCCCTTTTGGATCCAGGGAGCTTTCAAACGTGGATGGTATAGCGTAACAACTGCGAAACATATGTCGCAATCCCTTTTAGATCCAGGGTGCTTTCAAACGCTAACAGAGACAGATTGCAAAAGGCGATGAATTCGCAATCCCTTTCGAGCTCAGGGGGGCTTTCAAACGATGATGATGATACTATTTATAAGGCTTTAAAGGGTCGCAATCCCTTTCGGATCCAGGGAGTTTTCAAACGCGAGCCGTGAACAATGCCACGATTGGTGGGTCGCAATCCCTTTCGAGCTCAGGGTGCTTTCAAACCCCTGCCCTTCTATACACTTCGCGAAGGAT
>CAVEMY010000006.1:33852-53628 GCA_963617005.1 Parabacteroides distasonis | reverse complement strand
GAAACGAAAACACCGCAAGCCGTTTTGGCCCTCAAATTTAAAGCGGGCTCATTTATTGAGCCCGCCACAATTCGCGCCTTTTTGGATGTTGCTAACGCCTTAGCAACGAAACCGCATTAGCGAACGCCGTTTTTCTCATTAGCAGCAACCGCAAGCGCCACAACCTTGCGCGCAAGAGCGCTCGTTGGGTCAACAACGAAGACTTCTTTACCCGCAACGGTTAACGGGCCTTCGGTCAGAATAAGCGGCAACTCTGTGCAACCCAAAATAAGAACGTTGCAGTCCTTTTGACTCACCAAATACTCGGCTGCCTTTAAAAGCTCTTCGCGGCAAATGCCGTCAGTGAAACCAGCTTTCACGCCCTTGGGGCCATAGATTGCTGACATCACAAACTTCTGGTTTTCTTCATCGGGCACAAAAAGAGGAACACCCATCGATTCGGCTTTCTTCGAATAGATTCCCGTTCTCACGGTTCCTGTGGTTGCCATAAGGCCAACACGGGCTTTAGCGCCGAATTTCGCTTGAATCTCTTCGAGCGCCGTTTGCTGCATATTGATAAAAGAAATCTTCAAATGCCGCTTCATCGGTTCGATAAAGGCGTGAGCGGTATTGCAAGGAATAATGATGGCATCGCACCCATCTTCTTCTAAGCGCTTAGCGCAGTTAAAGAGAGCGAGTGTGGGGTCAACCCCTCCTTCGAGTAACGCAGCTGTGCGATCGGGAATCTGCGGGTTTTGCTCAACCACTAACTTAATGTGTTCTTGATCGGTCTTCGCAGGAGTCGCCTTCACAATCTTGTCGTAAAGGTCCACGGTTGCCGCAGGTCCCAAACCTCCGATTAAACCAATCTTGTAGCCCTTGGGAAGAAGGGGTTTATCGGCTGCCGCTAATAAGTCTTTTGCTAAAGCTTCGTAATCCGAAGACTCTGAAGCAAAAAGGTGGGCCTTGCACTCGGTCTGCAACTCTTTAATAAAGGATGCCACTTCGGAATCGGCATAGGCAATCGCCACGGCTCCTTCCTTTTCAAGCTTACGCGTTGCGTTAAAGAGTTCGATCTTTAAGTCAGCAAGTTCAGTTTTCTCAGCGAGAATATCCAAAGACTCGAAACAAACATCGAGTTTGGGATTGGCGTTTAAAACGGCCGCTTTGATTTCCAGAGCTTTAGGGGAAATCGCACGGGTCGCGATAATAGCTACACATGTCATAAGAACACTCCTAAATTGAAAAACAGGGCCAAGTAGTTCAATTTATACACGAATTTGCTAGGAGTGCTTCATCGCCTCCCAGATTTTTGTCAGTCTTTTCACACTCACAGGCATCGGCGTGCGTAATTCTTGAGCAAAAAGTGAGACGCGGAGCTCTTCGAGAAGCCATCTGAAATTTGCAAGTTTTTCATCAATAACGCCCTTACGATTGGCGATTTCTCGAGCATAGGGTACGGCAAGTTTTGCAATCGAAGCCATCTGTGTGGCGTCTCGCTCTGGGGCGTTGCGTAATTTATCCAAACGCACATTAATGGCCCGTACAAAGCGCGCGTAGTGCCGCAGTTGCGAGGCGGGTGTTGTCAGTAAAAATCCTTTGGGAAATAACCCCTTTAATTGGCTTGTCACGTCGCTTACAACCTCGGGATAGGCCTTAAGGGTAGCAAGTTTCTTTGGTGTTACGGCGAGCTCTTCTACAACAACCTCAAGACTTCGAGCAAGCTCTCGGCCCACGAGATTAACTCTCCCCTTCGCCTCACTACAACGCTCTTTAAAGGCTGCTTCGTTTGTGGGCCAGGGATCTGCCATCGCTACCGTTTCAATGGTGGCAGCCACAAGGTCACTGCGCAATGCTTCAAAACTATCAAAAGTCTCAGCCACGGGGCCGATCACGGCGCCTCGCATCTGGACGCGTTGCAGTGATGTTAAGTTCTTTTCCAAAAACTTCACTTGCTCTTTTAATTGCAATAAAAAGAGGCGTCGTAATCCTGCGCGATGGATGCGTTTGGCTTCTTCTGGCTCATCGAAAACTTGAAGTTCGCAATGCGTTCCCATGTCAGCTAACGCGGGGTGTCCAATAAGGCTCTGACCTTTGCGCCGAATTTCCATAATCTCTGGCAATTCTCCGAAGCTCCAATCGGTAATGGAGTTCCCGCCCTCGGCGTCAATTGTTTTATCGGCCTGTGCGATATGGCGAAACACCTTTTGCGCTTCTTCACCAAGTTCTGAGCGTAAGAGAGATAAGTTGCGTCCCACACCGAGTTGCCGCCCGTGCTCGTCAATCACCTTAAAGTTCATAAAAAGGTGAGGCGCGACGTTTTCAAGCTTAAAGTCTTCTTTTTTGCAAACCGCTTCTGTGTGGCGAGAGATGTCTTCTGCAAGCGCTTCTGTTAAGGGCTTATGGCCTGCGCTTACTCCCGCAGTTCTTTCAAAAAAGCCTTCCGCGTAGTCTTTAACGGGAACACAATGACGGCGAATGCGTTGTGGAAGGCTCTTTAAAAGTGCCTGCACTTTTTCTCGAAGCATTCCAGGAACAAGCCACTCGGCTCGTACGCTATCGACTTGGTTTAAGACATACAAAGGAACAGATAGCGTTACTCCATCTTTATAAGATCCCGGCTCAAAGTGATAGTTAAGAGCCATCGTGACCCCGGCCATCTCCAGGGTTTTCGGATAAAAATCGATTGTGGCGCCTGTCGCATCACGCCGCATTAAATCTTCTTTTCTTAAAAAGAGAAGCTTGGGGTCTTTGGCTTCTTTCTTTTTCCGCCAGACTTCGAAACTTGCCGCATCAACGACATCTTCGGGAATCTTTGAGTCGTAAAAAGCGTAAATCGTCTCATCATCAACCAAAACATCCAAGCGTCGCGTCTTGTGTTCAATCTCTTCGATCTCTCGAATTAAGCGACGATTGTGCTGGAAAAATGGGGCGTTACTATCGAAGTCGCCATTGACTAATGCGCCTCGAATAAAAAGCTCTCGGCAAAGGGGCGCGTCGTGCTTAGCAAAGGAAACGCGACGATTGCCGTAGACTGCCATCCCGTATAAGGTCCCTTTTTCAAAGGCAACCACCTCTCCCCTGTTTTTCTCCCAATGGGGGTCAGCCCAACTTTTCTTAATGACGTGACGCGCCGCTCTTTCAATCCACTCAGGCTCCACATCGGCTACGCAACGCGCAAAAAGGCGACTCGTTTCAACTAATTCTGAAGCCAGAATCCAGCGACCGGCTTTTTTCGCAAGAGCGGATCCCGGCCAAATCCAAAAGTGAATGCCTCGGGCTCCTAAGAAGGGAGGTGCCTTCGGGTCAGCATCCAATTGCCGCATCCCCACGTTACCCAAGAGTCCCGTTAAAAGAGAGGCGTGAATGTCTTCGTATGTGGCTTCAGCGGCATTCGCAACCCAGCCTAGTTCTCGGGTTAAGTCGCCTAATTGTCGCCACACATCACGCCACTCACGAAGTCGTCTAGGAGAGAGAAATTTCTTTTTTAAAAGTGCCTTAAGAGTCCTATTGCTTTCTTTCTTGGCATTGGCATCGATAAACCAATTCCAAAGCCTCACGTAACTCATAAAGTCGCTTTTGGCGTGCGAGAACTCTTTGTGAGCAGCATCGGCTGCTTCTTGCGCCTCAAGAGGTCTTTCGCGTGGGTCTTGAACCGCAAGGCCTGAGACAATAATCAACGCTTCTCTTAAGGCTCCTTTTTCTTTGGCCGCTAATAGGATGCGTGAGAGCCTCGGATCGATGGGAAGCTTCGCAAGTTCCCGACCTGTCGCTGTGAGTTCTCCCTTTTCATCGATAGCGTTTAATTCAGAAAGAATCGCCAATCCATCGGAAATCGCCCGAGGCGGAGGCGCTTGCACAAAAGGAAACTCTCGAACGTCTCCCAAGCGAAGCGACTTCATCTTCAAAATCACAGCCGCAAGGTTCGAGCGGGCAATCTCGGGGTCCGTGTACGCCGAGCGTCGATTGAAATCGAGCTCATCGTAAAGACGAATGCAAATGCCAGGAGCAATGCGCCCGCAGCGCCCGGCGCGTTGATTGGCGGAGGCTTTGCTAATCGGTTCAATAAGGAGTTGCTCGACTTTATTTCTGTACGAATACCGTTTAACGCGCGCAAGTCCCGTATCCACCACATAGTGAATGCCAGGAACCGTAACTGAGGTTTCTGCAACGTTTGTTGCCAAAATAATGCGACGAACGCTTGATGTTTTAAAGACACGCTCTTGCTCTTCGGCTGTGAGTCTCGCGTAAAGGGGGAGAATTTCTACCGACCCCGGGCGATGCGTTTTTAATAAGTACTCGCTTGCCTCCCGAATCTCACGCTCACCAGGTAAGAAAACGAGAATGTCGCCCCTTCCTGCCATCTCCAATTCGTCAACAGCCTCAGCAATTCTTTCGACTAGCCTCGCATCTTCATCGTCGTCATCATCATCGAAAGGCCGATAGCGAATTTCAACGGGATACGTTCTCCCTGAGATCGTATAAATGGGAGCGTCTTTTCCATTGACGGCAAAGTGCTTAGCAAAGCGCTCGGCATCGATTGTGGCCGAAGTCACAATAACGCGTAGGTCTTTTCTTTTAAGGAGAAGCCGCTTTAAGTAACCGAGCAAAAAGTCGATATTAATTGAGCGCTCATGCGCCTCATCGATAATGAGGGTGTCGTACTTTTTCAGCAGTGGGTCAGTGGCGGTTTCAGCAAGCAGGATGCCATCTGTCATGAGTTTTACTGTGGCACCAGCGCTCACGTGATCCGTAAAACGGACCTTGTAGCCCACAACGTCTCCTAAGGGCGTCTTTAATTCTTCTGCAATGCGTTTGGCAACGGAACTAGCGGCAATGCGCCTCGGTTGCGTGTGCCCAATAAGACCCTTTTGACCGCGACCGGCTAAAAGGGCGATTTTGGGAAGTTGTGTTGTTTTCCCTGAACCCGTTTCGCCAGAAACGATAATCACAGGATTGTCGCGAATCGCTTGCGCGAGTTCCGCTCCCTTTTCACTGACGGGTAATCCTGGGGCGAGTGTAATTTCAGGAATAGGGTTTCTTCCTGTAACTGAGAGTTCCTTTTTGATTTCTTTTTTAGGGTGAAATCCTTTTTTCGGAAGAGTTGGCTTCTTTTTTTCGTCTTCTTTTAGCGCAAGATGAGCCCCGCTTATCAGAGAGCGTAAGTTTTTCAGGTTGTTCTCTACTTTCATGAGGCTTTTTTGCTTAACCGCCGAAAAAATCGAATGGGAGGGATTTTAGACTAGCCTGCCCTTCTCACGCCCTATAATGGCGTCCAAAGAAAATGACGGAGATACGCTATGGCACGCACCATTTACTGCATTAAACTCAAAAAAGAAGCCGAAGGTCTTGACTACCCACCTGTTCCTGGGGAGTTGGGTAAGCGCCTCTTCGAGTCCGTCAGCAAAGAAGCTTGGGAAGAGTGGAAGCAACTTCAGACCATGATCATTAACGAATATGGTCTTAACTGCGCCGACCCCAAAGTGAGAGCCCACGTTGCCGAGCAATGTGAGCGCTACTTCTTCGGTAAAGGAATCGAACCGATTCCTAACCGCACACCCGTTACGGAAAAGAAATCCTAGAGCGCTTACCGCGTAAACGTTTTGACGCCTTCTTCTGTTCCAAGAAGGAGGACGTCTGCGCCTCTGTGCGCGAAAAGCCCGACTGTTACAACGCCTGGAATCTGATTGATTTTGGTTTCGAGCGCCTTAGGATCGGTAATCGAAAGACCAGAAACGTCCAAGATGCGATTGCCGTTATCGGTTGTAAAGTCGCGCTCAACGGGGTTGCCGCCCATAGCGCGAAGAGCTCGTGCCACGGATTGAAGAGCCATTGGAATCACTTCAACAGGTAACGGGAATTTCCCCAAAACAGGAACACGTTTACTTGCGTCAGCAATACACACAAAACTCTTGGCGACACTTGCGACAATCTTCTCGCGAGTCAAAGCGCCGCCCCCGCCTTTGATCATCGAAAAACTCGAATCGATTTCGTCAGCGCCATCAACGTAAACCGAGATCGAATCCACGCTATTGAGGTCCACGACCTTAAAGCCATAGCCTTCTAAGCGCTTTGTTGAGCGAACTGAGCTTGAGACACAGGCCGGGATTTTGAGTCCACTTTCTTTTAACGCATCAATAAAACAATCCACAGTTGACCCAGTTCCTACGCCAAGAACTTCGCCTTCTTTTACGTAGCGTAACGCCTCTTGTCCGACTTTCTTTTTGAGTTCATCTTGTGTCATTGTTTTCTTCCTTTCTTTGCCGATACGTCAAGCGTGTGGGGCACTTAAGAATTCGCGTTTTTCCCTTTAAATTTCGCTTTAGGGTGTCATTTTAGGATGTAATATGCGAAAAAACCGTTTCCTAGCCACCAATGAATTCGCAAGCGCAAAAACCCATTGGAGATTTGCTCCTTGAACTTGTCCAAGCCAAAAAGGCCAAAGCAAGTCGCTTTGGTATGGGTGCGATTCTCTTCCTGATTTTTTCTGCCATTGCACTCACAGTTTTTGTTTGGCGCATTGTCTCCAATGAAACACAAAAAATTGAAATCGAGTCGCTTTATGTGGCAGGAGAAAACATTGCGATTACCGCTGAAGAACGTCTAACAAACCTATCGGTGCAGCTTTCTTCTTTAAGTAGCGTTGAGCCGAAGCTTGTCTGCCGACTTCTCTCTTCTGTTTTTTACATGTACCCCGAACTCGTGGAGTTCTCGGTGCTCGACGGCAATCGGCGTGTGATTGAAAACTGCGCCAATCCCGATGCGATGGGAGAGATTTCTCGACCCAAGGGAGAAATCGTTACCAATCAGATTTCGATTATCGCGAGCCTTCGCGCTAAGACTTCGAACTCAGCGATCTATTCGCCCCCGTACCTTGACGATGGAGCCGCGGGTCCCTTCTCAGACTTAGCAACGCCTCCTGAGAAAAACGGTGTTTTCTTTTTAGGGCGCATCTCTTTACCTGTGGCTTTACGGTACGCAGCCGCCGATAAGTTAAATCGCTTTCAGCACTATTATCTATTGGACGCAAAAACGGTTTTTGCTACAACCGTGATTCAAGGAGACCTTCCTGACTTAAATGCAATGGAGGTGTGTTTACCCTTGCCGCCACTTCCTTCGCGTGTGGAGTTGGGTCTCACGTCGTCGCTACTGAGTACCTTTTACGCCAATAGTCTTTACGCTTGGAGCGCTCTTGTTTTCTTGGGCTTCATTTTCATTTCTCTATTTCTACTCTGGCGCTTTCAAGTCCGGCAACTTCGCACCGAACAATCCATGAGAGCACGTATCTTTGTGCAGCAAGCCGTAAGTGAATCACTCCTTGATGCGCTGTGTGTGATTGACGAAAAAGGGAAAATCCTTTACTCCAATGACGCCTTTGAAGAGCTTTTTGGCTTTAGCCCAGAAGAATCTCTTGGTCTCACGCCTCCCTACCCCTTCTGGCCCAAAGATAGCCAGGAAGTCGCAAAAGACTTTGCCACGGCGCTAAAAGAAGCCGACCGCCATCACAAGAAATATTTCGAGTACGAGGCCACAAGGAAAGACAAAACCCGCTTTGATTGTGCCGTGCAGGTTTTCCCGCTTTTAACAAGCGAGGGAAAGCGCTTAGGCTTTATGGTTACCCACAGTAACATCACACAAGCTAATCGCGCCGCTCGAGAACTACGCTCTATGCAGCAGCGCTTTACGCGCGTTTTGGAAACGATGGATGCGGCCGTAAGCGTCATTTCTCTCAAAGACAAGAAGCTTCTTTTCTTTAATAGCATTTATCGCGATAGTTTCGGAGAAAGCGCAGACGAGCACCTGCTTCTTACGTCAAAACTGACCGATGGCGCCACAGAATCCGATGATATCTATGATAAGGCACGCAATCGTTGGTACTCGATTCGCATGAAAAACATCACCTGGATCGATGAGAGTGAAGCGCAGTTGCTAACGACGTACGACGTGACAACGCAACACATAAATCGCGAGGCAATCGCTAAGCAACTTGAAAAAGCCGAACGCTCTTCGAAACTTATTAACATGGGCGAAATGGCAAGCTCCCTTGCGCACGAATTAAATCAGCCACTGGCGGCCGTTCAAAACTATGCAGCCGCTTCAAAGCTCTTACTTGAGACAAAGCGGCTTAATTCTGAGCAAGCAAGCGAAGCCTTTGAAAAGATCATCGCGCAAACAAAGCGAGCCACCCAAGTCATTCGCCGCATTCGTAACTTTGCACGTCGCTCCGAACCAATTCGCACCAATGTCAACGCCTCGCACATGGTGGCTGAAGCCTTTGAACTCGTTAAGCCCTATGCCCATGAGAAATCGATTCACTTGGAGTCACACATTGAGCCAGGGATTCCTGATGTGGTGTGCGACGCGATTTTGATTGAACAAGTGCTCGTCAATCTCCTGAAAAACGCTGTGGAAGCCTCAGAAGAAAGTTCGAAAAAAGATGTGTGCGTGAATGTCTTGTGGCGAGGGAATTCCTTGAAGTTTGAAGTGCTCGATCACGGCTCTGGCATTGACCCTGTGCACCGCGAAGACGTCTTTAAGCCCTTTTACACGACAAAGAGTGTCGGGATGGGAATTGGACTTAACCTCTGTCGCTCGATTATCGAAAGCCACAACGGACACCTATCCTTTAGGGAAAATCCCGAGGGAGGAACAATTTTCTTCTTCTCCTTACCGATTGTTCAATAGACTAAAATCAACAAGCCAATCGTTTTATAAGCGTCATTTGGCGCTTTCAATCTGCCTATTTGGGAATCCACACGACCATGCTGGAATATCAAAAGACTCAAGGAACCGTTTACGTTGTCGATGATGACGAAGCCGTACGTGACTCCATTCGCTGGCTTTTAGAGGCAAGCGACTACAAAGTCGAGCTCTACGAAAGCGGTGAAAGCTTTATCGCGAGCTACGACCCAGACGCTGTCGCTGTACTCTTGCTTGATGTCCGCATGAACGGGATGAGTGGCTTAGAAGTTCAAGAACTCTTGCGGGCCAAAAACGCAGATATTCCGATTATCTTCATCACGGGTCACGGCGACGTTCCGATGGCAGTTAATGCGCTGAAAAAAGGTGCTGTTGACTTTATTGAAAAGCCCTTTGATCTCGAGTCCTTAAAGCAGCAAGTCGAAAAGATGCTCGATGCCGCGCGTGAAAAGCGCATGAAAGTTGACCGTCGCAATTTCAATGCGGCTTTGCTTGCTCGCTTAACGCCTCGCGAACAGCAGGTTCTTGAGCGCATTGTTGCAGGCCGCTTAAATAAGCAAATCGCTGACGATTTGAGTATTTCAATTAAGACCGTTGAAGCACACCGCGCATCGATTATGACGAAAACCAATTCGGGAACGATTGCTGATTTGATGCGTGTTGTGATGGGAGCCGAATAGTTCGGCATCGATACCTCTAGGGAAAAGAAAAGCCCCATTTCGTGGCTCTGCCCTTGCTGTCGGCTATCTTACGAGATTGCTTAAATGCGAATTCGATTAAGCAAGGTGTGCGGCCTGGCTTCCTAGCCGCATTGACATCGGAAAAGTAGCCAATACTTTAATATCAAGTGAACATTTGACGCATTTTCTGTTCAAATTTTGACTCTTTTTGAGACTAGCCAGAGAGCGAATAAATCGCCATAATCCCTAGTTCTAGATCCGATATCGCACCATGACGCAAGCCTATTTCATTATTCCCAATCTCTTGTATCCGAGTAAAGACTTATTGCTCTCGGAAACAGAGAAGTCGCTTACGTCTTTAAAGGCTCTTTTAAAGGGCGCAGAAGAACCGATTAGCCAAACGCTTTGCGAAGCGCACCAAAGCGGCTCCGTTGATCTTGCGTGGTGCTGGAAGGTTTTAACTCGCAGTAAAGAAACGTTTGCTACAGCACCCTACCGCTGGTTAATGCTTGGTGGTCCAAGACTTGCTGGAGAGATCTGGCGCTTAAATCTATTGAGCCTAAATAACGATGCTGTTTGCGGTTTCTTTAACCCAACAGAAGAGGCAATTGAAAAGATTTCTTTCGCTTTGCGCGCGCCATTATCTCAAGCTGGCTTTGTATTGCAACGTTGGGATGCTTCGCTTTACCTCACACGGAAAACCCCGTGGGACGTTACTACCCGTGAAGCAGAAACACTCCTGGGAAAAAGCATTTCCGAAGCTGACTTTTCTTCTCTTAAAGAAGGCGCTTCAAAAGCGGCCTGGAGCGTTTTAACTGATCTCAATACGAAACTTAAAACTCTTGCAATCGATGGGGCTGATACCCTTTGGATTGATGGGGGCGGAAAGCTCATTGACTTTTATCCACCAACACAAATTCGCAGTGTCTTAGCCGATGACGATGCGATTCTCGGATGGGCCGATGCTTCAGGAATTCTTTCCCAACGTATGGGCAAAGCCACAGGAGCTAGCTCATGGCCCAAGGACGCCCCCAATGGCGCCGTAATAGCTGTGTTATCACAACTAAAAAATCCTGAGATTACCCCAAACACTAAGGCTTGGGAAAAGGCCCTGACGGCTCTTACTGATAGCCTTACACTTTTAAAAGAAGCCGCCCGTAAACGCGGCTGCGATGAGGCGCTCATCGTGGCCTGCGGAAAGCGGATGACAAAGACATTTACAGTAAAGCTCACAAATCCAAAATCGCTTTTGGCGCGTTTTACTCGTAGTAAAGAAGTTGATGTCGTTAACGTGCTTAACGACGAAAGTGACACTCAATGAAAACTCGTTTTATCACGCGCCCTTTTAATGTAGACATTGCCA
The DNA here is from genome assembly GCA_963617005.1 of Parabacteroides distasonis. Lineage (GTDB taxonomy): Bacteria > Pseudomonadota > Gammaproteobacteria > Burkholderiales > Burkholderiaceae_F > Duodenibacillus. The sequence goes on along the minus strand of CAVEMY010000006.1, from coordinate 42,906 downwards.
AGGCGCTTAGCGACGCAGGGATTCTCCCAGCGCTTTCGCGCGTCTTAGCCTCTCGCGGCATATCTTCTGTTGATGATCTTTCTGAAGATTGGAAGTCGCTTTTAAATCCCAAAGAATTTTTAGGGCTTGAAAAAGCCGCGCAAATCTTGGCTAACTTACGAGAAAAGCACGGGCACGTTGAGATTGTCGCTGACTACGACTGCGATGGTGCAACCGCCTGCGCCATCGCTATTCGGGGTCTCACAGCGATGGGAATCTCAGCCGATTACCTTGTTCCCGACCGCTTTAAATATGGCTATGGGCTTTCCTCAGAAATTGTCGATCTCGCCCTAAAAGAAGCGCATAAACCCGATTTAATTTTGACTGTCGATAACGGCATCGTGAGTCTCGATGGCGTCGCTCACGCAAGAAGCCTAGGGCTTGATGTCATCATCACAGATCACCATTTAGCCGGGGACACGCTTCCTGATGCAAGCGCTATCGTCAATCCCAACCTAGCCGAGAACCCATTCCCGAGTAAAGCGCTCGCTGGGTGCGGTGTGATGTATTACCTCCTTCTAGCGCTACGCTCTGAGTTGCGGCGCCGTGGTGTCTTTACAAAAGAAACACAACCGCGGCTCGATTCTTTAAGTGACCTAGTTGCCTTAGGAACCGTTGCCGACGTTGTAAGCCTCGATAAAAATAATCGTATTCTGGTTTCTCAAGGCCTTGCTCGCGTACGTCAAGGTAAAGGGTGCGCAGGGATTCGTGCGCTTTTTGACGTAAGTTCCAAAGACCCCAGAAAAGCTCGAGCCCACGACTTTGCCTTTTCGATTGCGCCCCGCATTAATGCCGCTGGACGCTTAACAGAAATGAGTATCGGGATTGACTGTCTCCTCACCGATAACGAAGAAGAGGCTCTAGGTTATGCCAAAGAACTCGACCGCTTAAATAGCGAGCGGCGTGACCTAGAAGAGATGATGCAAGAAAAAGCCTTTTCTCTTCTTAAAAGTATCGATACCGAACATCGCGCGAGCCTTGTCCTTTTTCATGATTCTTGGCATCAGGGTGTCGTGGGGCTTGTTGCAAGCCGCGTAAAAGAAAAGATTCACCGTCCTGTACTTGCTTTTGCGCTTGACGAAGAAGGCGTTCTAAAGGGCTCTGGGCGCTCTGTGGAGGGGCTTCACCTAAAGGAAGCGTTAGAAGCCGTAGAGAAAGCGGCTCCAGGCCTTATGGTGCGATTTGGAGGCCACGCAATGGCTGCGGGCCTCACAATCCATAAAGAGAATCTTGAGCGCTTTACAACCCTTTTTGAGAAAGCTGTAAGCGAACTTACGACAGAAAAGACGCTTGAAAACGACATTGCAGTCGATGGCGCACTAAGAAGCGAGGACATTAACTTTCTTTTAATCGATGCAATTAACCAGCGGCTTTGGGGACAGGGTTTTGATGAGCCTCTTTTTGCCAATGACTTCACGGTCCTCAGTCAACGCGTGCTTAAAGGCGGACACTTAAAGCTTTGGCTTGAGCTCGATGGTAAGCGATTTGATGCTGTGTATTTCCGGCACAGTGCGCCGCTTCCCACGCATGTGCGCTTAGCCTATAAGCCCGAGATCAACAACTATATGGGGCGAAGATCTGTGCAACTTGTCGTTGTCGCAGATGAAAACTAAGGGATTTTGATTTTTGAGTCTAACGCGATAGGACGTTAGACTCGCAATCAATTTAGGAGACAAATTCCCAAGCGTCTTTCTCGCTTAAGAGCTTGCGTAAGAGCTGATTGTTTAAGCCGTGCCCGGATTTATAGGCACTGTATTTGGCTTTGAGTGGGTGACCTAAAACGTAAAGGTCTCCGATTGAATCAATAAGCTTATGCTTCGCGAATTCATCTTCCTTACGGAGCCCTTCTGGATTCATGATGCGGCTATCTTCAATGACGATGGCGTTTTCTAAAGAGCCACCCATTGCAAGACCGACAGATCTCATCTTTTCAACGTCGCGCGCCAAACAGAACGTTCTTGCGTAGGCAACGGTTTTCACATAGTCATCTGTTGCCGCATTAAATGTCGCTTCTTGAATCGTTTTATCAATCACAGGGTGACCAAAAGAAATCGTAAAGGTCGCTTCAAAATTTTCAGCGGGTTCAAGCTTGGCAAACTTATCGTTATCGCGAACTTCAACGGTTTTCTTTACTCGCACATAACGACGTTCTGCGTCTTGCTCGACAATCCCTGCTTTTTCGATTAACTCGATGTAACCCAAAGCCGAGCCATCCAAAATGGGTGTTTCTGGGGCATTGACTTCGACTAATGCATTATCGACTCCTAGCCCACACAAAGCGCTCATCAAGTGTTCGACAGTAGAGACGTAAGTCGTCCCTTCAAATAGAGCTGTGGCAAGTCGCGTATCGTTAACGCGAGTGGCTTCAGCTGGAATCACAACCGCAGGATTTAAATCCGTGCGACAAAAACGAATCCCAGAATTCACGGGCGCAGGAAGAAGCCGCATCCGAATTTCTTTACCCGAATGCAAACCAATGCCACGAACTTCAGCGGCGTTTTTTAGCGTGTGTTGCTTCATCCTGAACTACTTATCTCCGTTATTGCGTAAGAAGGTCGGCACTTCAAAACCTTTGGGGCCGCCAAGCGTCGATGTCTTCCAGAAAGATGTCGGTTGCTGAGGCTGAACGGCTGGTTTCGGCTCAACTGGTGCCGCTACGGGTTCAGTGGGCGCTACGGGAGCGGCCGAAGTTGTTGCTTGCGCGGGAGCCGCCTCCGTACGCAAAGCAAAATCAGCGGGCGCTGTAGCCGTTACTTCTTCTTGAACGCTCTTTCGAAAAAGATTGGGCATCGCACCAATTTCTTGCGTGGGCTCAGGAGAATCCAAACCCGTGGCAACAACCGTAACGCGAAGCTCTTCACCCATATCGTTATCAAAAGCGGTACCAACGATTTGGATGGCGTCTTTGCTGACGAAGTTTTTCATAATCGACATCACTTCGCGCACTTCGCTTTGCTTCATTGTTGCTGCTGACGCTGTCACATACACTAAAAGGCCACGCGCACCTTGTAAGTTCGCGCCTTCAAGCAAGGGGCAGGTAATTGCTTTTTCCGCCGCTTCTAAAGCGCGGTTCGCGCCAGAGGCGGTTGCCGTACCCATCATCGCCGTGCCTCTTGCACCCATCACCGTCTTTAAGTCTTCAAAGTCAACGTTAATGAGTCCCGGGGTGTGAATAATCTCTGCAATGCCGTTACAAGCCTTGTAAAGAACGTCGTCTGCCGCGGCAAAGCAATCGAGCATTGTGGCGTCTTCGCCTACTTCTTCTTCAAGCTTATCGTTAAGGATGACAATTAAGCTATCGACCTTATCTTTGAGGTTTTCAATACCCGCTTGCGCTTGACGCATACGGCGCATGCCTTCAAAGCCAAAGGGCTTTGTGACCACAGCAATGGTCAAAATGCCGAGTTGCTTGGCGATATCGGCAATCACGGGAGCAGCTCCCGTTCCTGTGCCGCCGCCCATACCCGCAGTGATAAATAAGAGGTTCGTGCCTTCGAGCGCTTCACGAATCTTGTCGCTTGCTTCTTGCGCGGCCATCGCGCCCACTTCAGGGCGGGCTCCTGCGCCTAAACCAGTTTTGCCGAGCGGAATAATGATGTTGGCACGAGAGCGATTCAACGCCTGTTGATCGGTGTTTGCGGCAATAAAGGTAATGCCGCGGGCCTCATTGTCAATCATGTGTTCGACCGCGTTTCCGCCGCCGCCACCGACACCGATGACTTTGATAACTGCGTTAAATAATTCGGGTTGATCGTTGATAATCTGCAAGGGCATCGCTCTTCCTTATGAGTCAAAAACCACCAAGTCTTGGGTTTCTAACAGCCAAAACAACTAGATGGCACATTATCGTCTATTTTTGAGGCGTTTTCACGCTTAAAACGCACCGATTTAAAAAGAATTTTCTTGTCGCTTCAAAAATCCTTGAAATTCTCAGAATTTAAGCCCCTCTTCAGCTCCACTCCAAGCGATTGCTCTCGCCCCGTTTTCGGCTAAAAAAGCATTGGCTTTTTCAAAGTGGCCACACCCAATAAAGGGAACGGGTGGGCGAAGCGCCGATAAAGGAGAGGGGTGATTGGCTTTCAAGATCAAAATGGGGCCTTTCGCGTGTTCCTTAATCAATTCTTCTTTTTCTTGGGCTTTCGCGCCCCAAAGAAGAAAGACGATGGGGCTTTCCTTTTGCTCAGTAAGGCAATGTGTTAAAAGTGCGTCTGTGAGAGTTTCCCAGCCAAGTTTGGCGTGACTTGCGGCCCTCCCCTCTTCGACCGTAAGTACTGTGTTAAGAAGTAAGACACCCGCTTTAGCCCAGTCCGATAAGTCGCCATTCGTTCTTACGTTTCTCTCGCTCTCGCGAGAGATCTCTTTAAAGATGTTTTTAAGGCTCGGAGGCAATTTCGTGCGATTCGCTGGAACTGAAAACGCCAGTCCTGTTGCTTCCCCTGTTTCGTGATACGGATCTTGCCCGAGAATCACAACGCGCACGTCCTTAGGCTCTAAAAGACGCAAGCCATAAAAAGGGTCAGGCGGGAAAATCGTCGTGCCTTCTTCGATGCGATTGGCAAGGGCTTTTAGGAGGGTTTTTCCCGTTGCGCTTTGGAAAAAAGCGTCAATGGGCGCATCCCACCCTCTTGGGAGATTCTCAAGAAGCCTCTTAACGGATTTCAGTGCTACAGTCTTTTCCATCAAAAACTCACTTTTGTTTCTTTCCTCGCTTTACGAGCAATTTTTCGGGCAAAATCGCTCTTGCGCACTCGGTTTCCTTTGCTATAATCCACCCCTCTTGCGGGGTGTAGCGCAGTCTGGTAGCGCGCCTGCTTTGGGAGCAGGATGTCGGGAGTTCGAATCTCTTCACCCCGACCAAAGCGATTTAACTGCCCGTAGCTCAGTTGGATAGAGCATCGGCCTTCTAAGCCGAGGGTCGCTGGTTCGAATCCTGCCGGGCAGGCCAAAAAATTTAATGGTGGGAATAGCTCAGCTGGTAGAGTCCCGGATTGTGATTCCGGTTGTCGTGGGTTCGAGTCCCATTTCCCACCCCACTTTCTAAAAACCTTTCTTGTGGATCACAAGAAAGGTTTTTTCTTTAATCAGAAAAGTCCCCGTAAAAAATGTTGCGAATAAAGCCCCAAACGCCCGTGTGGGCTCGCACGGTCTGTCGCATCCCCATTTCACTGCGGTGGCGCGCCTCAGATAAAACACCCATAATCGTCGCGTCCTCGGGATCGGTTAACGCAAAGCGCGTTGAGTGCACCATGATGGGCTCTCCAATGCGAACAGGAAGGCCATAGAGCTGCTTAATAAGCTTCACAAGACCTGGGAGCTTTGCCATGCCGCCTGTGATCACAATGCCGCTTGCCGCTCGCCCTAACCAGTTATCTCGCATTAAGTGTTCGGTTGCAATGATCTGCAAGATTTCCGCGACTCGTGGCTCGGTGATGCGAACGATTTCTGTGACGGGGACCTCACGCTCGGCGCCACTTGCCTCATGCTTATAGCGAATCTTCGTAAAGCTATCCGTGTCGCGCACACCAATATGCGCATATACGCCTTTAATTTCTTCGGCATCATCTAAAGAGCATCCCAAAACCGATGCAATATCCCGAGAAAGAAGATTACTTCCCATCGGGACAACGGCGGTGTATTGGATTTGATTGCCTTGAAAACACGCGATGTCTGTGGCTCCCGCTCCAAAATCAAGCAAAACTACACCAAGTTCTTTTTCTGTGGGAGTTAGGCAACTTGCCGCACTCGCCCACGGTTGCATCACAACGCCGTCAACGTCAAGACCTGCCTTACGGATGCACTTAATAAGATTTAACGCAATACTTTCTGAACCAATCGCTAAATGTACGTGCGCCTTTAAAACCGAGCACGCCATCCCAACGGGGTCTGCGATTAAGGTGTCGTCATCATCGATCGTATAGCCCTTAATCGAATGCATCACAACCATGTCGTCCTCACTACGAAGAGCGGGGTCTGTGTCTGTGTCGTGAACCTTTGGATCGAACATCATCGCGAGTTTTGTCGCGGTTTTCACATCCTCTTCTGTAACTTCGTCGTTAGCAAGAACGAGTTTTCCGACCTTATTGATGCAATGTAGGCCCTTACCGGTTAAGGCCGCCGTTACGTGTGTAATTGAAATGCCCGAAGTTTCACAGGCTTCAGAGGTTGCGCGTCGAATCGATTCGACCGCCAATTCCACATCTTTAATGCAGCCGCCATCGACACCAAAGGACGAGACGTTACCAATACCGATGACATCGATTTCGCCAGGGACACTGACGTCAGCAACGGCCACTTCGACCTTGCTTGTGCCAATATCCATCGCAGCAATAATGTTATCGGGTTGTGTATCTTGCATACAAGAGTTCCTCGTTACCTCAATTATCCACTATGGCAAACGCACTGCAAAGGCGTTTTCATAGCGTGCGTCGATAAATGACGGACACGATGTCATCGTTTCACAAACGCGTGCGTAATTTTCCAATACTAAACTTAAGCGATCAAAAATCACATCAGATGCTGTGGCTCTGCCTAATTCCACACGCAGAGTTGCCGCCTTGGGCATCGCAAGCGTCACTGCCCAACTTCCTCGATACGTTACAGCAATAGCGTGCACGTGCGCATCGACTTTTTGCGCAATTAATTCAAATTTTGGCAAGAACTTCACCGCATCGGGCGCAAACATCGTGGTATCGGCCACAATAAGTGGAAGTGCCTTTGTTTTCTCCGCCTCTTCCACAAGCGGCACGTACACCACGCCTTGCTCAGAAACTAAGCGACCGTCTTCCCAGCGCGCCACAGGTTCAAGCCTTGTCACAGTCACATCAACCGAATTGGGCCAAAGCCTTGTCACGGTCACGGATTTGACCCACGTAAGGCGCTCGACAGCTGCTTTAATTCGCTCGAGGTCTTGCGAAAAAAAGCTTCCATCGAGTTCGCTTTCTACGGCCTGCCTCACATCGTTGATGGCGCGTTCGTCTTTTTCTCCTGTGACAACGAGTTCTCGAATCTCTAAGGTAGGTAGCACAAGGTTTTGCACGATGGCATAGGCGGCGAAGCCGCACAGTGCAATGCCAATAAGAGAAAACCCGAAGACGAACCTCTTTTTCACAGCACCCGTCCTACGTTAATGTTGAAGCTCCTTAGAAATCCGATCAAGACCAGCACTTTCTAACACGCGGATAACAAGATCTTCATAACTCATCCCGGCTTCGCGTGCTGCCATCGGCACCAAAGAGTGTGGTGTCATGCCTGGACTTGTATTTAATTCAAGAAGCACAAAGGAGCCATCTTCACGCATCATCGCATCAATGCGTCCCCAACCGCGGGCGCCCAAGGCTGCGAAGGCTTTTTCAGCTGCCGCACTTAATTCTTTGTAGGTCGTAGGATTAATCTCAGCCGGGCAGACATAATGCACGGCATTGCCCCAATACTTATTCTTGTAGTCGTAGTCGCCATCGGGCGCTTGAATATCAATCACAGGGAGAGCTTTGCCGTCCAAAATCGCCACAGTGAGTTCTTTACCAAAAATCCGTTCTTCAACGACAACGCTCGAGTCAAATTGAAGGGCTTCGCTAAGCGCCGCTTTGAGTTCAGAAAGGGTTGCGCCCTTAAGACGCACCACACCAATAGAAGACCCTTCACAAGAGGGCTTCACAACAACGTCGCCCCCTAACTTATCCAAAACAATCTCGGCCTCATCGGCGCTGTGAACCGTCATACCCTTCGCAACAGGGAGTCCTGCATCAGCCCACACAGTGCGCGTAGCGGCCTTATCAATAGCAATGGCACTTGCTTGAACACCGGCTCCCGTATAAGGAATCTGCAAATATTCCAAAACGCCTTGAATCGTTCCGTCTTCACCAAAGCGGCCGTGAAGCGCTATGTAGGCTCGGTCAAACTTTTCTGTAACTAAGCGCGCAATCCCTTCAGCAGGATCTACGCAAACCGCATCCACCCCACGGCTTTGAAGGGCCTTTAAGACGCCCGTGCCACTCATCAAAGAAATCTCACGCTCAGAACTCACGCCTCCCATCAAAACGGCAACATGGCCAAACTTTTCTTTCATATTGGTCATCATTTTTTCTCCTTCGTGAGCATCTGTGGCACGCGGCCAATCGATCCTGCGCCAATCGTGAGCACCACGTCACCGTCTTGCGCCAAACGACGAATTGCTGTTGGTACATCATTTAAATCTGCGCAGAAAATGAGATTATTTTGTCCTCTTAAGCGAATCGCATGCGCCAAGGCTCGCCCGTCAGCGCCAAAGATTGGCTTTTCTCCTGCCGGATACACATCAGCCAACACAACCGCATCGGCTTTGGATAAAAGATTAACAAAATCTTCAAAACAGTCGCGCGTGCGTGTGTAGCGATGCGGCTGGAATGCAATCAAGAGCCGTTTATCGGGCCAGGCTGAACGGACAGCGGCCATCGTTGCCGCGATTTCATGTGGGTGATGACCATAGTCATCGACAAGCGTAAAGCTTCCGATGTTTTTCCCTGCGTCATCTGTTAAGGGGATTTCTCCGTACTGCGCAAAGCGACGGCCAACACCAGTGAATTCTGCCAATCCTTTCACAATCGCCTCGTCGCTTACCCCCACAAGAGTCGCAATCGCAATGGCAGCCAAAGAATTCACAACGTTATGCATCCCTGGTAGATTCAGGACCACAGGAAGCGGCGCGTGATTGGGTCGTAAAACCGTGTAGGCCGTCCGAGTGCCGTTTGGTTGAATGTCAATGGCACGCACATCGGCGTTTTCATTGACGCCATAGGTAATCACACGACGCGTGACAGAAGGGACAATTGAACGCACATTCTCATCATCGGTACAAAGAACGGCAACGCCGTAAAACGGCAAGCGTGATAAGAATTCGACAAAGGCTTCTTTTAACTTATTAAAGTCATGACCATAGGTATCCATATGGTCGTAGTCAATATTGGTGACAGCCGAGAGTACAGGCGTTAGGTTCAAGAACGAGGCATCGGATTCGTCTGCTTCAGCAACGATAAATTC
>CAVEMY010000006.1:0-33503 GCA_963617005.1 Parabacteroides distasonis | reverse complement strand
GCGATATCTGACCCACTAACGACATACCCGAGGTTTAGTAACACCTCGGCAATGCCGCACATACCAGAACCGCCAATACCCACAAAATGCAAATGCTTAACAACGAACTTCATAACATACTCTCGGTTTTTTTAAAGCTAACGAGCTTACTTTTCTGAAACTTTTTCGATTTGATCTGCAACAACGGCTGCTGCATGAGGCCTACAAAGGCTACGAGCGTTCTTGGCCATCGCTAGGAGCTTTTCACGCTTGGCGTTTTTCAAAATTTCAAAAAGCGCTTCTGGCGTCAGGTTCTTTTGCTCAATCATCACCGAGGCGCCGTTTTTACTCATGTATTTGGCGTTACCTAACTGGTGCGAGGTGGTCCCCACAACAAGCGGAACAAGTAAGCTCGCAGCTCCTGCCGCACAAAGTTCAGCAACACTTGTTGCCCCTGCACGGCAAATCACCAAGTCGCTTTCCCGATAAGCCTTAGCCATATCATCGATAAAGCCAACGACAGTAGCCTCAACGCCTAAATCGTGATATCTCTTTTCTACTTCTTTAACAAAGCGAGCACCACACTGATGAATGACCGTGGGGCGCTCACCTTCAGAAAAAAGCGCTAGCGCCTTTGGAATCGTGACATTTAAGACTTGGGCTCCGAGGCTTCCGCCAAAAACGAGAAGATTGAGCTTTCCCGTGCGCCCATGAAAACGCTCCTCTGGCGCCTCAATTGCTTCAATATCGGCTCGTACGGGGTTGCCTGTCACAATGCCTCGCGCTCCCGCTTGCCTTTTCGCGCCACCATCAAAGCCACAAGCGACTGCCGCAGCGCTTTTCATAATCATCTTTGTCGACAAAAGGACATCCGCGTCGCAATTCATTAAAACCGATGGCACGCCATTGGCCTTCGCACCCGCATTGACGGGAACTGCGATATAGCCCCCTGTTGTGAAAAACACATCGGGATTAAGTTTTTTAATAAGAGAACGGCATTTCAAAATAGCCAAAAGTAGCTTTATGCCGCCCTTGAGAAAAGCGAGCGCTCCGTGACCGCGCATCCCGCGAAAGTCCAAACCAATGAAATCAATCCCGTCTTTTTTCACAAGATTGCCTTCCATCCCTGTTTGAGTTCCAATCCACGTAATACGCCAACCGCGTTTTTCCATCTCGCGCGCAACGGCTAACCCTGGCATCACGTGTCCGCCAGTGCCAGCTGCCGCAATCAATAGATGTTTTTCACCCATAACTAAACTCGTCCTCCTCGCATCAGAACGCGGTTTTCTCGATCCACACGTAGTAAAAGCGCGACCGCGGCAATTGTAGCGATTAGAGATGAGCCCCCGTAGCTCACAAAGGGTAGCGTTAAACCCTTTGTTGGCAAGAGGCCTGTCGCGACTCCCAAGTTCACAATCACCTGACATCCTATCCAAATCCCAATACCTTCAGCCACGAGTCCTGAGAAGACGCGATCGAGCTTAATAGACTGTCTTCCAATCGCAAACGCACGGCGCACAAAAATGTAGAAAGCGATAATTAAAACCGCCACTCCAATAAAGCCGAATTCTTCGGCAATCACGGCAACAATAAAGTCCGTGTGCGACTCAGGTAAGTAGTGAAGTTTTTCAATTGAGGCTCCTAACCCCACACCAAACCATTCGCCTCGACCAAAGGCAATCAAAGAGTGGCTTAACTGATATCCCTTACCGTAAGCATTGGCCCAAACGTCCCAGTACGAGATCATGCGCTCTAAGCGCCAGGGCGAGAGATAAATCATCGAGATGCCAAAGGTAAACGCTAAGACAAGAACCACCGTGAAGATCTTGCTATCTAGCCCACCGAGGAAAAGCACACCCATCGCAATCACAATGATGACAGCAGTGGCCCCTAAGTCAGGCTGCAAACCAATCAAGCTTGCGACCACAACCATCACAACTAGCATCGGTCCCAAGCCCTTTGTAACCGAGTGCATATAGTCTTGGCGCTTGACGGTAAAAGCGGCGGCCGCAATCAAAATCGCGAACTTTACAAATTCTGTGACTTGAAAACTCACGGGCCCCAAGGCAATCCAACGGCGAGCACCGTTCACAGAGCGCCCAATCCCGGGAATTAAGACCACAATCAGTAAGAAAATCGCGACGCCTGCTAAAAGGGGAGCCGAACGACGCCAAAGGCGCATCGGGACTTGATAGACGAAAAAGCCAATCGCGCACCCAACGGCAATCCAAAGGCATTGGCGCGCGACAAAGTGGTACGTGTCTGTTTGGTATTTGGGGTTGTCGGCAAAAGAAATCGTTGCCGAATAGACCATCAACACACCAAAGGCAAGAAGGGCAATCGTAATTAAGGCAACCGCAACATCAAAGCCCTCGGGTTTGTTACTTCGTGAGCTTTTGCCACCTAATAGGCTCGAATCGGCCCCGACCCACGCTGGGACACTTTGCGATTTGTCTTTTTCTCGGCCGATTCCAAACACAAGTCTTAAGCCTCAATAGATGCGATTTCTTTGGCTTTCGCAATAAAGCGAGCCGCACGCTCGGCGTAGTTTTTAAACATATCCCAACTCGCGCACGCAGGGCTTAAAAGCACAGCGTCCCCTTCGTGCGCTGCCGCGTACGCAAGATCAATCGCTTTTTCAAAATCAAACCCAGCGTTTGTGACAGGAACTCCCGTATTGGCTAAGGCAGGTTCAATAAATTTGGCGTCACGTCCAATTAAAACGACGTGGCGCGCATAGGCAGCCACCGCCTCAGCAATATCTTCAAAACTTTGCCCTTTAGCGTCCCCTCCAAGAATAAGAGAACACTTTTGCCCCGTGGCGCCAAGGCCAATTAACGCCGCGCACGTCGCTCCCACATTCGTGCCCTTGGAGTCATCGATAAATTCAACACCACGATTTGTCTTTAAGACAAATTGCACGCGGTGCGATTCGCCCGCAAATTGCGAAAGGGCCCGAAGAGCAGAGGATAGGTTCACGCCAGTAGCTTCAACCAAAGCGATAGCGGCCAAGGCATTCATGGCGTTGTGTTGCCCTCGAATCTTTAATGATGCAACAGGCATCAAAAGCCGCTTTTCAACAGGGTCGGGCGCTAAGAGCAAACTACGACGCTTTGGGCCCGTAACGCGCGTCGCGGGAATTTCAGAAAGCCAGGAAAGGCCTCCATCGTTCGTTAAACCGTACTCACCAGGTTCTTTTGGTTCAGAGACACCAAATGTGCGAATTTGAGCGCCATCAATCTTGGCGCGCATCGAGGCTTTGTCATCACGATTTAACACGCGAATCGTATCGCTTGAGAAGATGCGTAATTTCGCCGCCTCGTATTCGGCCATCGAGCCATGCCAATCGACGTGATCTTGCGTGAGATTTAAAAACGCAGCGGCATCTGCTTTTAGGCTCGTTGTCGTAGCCAATTGAAAGCTCGAAAGCTCTAAAACCCAATAGTCAGGAAGTTTTTCTTCATCAAGTAGCCGGTCAAGTTCAGCTACCGCGTTCGGACCAATGTTTCCCGCTACGCAGACGCTTTTCTTATCCTCGGCAACCATAAGGCCCGCAAGACGTGTTGTCGTTGTCTTTCCATTGGTACCTGTAATCGCGATGATTTTCGGTTCGTAGTTCTTTTCCTCTTTAAGGCGCGCGAGTTCTCGCGCAAAAAGCTCGATTTCTCCGACGATGTCTTTGCCTTTTTCTTTTGCAGCAGCAACCAGGGGACTTACAAGAGAATGCTCAGGCGAAAGTCCTGGGCTTAAAACCACCATATCGCAATCGTCAACAAGGCTTTGGGGAAGGTCGCCCCCTGTGAAAGTGACATCCGAATATTCCTCTTTGAGTGTCACGCTTCCAGGAGGATCCTTACGAGTATCAGCAACCGCAACATCCCAACCGCGACGCTTTAAAAATCGCACACTTGCTAACCCTGAGGCCCCTGCCCCGAGAACTAAAGCCTTTTGCATCTCTTTCTTATCCCTTCGGATTCTCTTTTAGCGAATCTTTAACGTAGCCAAGCCAATCAAAACCAAAATAAAGGTAATAATCCAAAAGCGCACAACAACCTGCGTTTCTTTCCAGCCCTTTAATTCAAAGTGATGGTGAATGGGAGCCATCAAAAAGAAGCGTTTTCCGTGTGTGTAGCGAAAATACGTTGTCTGAATCATCACTGAAAGCGTTTCAACAACAAAGATCCCGCCCATAATCGCAAGCACAATCTCTTGGCGAACAATCACAGCGACGCACCCCAAGCATCCGCCCAAAGCCAAAGCACCCACGTCTCCCATAAAGACTTCTGCCGGATACGTGTTAAACCACAAGAAAGCGAGTCCAGCTCCGGCTAGCGCCGCGCACACAACAACGAGTTCTCCTGCACCTGGGATATACGGGAAAAGTAAATAGCTCGAAAAGTCAGGACGCCCTGCAACGTAAGCGAAGATTCCAAGTGCCGATCCCACCATCACGCAAGGGAGAATCGCGAGGCCGTCAAGGCCGTCGGTGAGATTGACGGCATTCGAAGTTCCCACAATCACGATGTAGGTCAAAACAATGAATCCCCAAATACCAAAGGGAAAGGCAATCTGCTTAAAGAATGGAACGATTAAGTCCAACTTAGAAACTTGGTTGCTCGCAAATCCGCTTTCCACCCACTGGGCAACCGCAACCCACACATCCGTGTCTTCTGGCATCGAAACAGCAAACGCAAGATAAACCGCAGCGAAAAATCCCACCAAACTTTGCCAAGCGAATTTTTCTTTGGCGCTCATCCCATGCGGATCATGATGCACGACTTTGCGATAGTCATCTGACCAACCAACAAGGCCATAGCAAAGCGTGACAAAGAGAACCACCCACACGAAGCGATTGGATAGATCCATCCAAAGGAGCGTGGAGATTCCGATACTCACTAAAATCAAAACGCCACCCATCGTGGGGGTGCCGTCTTTGGCTAAGTGGGTCTTCGGGCCATTATTTCGTACGGCTTGCCCGATTTTTAAGGCTTTTAATTCGCGGATCACCCAAGGAGCCGCGCAAAAGCCGATTGCCATTGCGGTAAGCGCTGCCATCAATGCTCTGAGACTTAAATAATTAAAAACGCTAAAAGCGCGCACGCTCTCAGAGAGATATTGAAATAGACTTAATAGCATCCCAAAGTTCCTTTTCTTCGCTTACATCGCGTCGTGGCTTGCGGCATCATCGGTTTCTAAAATCGCTTTCACAATCGCGTCTAGCCCCACGTAGTGACTTGCTTTAACTAAAACGCTGCAGGGCTTATCAAGTGCCTTAAATAGGGCAACTCCTAACGCTTCTCGCGTTTCGTAGTAAAAACTACCTGCGCCAAAAAGAGCAGTGGCGTCTCGGAAAGCGGCTCCTGTCGTAAGAAGCCCCTCAATCCCTTTACTACGGGCATATTTCACAATCTCGGCGTGGTATTGGTTCGACAAGTCTCCTAACTCACCCATTTCGCCTGCAACCAAAACGCGGGGAGCGGGCATTTGAGACAACACATCGATTGCCGCACGCATACTATCGGGATTGGCGTTATAGGATTCATCGATTAAAACGGAGCCATTGGCTAAGCGATACATGCGGCCACGGCCCTTCACAGGACGAAACACCGCTAACCCCCTTGCAATACTTTCTAGACTCACTCCAGCGGCTAGACTTGCAGCCGCCGCTGCTGCCGCATCGTGCACCGCGTGGTCTCCTGCCATCGCAAGCGTCGTTTCAATCGATTGACTTGGCGTTTGAATCACAAGTTTTTCGCCTTGGCGAAAGGCTTTCACATAGGCGCCATCGGCATTTGCCGCATACGTCAAAACCGAGCACCCTCTTGCTCTAGCGTAGTCAAACCAAATCTTCAATGAGGGATCCGTTAACGGTAAAACCGCTGTCCCTTTAGCAGAAAGCGCCACAATCATGAGGCCGTTTTCGCGTGCCGATCCTGCAACACCATCGATATAGGCCTGGTGTTCGCGTTGTGCGTTTGTGACTACAGTAACAGTGGGTCTTACCCAACTAGCAAGGCGTGCCATTTCGCCCGAATGATTCATCCCAGCCTCAATCACAGCGATTTTTGTTTCGCTTGTTAAGCGAAGCAACATGCGAGGTACTCCGACTTCGTTATTAAAGTTTCCTTCGGTCGCTAGTGAGGCCGCTTCGCTTGCAACAGCTTCACGCAGGATGCAAGCAATCATTTGTGTTGTTGTCGTTTTCCCGTTGGAACCCACAACAGAAATCAAAGGAATCGCAAATTGAGACCTCCAAGCCCGAGCTAATGCTCCGTAAGCTTCGCGCGTATCACGCACGACAATCTGCGGGACATCGGTATCGATTGCTTCTTCAACAATAAGGGCTGCTGCTCCTTTCTTCACAGCTTCTGCCGCATGCGCGTGGCCATCGAATTTTTCTCCACGCAGTGCAAGGAAAACCTCTCCCTGCTCAATCGTTCTTGAGTCAGTCGCAATTTGAGTAAACGTTCGCCCGCTTGCTCCTCGGACTTCTTTCACAAGTCCTGATAGGGCCTCAGTTAAGCGGGGCAGTGTCCAATTTTGATTGACAGCTTCTTGCATTATTTCCTACTCTCTCGCACGAAGCGCTCATTGGCTGCTTCACGCACTGTCTCGGCATCACTGAAATGATGTTTGATGCCTTCAATTTCTTGATAGTCCTCGTGGCCTTTACCCGCGATAAGAATCACGTCTTTCGCGTCAGCCTTGCAAAAGGATTCAACAATCGCTTCTCGGCGATTGAGGATGTAACTCGGTTTTGCGTCTTGAAACCCAGCGGCAATGTCTTTCGCGATCGCCTCGGGCGATTCCGACCTCGGATTGTCACTTGTGACAACGATGCAGTCGGCAAACTTTTCGGCAACTAAAGCCATTTGCGGGCGTTTTCCGTGGTCTCGGTCGCCACCGGCGCCAAAAAGAATCCACAACTTTCCGCCCCGCTTTGTCGCTGTCGGCCGCAAGGCGCAAAGCGCCTTTTCAATCGCGTCTGGCGTATGGCAATAGTCAACCACAGCCATCGGCATACCTGGCCGCGTATAAAGCTGCAAACGACCCGCCGGGGGCGTAAGTTCCGTTAACTGCGCAAAAACCACCTCAGGGGGAAGGCCCGCAGTAAGCGCAACACCCGCAACAGCTAATAAGTTATACACATTAAAGAGGCCTAAAACTTTGGCGTGCAAGGTATAGGTCTTTCCCTCCCAAATCACCTCAAAAACCATGCCATCGGATTCCGAGTGCACGTTTTGAGCCATAAGAGGAATAACGCCTGCGATGTGGGTTTCTTCTGATGCGCCCTTTACGCTATAGCCAATCGTTTGTAACCCTCGGCTCTGAGCGCGCTTCGCTAATTCACGACCAAACGCATCATCTAAATTAATCACAGCGCTTTTGAGCGTCTTAAAGCCAAAGAGTTTGGCTTTAGCCTCTGCGTAGGCTTTTTCTGTCTTGTGGTAATCAAGGTGATCGCGCGTTAAGTTTGTAAAGACCGCGGTCTTAATCGCCGTCTCCTCTAGACGCCCTTGATCTAAACCAATGGAACTCGCTTCGATTGCGAAAGCCTTAGCTCCCGCTTCCTTTAGGTCGTAAAAGAGACCCTGCATACTCACGGCATCGGGAGTCGTTAGTGCCGGAGCTTTAATCGGCGTCCCCTTAAAGAACGTTCCAATCGTCCCCATTGCCGCACAAGGGAATCCCAAATGCGTTAAGAGTGTGGCGCACCAGTGACTTGTACTTGTTTTGCCATTGGTTCCCGTGATAGCAATACCAAAGAGGTCGTTAGAAGGGTTGCCGTAAAAGTCTGAAGAAATGGCACCTAACCGTTCTCTTAAGTTTTCAACCTCTAAACACTCAAGCTCGCAAGGGAGAAGTCCTTCGGTGCGCTTTTCCATCAGTGCGGCACGCGCTCCTTTGGCTTTTGCGACAGGCAAAAACTTTAAGGCATCAACTTTGGCACCCTTTAATGCGACAAAGATGTCTCCTGCGCACACATCGCGCGAATCGATTCGTAAATGGGCTCCCGTCTGTGTGCGCTTTTTTAACCATTGGTTAACCGCACTGCGCCAATCTTGACTCTCAATCATGCCTCATCCCTCGAATCGCAACACCAGGCCCCGCTGTGTATTCAGGCGCATCGGGATTGACACCAATTAAGCGCAAGGCGCCTGCCATCACTTCATTGAAAACGGGAGCTGCCACCGTGCCGCCAAAGTAACTGCCGCGGCTTGGTTCATCAATCATCACGGCGACAATAAGTCGCGGGTGGCTTGCGGGCGCCATGCCAACGAAACTCCCCACAGCTAACTTATCGACGTACTTGCCGTCACGCAGTTTGTTCGCGGTTCCCGTCTTACCTGCAACGGTATAGCCCTGAATATTGACGCGCTGCGCGGTGCCACCCGAGAGCACCGTATTACTCATCATCGCACGCATCTGTCGCGCGACTTCTGGGCGAAACACCTGCTGGCCGATTGCTTCCTTCGGGCTCTTTTTAAATGTGAGATCAATCACATCGCCATTGCGAGCGAGTGCTGTGTAGGCACGCACCAATTGCATTAAAGAAACCGAGATGCCGTAGCCATACGAAATCGTGGCTTTCTCAATGGGGCGCCAGAGATTGCCACGACGCAATTTGCCGCGAATCGCGCCTGGGAAATTCACGTTCGGCGCCTTCCCGAAACCTAAAGCATCGTAGGTTGCCCAAAGATCTTCATTTTTAATTTCAAATGCAATCTTGCAGGTTCCGATGTTCGAAGACTTTGAGACGATTTGGCTCACTGTCAGCATCCCGTAGTTATGCGTATCGGAAATTGTTCTGTCGCCAATTGTCAAAAAGCCAGGACCTGTTTCAACCAGCGTGTCGGGGCGGACAATGCCAAGGTCTAAGGCCTTTGCAATCGCAAAAGGTTTCATCGTGCTCCCGGGTTCAAACATGTCGGTTAAGACGCGATTGCGCACGTTTTCAATACGAAGATCTTTACGTTGATTGGGATCGTAAGAAGGCCAGTTGTTCATCGCAAGGACTTCTCCTGTGTGAACATCGGCAACGACAACGGCTCCAGCCTTGGCGCGCGTCGCTTCAACGGCTTGCTTTAGCGCTTTATAAGCGATGTACTGCAAACGTGAGTCAATGGAAAGCACGACATCTCGCCCACGCGTGGCTTCTTTTAACCAGGCGTCATCAATACGTTGTCCTAAGCGATCGCGAATGATGTAACGCATGCCTTTTTCGCCGCAAAGAATTGTGTCGCTCGCAAGCTCCACTCCTTCTCGGCCGTGATTGTCTGTATCGGTGTAGCCGACAACGTGCGCAGAAACTTCTCCATCGGGGTAATTGCGCTTGGCTTCTTCTTCGTCATAGATTCCAGGGACGCGAAGTTCGCTCACCTTTTGCGCCGTATCTATATCGATTTTTCGCGCTAAGTAAACGAAAGTACGATTTTTCTTTTCGCCTAATTTACTTAAGAGTTCCGTGACGGGCATCTCCAACAAATGCGCCAACTCTTTTAATTGCTCAGGTTTAGCTTGACGCACTTCCGAGGGGATAGCCCAAATGCTCTTTGCCGGAATCGAACTTGCAAGCACAATCCCGTTTCTATCAAGAATTCGACCGCGTTGCGCGGGAACAGAAATCGTCCGAGCGTACCGCTCTTCGCCTTTCTTTTGTAAGAACTCGGTTTGAATTCCGCACTGTAAATACGCTGACCGAACGAGCAATGCCGCAAAGGCTCCGACCATCAAGCAAAACGCCCAACGGCTACGGTTAGTGGGAATTTGCGTCCCAAGCATCGCCTCTTCGCCTTGCTGCTCATTGCGTCTCGGGGCGCTATCGGCATGCAAGATTTCTACGCCCTTAGCGTAAAAGCGATGTGCGATTCGTCTTAAGAATTGCTTCATTTGCGCACCTCAAGACGAATACGACCAAACTGAGAAGCGGGCACCTGAATCATCACGGTGTTTCTCACATCCGCATTCACGTATCCCAATTCCGTTGCGCGGCTAACGACGTAGCGCGGCAATGCGGCTCGCGATAGGTCAAGCGTTAACTGGCTTGACTCATCCAAAAGCGCGTGACGCACGCGTTCAGCACGCTCTTTTTCTGCTGTGAGCAGGCGAACTTTGTACTGCGTTTGCACCAAATAAAAGGAACTGACAAAAAGTACGATGGCGCTCAAGAGTGTCACTAAAGAGAGCACGCGATCTGAAAACCGAGAGAGGTCAAATTTCATAGTCCCTCCTCGCTCCAAGGTTCATCGGTTCGCGTTGCAGCACGCAAAACGGCGCTTCGAGACCTTGGGTTTTCGCTAGTTTCTTTTTCGTCAGGCAAGACTCTTTCGCACTCGACCCAAAAGGGTTTTGGCATCTCGCTTTCTTTTAAAACTAAGCGAGAATCAATGAGTGTTTCGCGGTGGGCGCCTTTAGCGAAAAAGCGTTTTACCACGCGATCTTCAAGCGAGTGAAAGGAAATAACCACAAGGCGACCATTTGGATTAAGAAGGTCTCCTGCAGCAGAAAGCGCCCTCTTTAATTCGCCTAATTCGTCGTTCACGGCAATACGTAGCGCTTGAAAAGTCCGCGTTGCGGGGTGTTGACCTGCGTCCTTATGGCTTCTCGGGACCGTTCTCTCAATAAGACTTGCTAAGTGTGAGGTCGTCTCAATGGGATTGACTTTTTCTTCTCGCACAATGGCCCTAGCAATGGCTTTGGCGTAGCGTTCTTCACCGTACTCACGAACCATATGCTCAATTTCTTCTTCGCTTTTTTCTTGTAGCCAGGCAGCAGCCGTAATCCCGCTATCTTGGTCCATGCGCATATCCAAGGGGCCATCAAAGCGAAACGAGAAGCCTCGCGTCGGATCATCGATTTGTGGGCTACTTACGCCAATATCCATCAAGATGCCATCGACGTGATTGATGCCACGCTCGGCCAATGCTTCTTTCATCGAGGAAAATGGCGCCTTTATCATCGTAAAGCGAGAATCTTCGATTGCCTTTGAGGCCAAAAGAGCCTCTTCGTCGCGATCAAAAGAAAAAAGACGCCCTCGGTCTGAGAGCTGACTCAAAATGATGCGTGTGTGCCCCCCACGACCGAATGTGGCATCCACATAAATGCCATCAGGATTGCGCACGAGATAGGTATCGGCCGCACAAGGCATAACAGGCCGATGCTTTAAGGGGCTTGGCATATCGCACGACACTGTCATTGGTGGCCCCTTTAGAACTTGAAGTTTTCGGCTGCTTCACCGAACCCATCTTTGATACTGGCCTTTTCTATCTCAAGAAGTCGCTTGGCATCCCAGATTTCTAAGTGGTCTCCAAGACCAACAAGAGAAACATCGCGCTTTAAGCCACAAAGCGTTCGAAGTTCGACAGGAATTAAAAGACGTCCCACAGAGTCAAGCTCTAAATCCACGGCACTCCCAAGAACAATACGTTGGAAGTTGCGAGCCGAATAAGGCAACGCAGCAAGAGCAGCGCGTTTTTCTTCCCAAAGCGCTCTCGGGTATAAGAGTACGCAGCCATCAGGGTGACGCGTTAGTGTGACAAGCACGTCTTTAAACGCCTCACGATGGCGCACAGGGATACCAATACGACCCCTTGCATCCAATGTTAGTAGCGACGTTCCCTGAAACACGACGATTTCCTCGGTAAGGAAAAAATGAGACAAAAAGCCGTGGGAAAAAACCACTTTTTCCCACTTTTCTACCGAACTTTACCACAATCGCCTGCGGCAAGGTCAATAAATAAAATTATTCAAATATATCAATGTGAAATAACTGACTCTAGCGCAGGAAAAGGACGGGCAATTCCGTGCCTAGAAAACAAGCTCACCCAAAGGAACGCCCATTAATTTTGTACGCGTCTCGACGTAATTCGGATAGACCGCTTCAACATCCTTCCAAAATGCCGCTGAATGATCCATATGCGCTAAGTGCGTGAGTTCGTGAACAACAACGTAATCGATTACATCGTCTGTGAAGAAAATAAGGCGCCAAGAAAGCCTCACAACGCGCTTGGCTGAGCAACTGCCCCAGCGTCCGTGAGCATTTGTTAGGTGCCAAGAAGAAGGCGTAAGTCCCGTTTTTTCTGAATAAAACTTTAAGCGCTCGCCAATTAACTCTTCAGCTTTCGCATAAAGCCAAGCTCTCACAGTTTCACGGATGCGTGTGGTATCCGCCCCTTGTGGAAGCGCCACAGCAAGCGTTTTTCCATCGGAAAGTAATTCTGTTTTGGCGTGCCCTAAAGAGATTTCAACGCGATTTCCGCGATAGGGAATGAGCCCCTTTTCCTCAAACCGCATGGAACTGATGCCCTCTTCTTTACGCCAGGCATCACGCTCGGCCATCTTCTTTTCAATCCATGCGCGTTTTTCTTCAATCGCTTCTTCAATGGCACGAATGCTCACCCATTTGGGAGCAGTCACCTCTAAACCATTGACACCAATTCTTAGGTGGATTGAACGGGCACGAACCCGCTTTAACGTATAGGGAATTTCTCGGGTAAGAACAGGGTGAAAATCTGTTTCTCGCGAGTTGGAATCCGCTTTGATTGGGTTTGTGATGGGCGAAGATGGCTTACTTAAAGGCGCCTCATCCTCACCAAATAAAGAAAACTGGAAAGGATCTGTCATGGCACCTATTTTAATTAGTGCTGATAAAAACGAGGATTGCCAATCTTTCGAACTTCGGCTTCAATCCATTCGCTCACTTGACGGTTAACTTCAGCGAAATCTTTGCCCTCTGTTGGAATCGCAGGTCCAATTGAAACAATGATTTTCCCTGGAATCTTTCCAAAAGAGTTCTTAGGCCAAAATTCCCCTGAATTCACAGCAACGGGAAGAACAAGCGCTTTTTCCCGCACTGCAAAACGTGCGCCGCCAGTCTTATAAACGGACTTTGCTCCAGGAGCCGTTCTCGTTCCTTCGGGGAAAATTCCGACCCACCAGCCGCGATTAAGTAGCTTATGGCCACCGACAAGAATCTGCTCGAAAGACTTTCTGCCGTTTTTGCGATCAATCGGAATCATTTCCATGGACTTAACTGCCCATCCAAAAAACGGAATCCAGTGCAGAGACTTCTTATAGACGTAAGCCACACGCTTTGGCATCCACGCAGGAAGAAAGAACGTTTCCCACGCCGATTGGTGTTTGCAGAAAATGACAACACGAGAGTTCGAGGGCGGAAGATTTTCTTTTCCGCGGACTTCAAAATCCAATCCGCAGATAGCCCGGCCTGAACTTAAGGCAAAGCGCATCCAAGGGCGGCCAAACCAGTCAAAGCGTTTTCTAGCGTCGACAAAAGGCCAAGCGATAACGCAACCTATGCCAGCGGGAATAGCCGCAAGCAAAAGCACGCCGTAATAAAGGAGTGCACGCAAATACCGCATGGCCCAACTTGTCCTTTTAGCTTGCAAGAAGCGAAAGCTCAGCAACGCTATTCATCAAACCGCCTAAGCGCTTTAAGAGTGCTTGACGGTTTGCGCGAACCGCCGCATCTTCTGCGTTGACCATCACGTCAGCAAAGAAAGCGTCCACGGGTGCCTTTAATGGCGTCAATGACGCAAGCATTCCCTCGTAGCCACCGCTCTCATAAAGGAGCTTCGCAACAGGTTCATGCTCGCAAAGCGCTTTGTAAAGCTCTTTTTCCGCAGGTTCAACAAGAAGTTTCTCGTCGATCGTATCGGAAATCGCGCCTTCGACTTTGCGTAAGATGTTGCAGATACGCTTATTGGCGTCCGATAAGCTCGCCGCCTCAGGAAGCATCGTAAATTTCTTCACAGCCTCGATGCGACGCACGAAGTCTGCAGGCTTTAAGACGTGTTTGGCTAAAACAGCTTCAACCTCTTGCGCCGTGAAGTGCTCTTCACGCATCATGACGCGCAAGCGATCTAAGAAGAACGTAATGAGGGCTTCAGAAGCATCTTTGACTCCCGAAACTTCAGTTTCGATGGCAAAGGCCATTGAGGCAAGGTCATCTAAACCTAACCCAAGCTTACCTTCGATAATCATACGAAGAACGCCCAAGGCGTGGCGACGCAAGGCAAAGGGATCTTTGTCTCCTGTTGGCATCTGACCGATACCAAACATACCGCTTAAGGTTTCCATCTTGTCAGCAAGTGCCACAGCAGTCGACACCAGGGTGCTCGGAAGAGCGTCGCCCGCAAAGCGCGGCGCATAGTGCTCACGAATCGCTAAGGCAACCTCTGGGTCTTCCTTATCGTTTTTCGCGTAGTACTCACCCATGATGCCTTGAAGCTCTGGGAATTCGCCAACCATCAGTGTGCGAAGGTCAGTTTTGGCTAACATCGCGGCGCGTTCGGCTTTTTCTTGATTGGCTCCAATCTTAGAAGCAATCTTTCCAGCCAAAGCCTTTACGCGATGCATACGCTCAAACTGCGTACCCAACTTATTGTGATAAACAACATGCTTTAAGCCCTCAACGCGGCTTTCAAGCGTAGCCTTGCAGTCTTCACGATAGAAGAATTCAGCGTCAGCTAAGCGAGCGCGCACAACGCGGGCGTTACCTGCGCGGATAGCGTCACCGCCGTCTTTGGCTTCTAAGTGAGAAACTAAGCAGAAAAGATTCATCAGTTTTCCTGCGGCATTACGCATCGGGAAATACTTCTGATTGGTCTGCATCGTGAGAATCAAGCACTCCTCAGGAACATCGAGGAACTTTTCTTCAAAACTCGATGTGTAAACGACGGGCCACTCTGTTAAAGAGTTCGTTTCGTCGATTAGGGCTTCAGGGGCAATGAGAGTGCCCTTGGCTTTCTCGGCTTCAGCCTTTAAGCAATTGACAAGAATCTCGCGGCGCCGTGCGTAGTTGGCAACAACTTTTCCTTCTTTATAAAGGACTTCTTCGTAGGCATCGGCCTCAGGAATCGTAATGAGCCCCTTGGTGTGAAAGCGATGGCCAGAAGTCACGCGATCTGCCTTTAAGCCAAAAAGCGTAAGGTCTAAAACATCTTTTCCATATAGAGCCGTGAAGTGACGCACAGGGCGCACAAACTGCACCGTTGTCACGCCATCGGCTAATTGGTAATTCATCACCTTCGGAATCGGAAGCGCCTTCACAGTCTCTTCAAGGATTTCTTGCAATCCCTTATGAAGGTCTTCTCCCGCACGCACGCCTTCGTAAACAAGATAGGTGTTCTTTCCGTCGTTAACGTGCTTGAGTTCAGAAACGGGCGCTGTAAGACCTAAAGCGGCCATCTTCTTAACTAAAACAGGTGTTGCAACTCCAGCCTCATTTAAACCAATCTTTACCGGGACCAACTTCTGGCTAAAAGGTTCATCAGGCGACTTCGCTAAAACGTCTGTAACGAGAACAGCCATGCGGCGCGGCGACCCAAAGGGACGCATCTCAGAGGCGTTTCCTAAAAAGTGTTTAGCACGCAAGCGGTCATTGACACCATTGGCGAAAGCCTCAGAAAGCTTCTTTAGAGCTTTTGGCGGCAACTCTTCAGTTTGAAACTCAACAAGTAAACTCGTCATAATCTTTTTCCCTCACCCCATTATTCGGCATGCAGCATCGGGAATCCCAGACGCTCACGAGATTCGTAGTAGCTCTGAGCCACTGCGCGACTAAAGTTACGGATGCGAGCAATGTAGGCGGCGCGTTCCGTAACCGAAATCGCCCCTCGCGCATCCAAGAGGTTAAATGTGTGGCCTGCCTTTAAGACCATTTCATAGGCAGGAAGCGCAAGCTTTAATTCCATCAAGCGCTTGGCTTCACTTTCAAAGTAATCGAACTGGGCAAAGAGCTTTTCCGGATCACTTGCTTCAAAGTTGTAGTGGCTCTGCTCGACTTCGTTTTGATGGAAAACGTCGCCATAGGTAAGCGTATGTTCGCGACCAAGACCGTCTTTTTGCTTTGTGAAAACGAGATCGAAAACGTTATCGCAGTTCTGTAGATACATCGTCAGGCGTTCTAACCCGTAGGTGATTTCGCCTGTGATCGGTTTACATTCAAGGCTACCGACTTGTTGGAAGTAAGTAAATTGCGTCACTTCCATGCCGTTCATCCAGACTTCCCAGCCTAGGCCCCAAGCGCCCAACGTGGGATTTTCCCAGTTATCCTCGACGAAACGGATGTCGTTGACTTCCGTGTCAATCCCTAGATAACGCAAGGAATCAAGATAAATATCAACGATATTCACGGGTGACGGCTTTAAAACAACCTGAAATTGGTGATGCTGATGCAAGCGATTGGGATTTTCGCCATAGCGCGCATCTTTTGGGCGGCGGCTCGGCTGCACGTAGGCCGCGCGCCAAGGCTCAGGCCCTAAGGCGCGCAAAAACGTTGCTGTGTGGCTTGTTCCAGCACCGACTTCAATATCAATCGGCTGCAAAATCGCGCAGCCCTGCTTGTTCCAATACTCCTGCAAACGCAGGATGACTTCCTGAAATGTAATCATAAAAACCCTTCGCAGATGGTCTAAACCTTTCTCGATAACGGGAAAGCGCCCAAAAAGGGATTCGTTTTCCCCGGGCGCACACAATCGGGGTTCGATTTTAGCGACTTAGTGCCGCTTTTGAGAGAAAAACGTGAAGTTTCGGCGTTTTAACGCGCAAAAAAGAAGAATAACAAGGGAAATGACGACGCCTACGCCAAAAATCCCCAAGAATCCGTAGCGCATAAAGGGTGTTACTTCGCCCTTAGCAGTAAAAAGCGTGAAATCGACGTTTTGAGCCCCAAGCCCCACTTGCCGCTCAATGGCGCCTTTCGCATCAATATAAGCCGATCCCCCGTTATTCATCGCTTGAATAAGAGGGCGAGAAGATTCTTTCGCTCTCATGCGACTCATTTGGGTGAATTGGTCAACAGCGCTTTCTGAGAACCAACCCAAATTTGCCGTGTAAAGAATAAATTCGGGATTTCCTTCGCGAAACCAATCGCGCAATTCACCAGCAAAGAGGTTTTCGTAGCAAATCCCTAAGGCCGCAGGAATCCCAGCGACAGTGACCTCTCCATTGGGATTCTCGCCTGCCGTTTGGTCTGCCATCGGGATACCAAGTAGGTTAATGAGCCAGCGGAACCCAAAAGGAACGCGCTCTCCGAAAGGCACTAAATGGCGCTTGGTGTAAATAAGCGCTTCTTTCCCATCGGCATTGGCTAAAACGAGGCTATTACTAATCTCACGCGCTTTGGGTTGCGTAAAGGCGTTATAAAGAACAGAACACTCCTGGCGCATTGAAGACAAAGCTGGTGCCGCACGAAGTTCTGCGGGCAAATAGTTAGGCAATGTAATAAAAACGCTTTCAGGCCAAACGATTAAATCTAAGGGGCGGCCCATGGGGCGAGCCACACTCATCTGTGTGACGCGTTCCAAGTAAGCCTTTTGTTTCGCAAGGCTCGAGGTTAACGCCAACGGTAAATCGGGCTGTACGAGTCTTACTTCTAAGCGTGATCCTGGTTTTGACCACGAGACGTCTTCCAAAGCGTAGGCGCCGATCACAACAAGACCACAGAGAAAGCCCGCTAAGACGCGCCCGGCCCCTTCTTTTTCTTTTAAGAGGATTCCGACAACGGCGCCAGCCACCGCAAAAACGGCAAACGTCACGCCATAAACGCCCAAAATCGGGGCATAAGAAGAAAAAAGCGTGTCGATAAAGGCGTATCCAACAGTAAGCCACCCGAAGCTACAAATCCATTCACCCCGCAAAAACTCAGCTGCAACCCAAAGTAGCGGGATAAAAAGCGAGGCTTTAATCGCCGCTGGCATCGCAACACGCACAGCAATAAACCCAACGAGCGCGGAAAAAAGCGAAAGAGCCGCCGCTAAAGAGGCGAGTGCTGCGGCTGCAAAAAGCCACGGAGCGTTTCCATACACGTAAATCGCTTTAAAAACCCAAGAAAGCCCCAAAGCAAAATAGGCTAATCCAAAGAAAAAGCCAATCAGTGCTCCCCTTTTAGGAGAACTCTCTTTGGTTAAAAGCCAAATAAAGCCTACAAGGCTCAATGCCGTCCAAAAGTAGGCACGCGAATAGAAAAACCCCAAAGAAGCAACGGCTCCCAAGATAAGCGCGAGGCCTATCCCTATGAGCGTTTCTTTTTCTTTGAGGATTCCCATCACGTCAATCCCTCTTTAGTGGGCGCGAGCGCGATCGGAATAGGGATCTGCGAACCCGAGCTTTTTCATAAGGCGGGTTTCTTTGGCTTCCATCACTTCGGCCTCCTCGTCTGTGGCGTGATCCCAGCCTTGCGCGTGGAGTGTGGCGTGGATGAGCATATGAGCTAGGTGCTCTTTAAAGGACTTCCCCTGCTCTTTGGCTTCTTTTTCAATCACAGGAGTACAAACGACGATGTCGGCCTCAGCAATGGGTTCATGCGCATAGTCGAATGTGAGAACGTTTGTGGGGCGGCGCTTTTTCCGATACTGATAATTTAACTTTTGAGATTGAGATTCATCGACAAAGCAAATTGAAAGAGCGACCTTTCTTTCTGCGGCCTTTTCAATCCAGGCGCGCATTTGAGCCCGTGTTGGAAGCCGCTTTTTCGCGCCATCGGTTCTTGTAAAGTCAAGAGTCGCCTTACCCATTTTTCTTTTCCTCCTCTTTGGCGCGCGCCGCGTCGTAAGCCCTAACAATCGCCCCAACTAATGGGTGACGCACGACGTCGGCCGCATCAAAATGCACAAAAGAAAGCCCAGGGACATTTTTGAGAACGCGGCTTGCCTCAGACAAACCGCTTTTCACGCCTCGCGGTAAATCAATCTGTGTCACGTCGCCATTGACGACCGCATGCGTTCCAAATCCGATGCGTGTTAAGAACATCTTCATCTGTTCGCCTGTGGTGTTTTGCGCTTCATCCAAAATCACAAAGGCGTTATTAAGCGTTCTTCCGCGCATATAGGCCAAGGGAGCAATTTCAATCACTTGCTTTTGAATGAGTTTTTGCGTGCGATCAAAACCAAACAAATCGTAAAGTGCGTCATACAAGGGCCTTAAATAGGGATCGACCTTTTGCGCTAAGTCGCCAGGCAAAAAGCCCAATCGCTCTCCAGCTTCAATCGCAGGGCGCGTTAAAACAATGCGTTCGACAACATTTCTTTCGTAAGCGTCAACGGCCGCCGCAACAGCCAAATACGTTTTCCCCGTTCCCGCAGGACCAATCCCAAACGTAATATCGGTCGTAAGAATCGCTCTTAAGTAGTCTCTTTGATGCGGGGTGCGAGGCTTTAATCCAATCTTTCTTGTTTTAAGGCACTCAACTTCAGGGGAAAATGCATTCTTTTGATTGCGCTTTTCATCCACGCATAAGAGATTGACTTCCTCGAGACTTAAGGCGTCGCCAGAGCGAATCCGTCCACCACAGAGTTCTAAAACACGCAAGGCGTGGCTCGCTTTCTCGCCGACAATCGAAAAGCGAGGGCCCTGACGATGAATTGCCACATCAAAACTCTTTTCAATATGGTGAATGTTTTCTTCAAGCGCCCCAACGAGGGCGGCTAATTCGCCTGCAGTCGCCTCGAAGGTGAAAATCAATTCCGTACGTCCGTTAGGCGTTGCGTTAGACAAGTTCTCCTCCCAAAGTGTGTGTAAAGACTTCGGTAATACGAACATCGACCATCTTGTTAATGAGTGAGGCATCGCCCTTAAAATTGACAACGCGATTGTTATCGGTCCTAGCGCTCAACAATCCTTCGCCGCGACGAGCAGGGCCTGTGACTAGACACCGCTCAACGTGACCTAACATTCCTTCAGAAATCGCTCGTGCTTGCGCATCAATCTGCGCCTGTAAGCACTGTAAGCGTTGAATCTTCAAAGACTGCGGCGTTGTATCTTCAAGAAGCGCTGCAGGGGTCCCAGGGCGCTTTGAGTAGACAAAAGAGAAACTTGCATCAAGCCCCGCCTCTTTCACTAAGGAACATGAGGCTTCGAAATCTTCCTCGGTTTCCCCAGGGAACCCGACGATGATATCGGTAGAAATAGAAATTCCCGGCCTTACTGCGCGAAGTTTTTCAACGCGCTCTAAGAAACGCTCACGCGTGTAACCGCGCTTCATCGCTTCAAGAATGCGATTGGAACCACTTTGAACGGGTAAATGCACGTGATTGGCTAACTTCGGTAATTTCCCGAAGGCCTCAATTAGGCGGTCTGTGAATTCCGTTGGGTGGCTTGTCATAAAGCGGATGCGCTCGATACCCTCAATTTCAGAGATGTATTCCAAAAGAAGCGCAAAGTCTGCTGTAACACCATCGGGGGTCTTGCCGCGATAGCCATTGACGTTTTGCCCCAAAAGAGTCACTTCTTTGACGCCTTGGCTTGCGAGCTCGGCGCACTCAACTAACACATCCATCACGGGGCGACTGATTTCGGCGCCTCTCGTGTAAGGGACAATGCAGTAAGAGCAAAAGTGGCTACAGCCTTCCATCACAGAACAGAAGGCGCTTGCGCCTTCGACGTGAGGCGGAGGCAGGGAATCGAACTTTTCAATCTCAGGAAAGCTAGTATCGGCCTGCGAGCGACCTGTTCTTAAGCGCTCTTCAATTAAAAGAGGAAGACGGTGCAGAGTCTGCGGCCCAAAGACCACATCAACCCACGGGGCACGCGATAGTAAGTTCTTTCCTTCAAGACTTGCGACGCACCCGCCCACTGCAATCAGCATTTCGGGGTGCTCTTTTTTCATTTCGCGAAGGCGCCCTAAATCTGAGAAAACTTTCTCATGGGCCTTTTCACGAATCGAACAGGTGACAAGAACGACGATATCGGCGCCTTCAGGCGCATCGACTCGCGTGAGATGGTAACGATCTTGAAGTAAATCGGCGATGCGAGAGGCATCGTACTCATTCATTTGGCAGCCGTAGCTGCGGACATATTGTGTTTTTGCGTTCACGGTTTTCATAGAAATGCCGCGAGGAAACTTGCGACTTTAGTCGCGAGAGGAATCGCGGCAAGTTGACCAAGAGATAAAATCAGAAGCATGGTAGATATTGTATTTCAAAGAAATTGTGTGTATCAGACGGCATACCATATGGTCTGCACGAAGTACAAAAGGGAAATTTTAACAGGTAAAATTGCAGAGACATTGTCGGAAGTATTAAACGATGTGTGTGCTAAACGCGGGTTTGCCATCTTGTCAAAAGAGATACAGCCGGATCACGTACATTTTGTTGTAAGTATTCCTCCGGCGATATCCGTGGCTGAAGCGGTGAAAATTTTTAAAGGAGCTTCGGCCAGAACGCTTTTTGTTAGACACCCTGAACTGAAAAAACAGTTGAGGGATGGCCATCTGTGGTCGCCTTCGTATTATGTTGGAACCGCAGGCAATGTCAGTGCAGAAACGATAAGGAAGTACATTGAAAGTACTGAACACATCCAAGGACGCCGGTAAACTGGTTAAGTTGACGAAACTTAATCGGACGGTCTGCGTTCGTCTATTGGTCAGCCCTGAAGATTCTGCCAAATTATCAGAAACCCAGGCACTCTATCGGGATGCCTGCAATTTCGTCGTCCCCATCGTCTGCAAAAACAAAGAAAGCCGTTTGTGGCAACGATTTTCTTTGCACCGCGCGGCCTATTCGAAAATCCGCGAAATGTTTCCAGCATTAGGAGCACAACTAGCGTGCAATGTGATTCGGTCGGTTTCGTCGGCATATAAAGCTGAATTAGCCAATCACCCAGAGCAGTTGAAAGAGTCGGAACTCAAAACGATTCGTTTTAAAAATCCCTCCGTGCATCTTGATAAAAACACGATCACCTACTGCGATAACGGTACGGTCCGTCTCTACACCTTGCGAGGACGAGCGGAAGCGACATTGGCACCAGGGGATTACCAACGCTTGTTGCTCGCTTCGGGCACTCGCAGAGAAAGTAATCTCGTGCTGCATCGTGGTTACGGAAAAAGCCCGGACTTTTGGGAACTGCACATTACCATTGAAAACGATGTTCAACCTGTTTCTCCCTCAGAACTTCAGACGAAAGAAGTGATGATGGGAGTTGATGTAGGAGAAAATAATATGGCTGCCGCTTCCACGGGAAAACTGTGGAGGGCTGGCAAGCTCAAACACAACCGCGATAAAAAGCAAAGTTTGCGTACGCGTCTTCAGCGCAACGGCTCACGAAGTGCCAAACAGCACCTTCGGAAGGCTTCTCGCCGGGAAAGACGCCATGTGGCGCATGTCAACCATGTCGTGAGTCGTGAGATCGTCAACGAAGCGAAAAGCAAGAATAAAAAACTGATTATTCTTGAAGACCTGACGCATATTCGGGAACGCATCAAAGCCAACCTTCGAGTCCGTACTCGTCTGCACCGGTGGCCTTTCAGGGAACTGCAGCAGATGATTGTCTACAAGGCCGTTCAGGAAGGGATGGAAGTGATGTTTGTCGATCCTCACTACACGAGTCAGACCTGTGCCCATTGTGGGAAGCTCGGTGCTCGTAAAAAGCACCGCTTCCAGTGTTCTTGTGGTTACCGAGCGCACGCCGACTTAAATGCGAGTCGGAATCTGCTCGGTTTGGGATATCAGCTGATGTCTCAACGGCTGCAGTAAGACCAGCCTTATGTTGAACCGTCTACTTAAGGCGGTAACAATAAAGCTTCTGACTTTAGTCAGGAGTTGCTTACCCGAGGGCAGTTAAAAAAGCGCCATTATCCTATGTTTGGGGCGCTAACACCAAAACAGATTTCGCAGCGCTTGCAGGATTTGTCTTCACTAACGCATCCAAATTCGTCCCAATTTCCACTGTGTGCGGCAATCTCACGAGAGCGGCTGTCATATTCATGTCAGGGATTCGCACAAGAGAAGTTGGCTGATAGCCCAAATCTCCCACGATGATTAACGGGAGTTCCGTTAATGAGCCCGGGTCAAAGGCCACATTAAAGACAACAAGGTTTAAGCGCTCAAAGTCCCCTTTCTCCTTACGGGCCTCTGTAAGAGCTCTTCCGATAAAGACGCGTGAAGCATCGTCAAAATTAAGAGCGTCTTCCAAGCCCGCTTCCAAGGGGCTTGTCGTCTCATCGTACTCCAAACCATAAGCAGGTTCTCGGGCTAAGATGCGAAGCGCTTCAATCATCGCGGGGTCCCCAGCGCGAGCTTCAGCCGCTTTCAATTTCCTGGCGAGTTCATCGATAGCCTCATCACTTCCTACGGCATAAGTGATCCACCCGCGGTTAAAAAGCGAAAGCTTTGTCTTTTTTATGCAGTGGCAACGTGCGGGAGCTTCTCCCGCTAAGTCGCCTAAAAAGGGCAATGCCTGAAGCTTTTCAATTTTCACTGTCGCTTCAAAAGCCTGAGAAACTTGACGCGCCCACGCCTCTAAGGCGTCGGCATTTTCTTCTAAGAAAAGAACCGCAAAGTGCGTCGCATCAAAGCGAGCTAAAAGAGCGGTCCCTAATACGCCGCCTGTCGCATTGAGGAGCGCCGTACGAGTAAGGGTGCCTTCGGCTAATTTTGAAGCGTCACTTGTCAGAAGGCGCGCCAGAAAACGGGCATCTCCCTCAACCGAAAGAACCGTTACCGCAACTTTTGGAAAATACACAACATCAAGAGCCATCTTCTAGTCTTCCTTTACGCAATCAAGGTAATACGTATACGTGCCATCGGCATTCTTTTCTTTCACGAGCCCATGCACATCGCTTTCAAAACCTGGGAACTTCGTTGTGAAGTCGTGAGCAAACGAAAGATACTCAACAATGCGACGGTTGACGCGCTCGCCAGGGACCAAAAGCGGAATGCCTGGCGGGTACGGCGTTAAAAGCACAGCCGAGATTCGTCCTTCAAGCTTATCGATTGGCAAGCGGCAAACGTCGCCATGCACGAGTTTCGCGTAAGCCGCCGTCGGTGTCATCGCAGGCTGCATGACTGACACATACATCTCGGTTGTCAGTCGCGCCACATCAGAGGCTCGATAGGCTTCGTGAATTTCTTGGCAAAGGTCTTTGAGTCCCTTATTTTCGTAGTGCGGGAATGCGGCAATGAATTTGGGCATCACGCGCCACAGTGGGGCATTGGCGTCGTAAGCATCTTTAAATTGCTGCAACTCGGTTACTAACGTATTCCAACGGCTCTTTGTGATGCCGATGGTGAACATAATAAAGAAGGAATAAAGACCGGTTTTCTCAACAATGATGCCGTGCTCAGAAAGGTATTTTGTGACAACGGCGGCCGGAATCCCAGTCTTGGAAAAACGGCCATCGAGTCCTAAGCCAGGTGTGACAACTGTGGCCTTAATGGGATCGAGCATATTAAAGCCATCGGCTACGGCTCCGAAGCCGTGCCAAGTGTCTTTGGCTTCTAACTTCCAATCGTTTTGGGTGCCAAAGCCTTTCTTGGGGAGTGTCTTCGGGCCCCAAACTTCAAACCACCAATCCTTGTAGTTTTTCGAAACTGCTCGCATCGCACGGCGAAAATCCGCCGCTTCCTTAAGAGACTCTTCAACAAGAGCCGTCCCCGCGCTCCCCTCCATCATCGCAGCTGCCACGTCGCAGCTTGCGATAATCGCGTACTGAGGCGATGTAGACGTATGCATCATGAAAGATTCATTGAAATGCGCGAGGTCTAATTTTTTACTTAGGGAATTTTCAACGCAGATTTGGCTTGCTTGCGAAAGACCGGCGAGCAACTTATGCGTTGAGTGTGTCGCAAACACAAGGCTTTCTTTGGTGCGAGGCTTTGCCGCATCAATCGCATGCATCTTGTTATAAAACGGGTGGAAAGCCGCGTGCGGCAACCACGCTTCATCAAAGTGCAAGATATCGATCTTCCCGTCAAGCTCACGCTTAATTTCCTCGTCGTTATAGACAATGCCATCGTAAGTGGACTGCGTAATTGTCAGAATACGTGGACGGCGCTTTTTATCGGTAATTAGAGGATTAGCGTGAATCTTTTTAAGAATTTCCTTATAAGAGAATTCTTTTTTGGGAATCGGGCCAATGATGCCGTAGTGATTTCGCGTGGGCATCAGGAAAACGGGAATTGCTCCTGTTAACGTAATCGCATGCAAGATGGATTTGTGGCAGTTGCGATCGACAACAACAATGTCTCCAGGCGCTACCGCATAGTTCCAAACAATTTTGTTGGAAGTTGACGTGCCATTTGTGACGAAAAACAAGTGGTCGCACCCAAAGATACGAGCGGCGTTTTGCTCGGACTTAGCCACTGGCCCCGTGTGTTCAAGGAGTTGCCCGAGTTCTTCTACGGCATTGCAAACATCCGCACGAAGCATGTTTTCGCCAAAGAACTGATGAAACATCTGTCCCACGGGACTCTTTAAGAAGGCAACGCCCCCCGAGTGCCCCGGGCAATGCCACGAGTAAGAAGAACCCGCCGCATATTGCGTTAGCGCTTTAAAAAATGGAGGCGCTAAGCTTTCAAGATATTCACGCACCTCGCGAGCAATGTAACGCGCGACAAATTCTGGCGTATCTTCAAACATATGAATAAAGCCGTGCAGTTCGCGGGTGACATCGTTAGGAACGGACGTTGTGCTTTTGGTTTCTCCGTATAGGAAAATCGGCACATCTGGGCTACAGATCCGCACTTTTTGCACAAATTCACGCAATTCGTGAATGGTTTCGTTTTCTTTTCCATCAGAGGAAAAATCCGCATCCGCCAGTCCCACGACAAAAGCCGAGGCGCGGCTTGCGTGCGCGGCGATATTGGCCATATCCGAGTAGGCCGTGGCGGCAGTGACTTCGAGACCAAGCTCTTCGAGTGCCTTCGCAAGAGACCGAATGCCAGAACCCGAAACGTTCTGAGCGTTGTAGTGCTCATCGATAATGACAACGGGGAAGTGGTATCGCATGCCGATTCCCTCCAGAATATGAAAATCAATAAAAAGCTCTTAGCTCGAGGCCTTTCTTCTTAGCAAAAAAAGAAAGATTCCGTTATCTGCCTCTGCTAAACTCGCGCCAATTAAGAGGCCCTAGATATTAGCGCAAAGAAAGCGGTTTCCCTAAAGCGCAAATAGCCCCAATTTTTGAGTTCGATATATTTTTACCATGCCAAGCTCCTCTTTATCTACCTATAGCGGTCGTCTTTACATCACATCAGCCCCTTCTGGCGCAGGTAAGAGTTCTCTAAACGCTGAACTCTTGCGGCGGGAAAAGACTTTAAAAATGTCCGTTTCCTTTACAACGCGTGCTCCGAGACCAGGAGAGGTCGACGGCAAGGACTACAACTTTGTCACGCTCGAAGAATTTAACCGCAGAAAAGAAGCCGGGGAATTTCTTGAAACCGCCTACGTGCATGGAAACTACTATGGGACAAACCGCGTTTGGATTGAGGAGCAACTTCGCTTAGGAACAAGCATCATTCTTGAGATTGACTGGCAGGGAGCAAAACAGATTAAGGCGCTTTTTCCTGAGGCCGTGAGTATCTTTATTCTCCCTCCTTCTATGGCAACCTTGGAAAAAAGACTACGCACACGAGCGACCGACGCGCCTGAAGTGATTGAAAAGCGCCTAAAGGGCGCGGCTCTAGAAATTAGCCAAGCGCCTCACTTTGAGTACATCGTCATTAACGACGATTTTGAAAAAGCGGTCGAAGACTTACGAGCAATTGTGTGCGCCTCAAGACTTACGTTTGCAACACAAAAATCAGCGCACAAAGCGCTTTTTGATGACCTCGGGCTCTAAGGATTGAGCCGCATTGAAAATTTTGGGGAAAAATTGGGATTTTCAGAGTGCTTCATTTGTTGTAAAATGAGTCTTTTCCGAATTAATTGTTGAACTCAAATGGCTCGTATTACTGTTGAAGATTGTCTTAAAAAGGTGCAAAACCGCTTTGAACTTGTTCTTTGCGCGACATACCGTGCTCGTATGCTCTCACAAGGTCATACACCACGCGTTGACACAAAGGACAAATACACGGTAGTTGCTCTGCGCGAAATCGAACAGGGTTACATCGGTAAAGAAATGCTCGAGCGCGTGCCCTTATAACTCTTCATCCGTCTATGATGCCTAAAGTGCTTTGTGCTTTGGGCATTTTTGGCTCAGTAAGGAGCCTTCGGGCCGAAAGCCAGAGCGACTATGGAGACAAAAACGGGTACAACATTGCCAACACTCCGATCCTCAGAAACGGATGAGGATTACGATGTTGCGTACCTAACACATCCACAAGATCGCATTGGCGAAGAAGCCGACCTTCCTCTCTTTTTCTCTGTTTCAGAACCCGCCAAGATTGTCACAAGTTCTGAGCTCTTAGACCGTTGTGCGGTTTATCTTTCGAAAGCTGACATTGAACGCATCAAAGATGCCTTCCGCTGCGCAGATGAAGCGCATTTAGGGCAGTTTCGGATGTCTGGAGAACCTTACATCACGCACCCCTTGGCTGTCGCTTCAATTCTCGCTGACTGGCATATGGATGCCGATACGGTTTGCGCTGGGCTGTTGCACGATGTCCTTGAAGACACAGGGATGAGTAAACTCGAGATGGTCGAGCGCTTTGGCGTTCAGATCGCCGAACTCGTCGACGGCGTTAGCAAACTCGCGAAAATTAGCTTTTCCTCTAATGAAATTGCCCAAGCCGAAAGTTTTCGCAAGATGCTTTTAGCGATGAGTCGCGACGTGCGAGTCATCCTTGTTAAGCTTGCTGACCGTCTGCACAACATGAGAACGTTGGGCGTGATGCGACCCGAGAAACGACGCCGCATCGCAACAGAATCCTTAGAAATCTTTGTTCCGATTGCGCACCGCTTGGGACTCAATGGCGTTTACCGTGAATTGCAAGAATTGGCGTTTATGCATCAGCATCCCTTGCGCTACAAAATCTTGCGAGCCAACGTCTTAAGAACACGAGACAAACGCCGCGCTGTTCTTGAAAGAATCTTAAAAGAGACACGAGAAGCGCTTCCAAAATCCAATATTCGCGCCCGCATTCAAGGTAGAGACCGCACAATTTACGGAATCTACAACCGAATGCGCGACACGCACGCCTCGTTTTCTGAAGTTTTGGATATTTACGGCTTTCGTATCATCGTGCGCACCGTTGAAGAGTGCTACCTCACATTAGGGGCCCTTCACCAGCTTTATAAGCCCATTAACCGTCGCTTTAAAGACTTTATTGCCATCCCGAAATCCAATGGCTATCAGAGCCTACACACAACCGTTGTGGGACCCTTTGGCACCCCGATTGAGTATCAGATTCGCACAGAGAAGATGCATCGCATCGCAGAAAAAGGGCTTCTTGCGCACTGGCTCTATGGCGATGGGATGGACACCAGTGAAATTCAGACGCTCGTTTCCAATTGGCTACAGAGCCTGATGGAAATTCAGCGCACGAGCACTGACCCCGCAGAATTTATTGAAAACATCAAGGTTGACCTCTTCCCAGACAGAATTTATGTCTTTACTCCAAAGAGCCGCATCTTGACGCTACCGCAAGGGGCCACCCCTGTTGACTTTGCCTATCAAATCCACACAGGAATCGGCAATCACGCCATCGACTGTCGCGTCAACGGCGAACACGCTGCGCTTTCTCGCATTTTGCGTAACGGCGACATGGTCGAGATTCTCACGGACGATGCGGCGCACCCGGCTCCCGAGTGGCTTCGCTTCGTAAGAACCGGCAAAGCCCGCGCCAAGATTCGTGAATTCTTACGTGAGAGAAACCCAGAGGAGTCCGTGAAACTCGGTCAGGAGGCCCTCTTTAAGGCCGCTCTTGAGGCTAAACTCGATATCGACACGGTACCGGAACCCATTTGGTACAAGATTCTGAAAGAAACCAATGAGGAAAACCGCGAAGCGCTTTATGCGGACATTGGTTTAGGAAAGATTTTTGCCGCGGCTCTCATTACCCGCATTACGCGTCTAGCGCAAGAAAAAGCTCCTGCCACAAGCCGCGTTCCTGTGACAATTCACGGAACCGAAGGCGTTGCCGTGCAACTTGCTGGCTGCTGCCACCCAATACCAGGAGACGCCATCTGGGGCTTTATGCGTAACGGCTTAGGCCTAAGCGTGCACCGAGCCGATTGTGTGCACGTGGAAAAAGGCCGTCGCATTGACCCAAGCCGTTGGATGCCTGTGCAGTGGAAAGAAGAAAGTCACTCAGAGGCTCTTTTTGCTGTTCCCATCCTTTTATTGGTGAAAGATGAGCGTGCGACGTTAGCGCGTGCTGCAACGCTTCTGGCGAAACTGCATTCTGCGATTACGGGCGTTGGCATCTCCGATCAAATCACAGGACGCACGCAAACGCTACGCCTCATGATTCAAGTGCGAGATAACAAACACTTAGAGAGAATCCTTCAAGAGTTAAAGAGCATTGAACCCGTGATTAGTGTTCGCCGCATGTTCGATAGTAGCCGTCCTCTTCGTGAAGACAACAAAGCGGCGAAAAATTAACGAAAAACCTTCGGTTTTACCTTGCATTTACGCGTCTGTTCCACCATAATGAACACCTTTCCCGGTTTGGCACGTGGGCGCATGCCCGCTGTAAGACCGCCTTTCAGGGCGGCGGGCGCGCAAGGACGCCAGGGCGACCGACAAATCAATCCCTAGGAAACTATAAAAAAATGAAACCGAATATTCATCCCGAATACCGCGAAGTCGCGTTCCTTGACATCTCTGTTAATAAGACGTTCATTATTTCGAGCGCCGTGCAGACCAAAGAAACCATCGAAATCGACGGCAAGACCTATCCGCTCTTTAAGTTGGATACCTCTTCCGAGAGCCACCCCTTCTACACGGGTGCTCAGACTCGTATCGTTGAAGCTGGTCGCGTTGAGAAGTTCCGCGCTAAGTTTGCCGCGAAGAATAAGGAATTAAACGACGCAGCCGCTGCAAAGAAAGCGAAGAAATAATCTTTCCAATCAGTGGTTTGGCAAAAAAGGGGGTTGAGAGAAAAATCAGCGCCCTTTTTTTTGCACGAAAAAGGTGAGGACTAGCCTCACCCGTTTCTCAAGCTAAAGCCCTTAACTCTTTAGAAATCGTGGTGAAAGCCCACGGTCAAATCGAGCATTTTTTCCTTAATCCTTTTTGTGGGCGTTTTGAACTTTGTTTCAATGTATCCTGCCCCTGCGTAAATATGCGTACGTTTACTCAATGGGTAGGTGTAGGTCGCAGCAACGTTATAGGCCTCTAATTTGTTGGCGTAGTCGCTCACAGATTTCGCACTCGTGTAGTAGGCACCAAGTTTTGCTACACCCGAGCAAAGCGGAACGGAAACTCCCACGTGAAAGTTGTGTCCCTTCATTTGCGTATCGCCAAAAGGACGCGTCGATTCGTCAGGGAATTCTTCGGAGAGCAACGTTGTCGTATAACCGCCCGCATAGACTTGGTTCGTTCCGTACTGATAGGCGGCGAAAACCTTAGCCGCATCAAAGTCGTAACTACCCCCAAGGCTAATGGTGTGGCTATCTCTTTTAGCAACCTGAGCCCCCGATGGAGCTAGGTTCGCAGAAAAGATAGCGACAGTCGCCAATGGACCGTTTTCATACGTTAGGCCAACGGCGGCAAAGCGCTCTGACGAGTTCTTGCCTTCTGTGCCTTCCGCTTCCGAGTTAACCTTAAAAGAGTACTGTGCGTAGCCCTTAAATCCAGACATCGAGGGCGTGGCATACGTGATCATATTGTTGGGATACCCACTATAAAAGTAGTTACAGGAGCCAATCGCAACAGTCCAACCACCGTTAAAGACATCGGCATTACGCGTGAAGATGTTAAAAGAGCCGTAGTCTGAGGTAAGCGTACTCATGTTGCCGAAACTTAATTCGCCAAAGGGGCCCGCAACCGTTAATCGTGACTCGCGGTTGAAAATGCGACCCTCCCATTCCAACGTCCCATCATCGGAATTAAAGCCACTTTCTAGATTAAAGCTTACAGAGTAGCCATTACCTAAATCTTCGCTCCCTTTAATGCCCCAACGAGAATTTGGATTAAAGCGATTGTTCATCACAAAAGAGGATTCACTTCCCGTTGAGCCCTTAAAGTAACTGTAAAGGAGCCCAGTGTCGATACTGCCGTAAATCGAAACATCCGTGGCAAGTGCACCCGTAGCAAAGGTGGCGGCAACGGCACAAGCAAAAATCTGTTTTTTCATAATCTCTCCTGTCTAAGGAAATTCGAAAACCATAAGAGCGACGAAGACTTTCTCAAAAGGTGCTTTTAAGAAAACTCAGCTTGATATTGAAAAGATAGCCGAGGTAAGAGGGTACTGACAACAAAGCCCTAGCGACTTTTGAATTTTCTGTTGTGAAAATAATTCTTACCGGCCATGAAATGAGAAACCTCGCAGGGGTGTATTTCCTGCGAAGTTTCCAACGATAAGCAACTAGCGCTTTGAGGTCTTTTTCTAGAAAGAAAAGATCCGAGGATCCACTTCCGTTTCTTCGACAGAGTCTGTCCAGTAATCTCTCACGAAAGCTTCGTCAACTTTGTAGGGTTTTAACGTACGTATGGTTCTTCCTAGTTCAAAGGTCTTTCTTAACTCCGTTTGCGCCGTCTCAATTGTGACGTAACTCGAAAGCCCCAAATCGAGCATCGGGAACCACTTGTAGTCACCTAAGCGATAACGATATTCCTCGTTGATATCAGCCGTGAGAGTGCTCATATTTGGCGAAGTGCGGGTTAGCACACCGCGCACGAATGAAGAGCGATCGATATGTCCAGCGGCTCCAAGGCTAAAGCGCACGTACTTATCAGCAGCGATTGGCGTAGAGATAAGGCCGTTTCCGTTATAGACAAGCGCTTTACCAGCGGCAGCGCCCAAAGCAACCCGAATATCTCCTGCATCCGTAAGAGAGGTTCTGTAGATGCAGATGGAATCCTCGTAGGCGACAAGGTTTCCTGCTTCGATTTGGCCCTTTTCTGTCATAAGACCAATTTCTGAAGCGATCACGTTTCCAATCTTTAGAGAGTCTTGCGTCGTATCACCATTAAAAGCCGTACTCGCGAAGACATCGTCCGCTGAATAAATATCATTGGCGCTAATCGATCGCGCTCTAAGGGAAACTTGACCGAGGGTTGTGATCTTTTCGTTTGTGAGCGTAAGCGTTGACCCATAGGCATCTAACCAAAGGTCGCCGAAGACAACGTCACTGTGGTCCTTATTTACAGTGACGCGAACATCTGTGCGTGTTGCAAGAGCAACATCACCCAAAGACGAAAGATTTACCGTTGGCGTGTCGTTACCGATTTCAGAAGATAGGTAAAGGTCCTTCCCAGTCCCAGCCGTAAGAATTGGTGTTGCAATCGTCGACTTATCGATTTGGATAATCGACCCTGAAGCAGAGAGATTCACGGCCTCTGACCCAGTGATTGATGCTGCATCCGAAAGAAGAATGTCACTGGCGTTTGCGTTGAGTTGAACTGACTTAGCACGAAGTATTGAAGCTCCAGAAACATCAATGTCCTTTGTGTCAGTGACAAAAGTAAGTTTCGTCAAGCCCTCAGAAACAGTCGAATCTTTAAAAGTGATGCCATCTTTTGCGGTAAGGGAAATTTCTGAACTTGCCTCTAATGTTGTTCCCGCAAGACGTACCGCTCCTTTTGATGAAGTAAGCGTCATCACGCCTGAAGAAGTGAGTACGGAATCTTTGGCCTCAACGGCTGCTGTTCCTGCCTCAATGAGAAGTGCACTCGCGCTATCCAAAGAGGAATCTTTAAGCGTGACGCCGTTACCTGCAGCAATAGAAAGTGGGCTCGTCGTTTCGCTTGTCTTTACCGCGCGACCTGAGAGGTCAACATCCTTTTTGGCATTAACAGTAAAACTCTTAGTCACAAGAGGCACAGTTGCTGAACTTGCACTTAAGTCAATATCTCCTTGCAAGGTCGTAATAAGGACACCGCCGTTTTCAGCGGCAATCGTAGCCCCTGAAAGGCTCGCATCCTTCTTGGCAGTCACAGTTAAATCAGCACCGCTAGTGATGTTTGCGCGGCTCAAATTCACTGAAGCAGCGCTTGCGGTAACGGTCATCGATTGACTAGACGTTAGGGTTGCGGATGCGGCCTTAACCTCTCCTTCGCTTGAGGTGACGCTTACTGTCTTTCCTGTAAGACTTGCTCCTTCTGCGTTGATTGCCTTCGTCACACTAAGCGTCATTGCTTCAGCACTATTAAGTGCTGCAGACATCGCAAGAAGAGAGCCCTCTGCATTTACCGTTAAAGCCTCCTTCGCATTTATCTTCGCTTGGGAGAGAGTCACATCGCTTCCAGCGTTAACAGTCAGGCTCTTTGCCACAAAAGGTGCGGTAGTGGAACTCGCGCTTAGGTCGATATCTCCTTGCGAGGCAGTTATGAGAACATCACCGTTTTCTGCCGTAATCGCTGCCTCGGATAGGTTCACATCCTTCTTGGCTGTCACGGTTAAATCTGCGCCGCTTGAGATTGTTGCACGACTTAAATTCACCGAAGCATCGTTTGCAGTAATCACTATCGCTTGACTAGAAGTGAGGGTTGCGGCTGTGGCCTTCACCTCTCCCTCGCTCGAGGTGACGCTTACCGTTTTCCCTGTAAGGCTTGCGCCTTCTGCGTTGATTGCCTTCGTCGCACTAAGCGTCATTGCTTCAGCACTATTAAGTGCCGCAGACGCCGCAAGAAGAGAACCTCCCGCTTTGACCGTTAAAGCCTCCTTCGCGTTTATCTTCGCTTG
>CAVEMY010000005.1:32016-58991 GCA_963617005.1 Parabacteroides distasonis | reverse complement strand
CTCCCCGGGCACCACGAAGTACTTTAAAAGCTATGGTTTAGAAGTTTTAAATCACTGCACAGTTACAAGATTTCTAGAGCTCGAGATTCCTCGGGCTTTTTTGTTGAGTTTCCCCGTTGTAGGCGTTAGCGCATTTTCGAATTGCATCGGCAATAGCTCTGTTTACTTAAGCGTGACGTTTTCGGCGATTGGCTCGATTGCAGTTGCTATGTATCGGATGTATGGGAAAAAGCAGGGACGATTGCTGCGAGTTTCTTATGTGTGTGTTTTAGGGCAAATTCTTTCCAGCGTGTTTGGAAAGCAAAATCAAATTGCCCTGCAGCGATAACAAACTTGCTAGCGTCACCATTTTGCCCAATTAGATAGGATGCGTGCAGAGAAAGAGCAAGAGTCTCGATTTTTCGTTTTGCTCCTTTGCCAACATTAATCATTTTATGTTTCTCCGTAAAATGATTTTTTACTTTTGTAGCATTGCCAGAGTTTTCTGTGCACGTCAAAATAAAAAAGGCAGAACCTCACTCGATTCTGCCTTTTGTGCAAAAGCTGTGGATTTTTTATTCTACACGCATGCCTTTGACGGCCCACTGACCTGTGCTTTCAAGCACCGTGCGCCAAAGTTCGCTCTTTGGATCCATCTTGCGACGTCGTGCAGTGACAAGTTCCAAAGGAACAAGCACGAATTCATCCATGATCTTGGAAACCACGACACCGGTGCGACCTGCCATTGCGGCGTGTACGGCGTGCTGTCCGAGTTGCCCGCAGTAAGCCGAATCAGACGTATTGGCGTGAACGGAGCGAATGATGTAGCTCGGGTCGATGTACTTAATTGTGAGGTCGACACCTTTTTCCGCAAAGTAGGAAATAAGACGCTCTTTAAGGTATAGACCAATATCGCTTAAGACAATGTTGCCAGAAGGATCGTATTTGCCTGTTCCCTGTAAAAGGTGCTGACCAGAGCCTTCGGCTGCAACAATCACAGCGTGGCCACGAGAAGTGATTCGCTTAAAGACGGCTTCAAGAAGCCCCTCTTTGCCTTCGAGCTCAAAGGGAAGTTCTGGGACGAGAACAAAGTTCACATCGCTCATGGATAAAGCGGCCTGTGCAGCAATAAATCCCGATTCACGGCCCATAAGTTTTACGAGGCCAATCGTGTTATTGCACC
Organism: Parabacteroides distasonis; assembly: GCA_963617005.1. Lineage (GTDB taxonomy): Bacteria > Pseudomonadota > Gammaproteobacteria > Burkholderiales > Burkholderiaceae_F > Duodenibacillus. The sequence goes on along the minus strand of CAVEMY010000005.1, from coordinate 57,829 downwards.
CTGTGGCTTCGGCGTGAGCGCAATCGATAGCTTCGGTCGCTTTTTCGACAGCCGTATCAAAACCAAAGGACTTTGGCACATAGTTAATGTCGTTATCAATCGTCTTTGGAATGCCGATAACAGCAATGCGAAGCCCACGCTTAGCGATTTCATTTTTAATGGCAATCGCAGCTTTCATCGAGCCGTCACCGCCGATGACATAGAGAATATCGATGTGTTCTTTTTCTAATCGGTCAACAACGCGACCAATAGGCTGCGCGCCACGCGAGGTGCCAAGAATGGTTCCGCCAAAGTGGTGAATGTTTCCAATATCGCACGAGCGAAGAACAAAAGGCGTAAAGCCTTTTTCTTCAATAAAGCCCGCTAAGCCAAAGCGGAAGCCGAGAATGTCGTCGGCGCCATAAGCGTAGTGCGATTCATGCACAATCGAACGAATCACGTCGTTTAGTCCCGGGCACAAGCCGCCGCAGGTGACAATCGCGCTACGCGTCTGCTTGGGATCGAAAAAAAGACGCTCGTGCGGACCGGCTGCCTCAAATAGGCAGTCGCTGTGATCTCCTGCGTCACGAGCAAAATCTTCGGGCAAATGTAGGAGCACATTGTGTGATCTCGGGAAGACACCGCTAGCTAGGTTTGAATCAAAGCGTGCTTGCCCAAGAATCTCAGTTTTAATTTTATAAATGCTTTCGTCAGTCATATCAGAACAAAAACTCTAGAAAAACTAACAGACTTTATCAGACTGCGGCTCGTTTGGCGAAACGTAAGGGCGAAGTTTTTGTAAAAATCCTCGCGCATTTTCTCAAAAAAAAGACCAAGCGCCGAGATAAGTGGGAGCTTGGTCTAAAAGTGAAGGGATGAAGTGATTAGCGTAGTGTCAAACCAAATTTCCCAATGTAAAAAGCCACACCAATCAAAATCCACACAACAAGTAGGCAATAGGATTCGTTACAAAAGTGCACGAATTCAAGCCCTGGAATTGGGATTAACTGTAAGACGATGAAAAAGAGTGAGAACGCGGCGCCAAGGATGGAGGCGGCGGTAAGCCAAGGCGATTTATCGCCATTTTTACGCATCGTCACATGGGTAGCTAAGCAGGTAAAGAGAAAGCCAATTGAGGCACCAATAGCGCACATATCCACAAACCACCCAAGTGCTTCACGACCTAAGATGGGGCCCGAAAGAGAAATCACAATGCAAAAGAGAAGCGCATTTTTCGGCGTCTTATGAACGGGGTCAACTTTAGAGAAGGCCTTTGGAAGATATCCGTCGCGGGCCATCGAGTACATCAAGCGCGAAGCGGCCATGTAAAAGCCCATGATGCCCGTGAGAACGGCGCTAAAGACGGCGATACCGACAATGATTTTTCCGTACACGCCAAGAAGTCTTTCTGCACCCACGAGTAAAAGCCACGGTGTTTTTTCACTATAGACGATTCTCTCGCCCCAATCGGTGAGAGCCGCTGCAGTAATCGTGTTATTGGCAATGTAGACAAAGCAGCCAAACGCAATGGCGACAATCATAATAAGGCTTACCTTTGTCGGAGAGAATTTGTATTCTTCAGCCGCTTGCGGAATCGTGTCAAAGCCAACGTAGGCCCACGGGGCAATCGCCAGGGTGGCTAGCACGGCACCAAAAATTTGCATCGTGCCGATGTGAGCGAACGCGTCAACTGTCGTGTAGGTTCCCGCTTTCGCTGCCGCAATGGCAGCGGCTTTATCAAAACCCCAAATGGGAGCTGTGTTTTCGAGAGTGGCAACGTCGCTTACGAGGGCGGCGATTGTCAAAATGAGGACGGAACTGCCGAGAGAAAACGCCAAAATCGTTTGGATGACACCAGCAACGTGCACGCCTTTAATGTTAAAGATGCCAAACAAAACCAAGATGGCCATCGCAAAGAGCATCTCTCCCATATAGATTTCAAAGCCAGCGATGGTGTAACTAAAGCCAAACTTAAGGATGGGGCCAAAAAGTCCGTCAACGATAAGGCCAATCGCTGTCGAATTCATTGGAACGTTTGTTAAGTAGGCCGCCACAAGAAACCAGCCACAAAAATAGGCCGCTACGCGTCCAAAGCAAATCTTTGCAAAAGTAAATTGGCCCCCAGCTTTCGGGTATTTCGGGACCATGTAGGCGTAATTAAAGGCAATGATTACCATGATGATTGCGCCAATGACCATCGCAATCGCCGTTCCTGCTGCGCCCGAATTAAAAAGGAATTTTTTCCCGGGGTTAATAAAAGACCCCCAGCCGATGATGCAGCCAAAGGCCAAGGCCCAAACATTTAAGGGATTGAGCGCCCGTTTTAAGTGAGGTTCTTCAGTCATGAGTTCTTATGCGTTCGAATTAAATTTCGTAGGATTTGTCGATTTGTTTTAATTCACGGAAGGTGTCGATTTCTGTGATGTCTCCCTCGGCACACTCCAAGATGTCAACCTGATAGTCATCTTTGAAGTCGCAGAGCGGGACCTGTTCCCAGTAGCGTTCTTTTCCGCCTGGTCTTTCATAGGCTTCTTTTAAGTGGCCCGAGAGCTTTGCCCCGTCTTTGGCGTCCCAATAGGAAATGCCGACCATCTGATAGCAATTAAGGCCACCGAATTTTTCTTCAACAATCGTGCCGTTTTTCACGGTAAAGCACCAATCATCGCTTCGCGCTTTGGCGATACCAAGGAAGTCGGAGTTGTAGTGGTACTTACGAAGGATCGCTGGGTTCTTAATCAGGAGATCGGACTCAAGCACATAGGTGTTAGCTAATGAAAATCGCGCGACAAGTGCCGAAGAAATATTGTTGGCTTCGTTATAAACGGGGTTTTCCAAGAAGTGAATCATCGGGTACTTGTAAAGCAGTTGATCGAACTGCTCGCCAAGATAGCCACGCACAACGATGATATCTGTGATGCCAATGGCTAAAACGGCGTCAAGCAAGCCGTCGATAAGGCGCTTACCGTTTACTCGCACAAGGGGTTTGGGCGTATTAAGTGTCACGGGAACTAAGCGGCTACCGAAACCTGCGGCAAGAAAAACGGCACGCTTGGCGCGGTAGGGTTCAAGTGCCAAAAGGCCCGAGGCGCTAATCCGGTTATCGCTAACAAGGCCTGCGTCGGTTAATTCGCCAAGAATGCGATTGGCGGTTCCCAAGGAAAATCCCGAGCGCTTGGCAAGTTCACGCTGAGATAGCGATTGTTGCGCTTGTGCAAGTGCCACAAGGAGATTGAACTGCTTGCGGGTAAGGTCTATCGCCATGAGATTCAAAGCCTCACTTACAAAATAGATGATTTATCAATAGGAAAATTCGATTGTCGCAGTATAAAGGGAAAAAGGAAAGAATGTTTAATTCTGAGTAAGAAAATTAGAAAAATGAACACAAGGCGTTCAAAAGACCTTAAAAAGCGTAGCCGTGAAAGTCCTAGGAAGCCAGGGCAAAGTTACCCGTCAATCCTCGCTAGAATGCCGTACGCACTGCATTCGATAGAGGAAGCTATGGCCGCATTTCTTGCTATGGATTTTTTATTACCGCGTAGCGGGGTGAAACCCGCTTGGCCCGTTATTGCCTGTGACCAATTCACGAGTGAGCCCGATTATTGGGAAAAGGCCGAAGCAATCGTCGGAGAGGCTCCAAGCACGTTAAGGCTTGTCTACCCTGAGGTCTGGCTCGGGAACGATCAAGATTCTCGCATTAAAAAGATTCACGCGAGCATGGATTGTTATCTTAAGAGCGATGTATTAAAGCCATTTAGCCATAGTTTCGTTTATGTCGAAAGAACACTTTCCACAGGGAAAGTGAGAAGAGGCGTTGTGGGAGTGGTTGACCTGGAGCTGTACGACTATTCTCCAAAGACCACGAAAGCCATTCGCGCGACAGAAAAAACAGTGACCTCGCGCATCCCTGCGCGTGTTGCCATTCGTCGGGGAGCCGCTCTTGAACTTAGCCACGTCCTTCTTTTAGCCGATGACCCCGAGGATCTCCTTTTAGGATCGCTAGAGGAGAAAAAAGAGACGTTCGAGACGATTTACGACGTTCAATTGATGCTCGATGGAGGGCACTTAGTTGGTCGACTCGTGACAGGGATTGCGGCTCAAGAATTTGAAGCGGCAATCGCGGCCTACGAAAGCAAGCGCGAGGTGAAAGAGGGTGGTAACGCGCTTTTGTATTGTGTGGGAGATGGAAACCATTCGCTAGCAAGTGCCAAAGCTGCCTTTGAAGAAATTAAAGCAAGAATTGGAAAAGAGGCTGCTGCGACGCACCCTGCGCGTTTTGCGATGGTCGAATTAGGGAACATTCACGACGCTTCTCTTGAGTTTGAGCCAATTCATCGCTTAGCTACGCACGTGAATCCAGAGGCGTTATTAGAAAAACTAAAACCGTATGAGGGCTCTTGCGGCCATCACATTCCTTGGGTTGCAGGGGAAAAATCAGGCGAAATCATACTCGACGCCAAATATGGAACGCTCGCAGTGGGTGCTTTGCAAGGGGCACTTGACGCGGTTTTGGGCGACGGTGAGGTGCTTGACTACATCCACGGAGACGAAGCCTTGCGTCGTTTGGCTTTCAAGGAAGACTCTCTTGGCTTTCTTTTACCGAAAATTAAAAAAGCCGATTTCTTTAAGAGTATCGAAATCGATGGCGTGCTTCCTCGGAAAACATTTTCGATGGGACACGCCCAAGACAAACGCTATTACACAGAAGCTAGGGCAATTCTTGCGAGTTAATCCTCAGAAGGTTATGCTATCCCTCACGAACACAAAGTTTAGAAAAGAGCCATGAAACTCATTATTGCAATCATTAAGCCTTTTAAACTCGACGAAGTGCGTGAGGCTTTAGCTGAAATCGGAATTACAGGACTCACGGTGACGGAAGTCAAAGGTTTCGGTCGCCAAAAGGGGCACACGGAACTTTATCGTGGGGCCGAGTATGTTGTGGACTTTTTGCCAAAAGTGAAAATTGAGGCGGTTGTCACGGATGACATTCTCGAGCAGGCACTTGAAGCGATAGAAAAGAGCGCTCGCACCGGTAAGATTGGTGACGGGAAGATTTTTGTGGCCTCTCTTGAGCAAGTGGTCCGTATTCGCACGGGCGAGCAGGGCGAAGCCGCCATCTAAACAGAATTTCAGGGTAAGAAAAACCGGCCACCCGGCCGGTTTTTTTATTCATGTCGAGTAGCTCGCCCGACAGAATTCTTTACTTCGCAGCGCGAGAGCCGAAAACTTCGACTTCTGTGCGGCGGTTCGGGGCCAAGCACTTGACCAAATCCGCACCGGACTGACCCTTGCAGTCAACGACTGGGTTGTCAGTGCCGAGGCCGAGAGGCTGGATGCGATCTTCGGGGATGCCATTGTCAGCCAAATAGGCCTTAACGGCGTCAGCACGCTTCTCAGAGAGCTTCTGGTTGGCGGCGGCAGAACCGATACGATCGGTGTAGCCAGTGGCGAGGACGACGTCAATGTTGACACCGGCCAAGCGGGCAATCAAACCGTCAAGCATCGCTTGACCTTCAGCAGAAATCTTGGCGCTACCAAACGCAAAGAGGGCGTCGGCAGTCAATGTAACCTTAGCGGGCTTCTTCTTCTTAGCAGGAGCAGCGGGCTTCTTGCAGGCGACGTCTTGATCGCACTTGCAACCTGTCTTTTCAGCCAATGCCGGTGTCCAGAAGCCTGTACGAACGCACAGACCAGAACCACTCATAACGACCTGACCATTGGTATCTAAGACATAGGGGACGGCATCCGCAGCCATCGTGGAACCAGCGGCGAGTGCCAATGCGGCTGCCGCGAGACTCAGTTTGAGAGACTTCATATTATTTTCCTCTGTTTCTATAGCACCGCTGTCGTGCGTCTGAAAACATGACCGACGTACTGGAGTGCCGATTACAAAAACAACGCTTCAATGCTTGCGGTGCAACGTGACACTGAAGCCAGCCTTGCTTTTCAAAGAGACCACTTCTCACTCTCTCTAAGTGATCCCCTTTCGACTAAGCATCATAAACGATTTTTTTACATTCTGTTTCTGTGCGTGCTTTGTTTAAAAGGCGAAAGTTATGCGAATAATCAAATTTGTGCGTTTTCTACGACAAAATACCTATTTTGCCTTTTCTCGCGCGCGTGTACGCGCGCGCATACACGCACGTACACGCGTGAAACGCGGTAGAATTTAACCTTTAAGGCTCTTGCGAGTGAGTAAGAGCAAAATGAGACCTTTTTATATTGTTAATAGACGATTTATTTTAAGAACCACTTGAGATCTATGAGCACCCAAGACACGACGATTCCTGGTAATGACGGCGAACAAAACGGCATGCCGATTTCCTATTCCTATGAGACGCTTCCTGTTGCACTCGAAAATGAAATGAAACAGTGCTATCTCGACTACGCGATGAGTGTCATCGTTGGTCGAGCGCTTCCCGATGTTAGAGACGGGTTTAAGCCCGTGCATCGCCGTGTGTTGTTTTCGATGCATGAACTCGGTAATGATTTTTCGCATCCGACGAAAAAGTGCGCTCGTGTCGTAGGCGACGTTATCGGTAAGTACCACCCTCATGGCGATCAGGCTGCCTACCAAACGCTTGTGCGTTTGGCACAAGACTTCTCGATGCGCTATCCGCTTGTTTGGGGACAGGGTAATTTCGGCTCAATCGATGGCGATGGTGCGGCGGCAATGCGTTACACCGAGTGTCGCTTAGCGCAGATTGCCGATGCGATGTTAGATGGTCTCGATGAAGACACAGTCGACTTTATCCCGAACTTTGATAATTCAGAAAAAGAACCCGTTGTGCTTCCTGCAAAATTGCCGAATCTGCTTGTCAACGGTTCGGCAGGTATTGCTGTCGGTATGGCAACAAACATTCCGCCGCACAATTTGGGTGAAGTCGTTGACGCCTGTCGCTTTTTGCTGAAAAACCCCGAAGCGAGCATCGATGATTTGATTGCAAGAATTCCGGCTCCTGACTTTCCCACGGGCGCCATCATCTATGGTTTAGGTGGTGTGCACGAGGGTTATCGCACAGGACGCGGCCGCGTCATTATGCGCTCTCACACGCACTTTGAAGAGTTGCGCAATGGTCGCCAGGCTCTTGTTGTTGACGATATTCCCTATCAAGTCAATAAAAAGGTTCTCGTTGAATCGATTGCGCGCTTGATGCACGAAAAGAAGATTGAAGGCATTTCTGAACTCCGTGACGAATCGAGTAAAACGGTTCGTATCGTGATGGAGCTCAAGCAGGGCGCCTTTGGAGAAGTCATCCTTAATCAACTCTTTAAGTTAACAGCGCTTCAATCGTCGTTTGGTATCAATATGGTCGCCCTCGTTGCTGGGCAACCCAAACTTCTTAATTTGCGTCAGATTGTTGAAGCCTTCTTACATCACCGTCGCGAGGTGGTGAATCGCCGCACAATCTTCCGCTTAAATAAGAACCGTACAAGAGGCCACATTTTGGAAGGTCAGGCAGTGGCACTATCCAATATCGATGAGTTCCTTGCGATTATTCGAGCGGCTCCGACGCCACCTGTGGCTAAGGCACAAATCATGGCTCGCGGCTGGCGCTCCGAACTTGTTTTGGGTCTTTTAAAGGGAGCCGGGTGCGCAGACGACTATCGTCCTCTTGAGATTGGTAAGGAGTTCGGCCTCGATAAGGATGGTCTTTATCACTTAAGTGCGGTGCAAACCGAAAAAATCTTGCAGATGGCTTTGCAAAAGTTAACGGGTCTCGAGCAAGACAAAATCAACGATGAGTACAAACAGGTGCATGACACGATTGCCGATTTGCTCGACATTTTGGCTCGCCCCGAGCGCGTCGTTGAAATCATGGATAACGAACTCCTTGAATTAAAGACCAAATATGGCGACCCCCGTCGTAGCGAAATCGACTACTCGGGCGACCCGAATTTTGATCCTTTGGATTTTGTCGTCAGCGAATCGGTCGTTGTCACCCTTTCTCGCGAAGGCTACATTAAGCGCTTGGGGTTGAATCAATATCGTGAGCAAAAGCGAGGTGGTCAAGGTAAGAGAGCCGCGCAAACGCGTGAAGGCGATGCGGTTGAACGACTCTTTGTAGCCAATTCGCACGACAAGATGCTTTGCTTTAGCAATAAGGGGCGCGTCTTTGAATTGGCGGTGTACCTAGTTCCTGAAGCGGCTCGCACGAGTAAGGGTAAGGCAATTGTTAACCTCTTACAGCTCCAAGAAGACGAGAAGATTCGTATCGTTTTGCCCGTGCGCAGTTTCGATGAAAATCTCTTTGTCTTTATGGCCACACGCGATGGCTTTGTTAAGAAGACCGCTCTTTGCGAATTAAAGAATTCGATGCGAAAGGGTAAGAAAGCCATCGAACTCATGCCTGGAGACGAATTAATCGGTGTTGCGATTACCGATGGTAAGCACGACGTGATGCTTTTCTCGGACGTAGGCAAAACCGTTCGTTTCGATGAAGCGAGTGTCCGCCCCTTGGGTCGTGCAGCACGAGGCGTCATTGGAATGAGGCTTGAGGGTGGTTCGAAACTTATCAGTATGCTCGTTGCCGAAGACGAGTCGCAATACGTTTTAACCGCTTGCGAAAATGGCTTTGGTAAGTGCACACCGATTGCTGAATACACGCGTCACGGTCGTGCAACACAAGGCATGATTGCAATTGCGACAAGTGAACGTAACGGGAAGGTTGTTGCCGCAACGCTTGTTCGTAAAGAAGATAGCGTCATGCTCTTAACAGCAAACGGCAAACTCGTTCGCACCCCTGTGAGCGACATTCGTGTTTGCGGAAGAAGCACGCAAGGTGTGACTCTTATTGACCTTAAGAATGACCGCCTTGTGCGTCTGTCGCGCGTTGCAGAAGACGATGCCGAAAATTCTGAAGAAGCGACTGATGTCAACGAAGGAGAAACCTCTGAGGCGCCTTCTGAAGAAAACCCAGTTGAAACAGTTAAAGAGCAAACCGATAAGGAGTAATGCGATGAGTCGCGTCTATAACTTTGCTGCGGGCCCCGGTGTTTTACCCTTAAGCGTTTTAGAAGAAGTTTCTCGCGAATTAGTTGACTACAAGGGCGAGGGCATGAGCATCCTCGAAATGAGCCATCGCGGGAAAACGATTCAGGCAATTTTCAGTGAGGCTCGAGCTGGGATTCGCAAGCTTCTTAATGTGCCAGAAGATTTTGAGATCCTTTTCCTACAGGGCGGAGGACACTCGCAGTTTGCAATGGTGCCACTTAATTTGATGGGAGAAAAGAAGAAGGCCGCCTACATTGTCGATGGCGTGTGGTCTAAGAAAGCCGCAGCCGAAGCTGCTCGCTACGGCGAGGTGCAAACAATTGGGTGTGTTGAAGACGCACGAGTCCCTGATAAGGGAAGCTTTACGGTTTCCCCAGATGCCGCTTACCTATACTATTGCCAAAACGAAACCGTGCACGGTTTGGAATTTAACTACGTTCCAGAGGCTCCAAAGGAAGTCACACTCGTTTCCGATATCAGTTCGAACTTTATGACGCGTCCCGTTGACTTCACAAAGCACGGCTTGGTGTTTGCTGGAGCTCAGAAAAACTTTGGGCCCGCAGGATTGACGATTGTCATCGTTCGTAAAGACCTTTTAGGGAAAGCACAATCTTTTTGCCCCACAATGCTCAATTACGCGATTCACGCCAAGGGTGAATCGATGTACAACACGCCTCCTGTGTTTGCCGTTTACGTGGCTAGCCTCGTGTGCCGCTGGATTCAAAACGAAGGTGGCATCCCTGAGATGAATCGCAGAGCCATCGCAAGAAGCACACTTTTATATAACGCCATTGATGAAAGTGCTGGTTTTTATATCAATCGCTACCGCAAAGAAGATCGTAGCCGCATGAATGTTGTTTTCACGTTGCGCGATGAAGCGCTTACGGATTTGTTTATTGAAGAGGCCGCAAAACAGAATCTCAAAAATGTGAAGGGCCACAGAATCTTAGGAGGCTTGCGCGTTTCTTTATATAACGCAATGCCCGTTGAAGGCGCCAAAGCGATGGCCGACTTCATGGCCGATTTCGCAAAGAAACACGGATAAAAACCATGGCAGAAAACACAAAAGAAATTGAACGCTTGCGTGGCGAAATCGATGCAGTGGATTCCGAACTTGTCACGCTCTTATGTAAAAGAGCCACTCTTGCTCGTGAAGTAGGGGTTGCTAAAGGCGGACAAGCTGTTTATCGACCTGAAAGAGAACGCATTGTTATTGAACGCGCTGTAACGAAAGCAAAAGAACAGTCGAGCGCTCTTAGTCCTGAGGCGATTTCGCAGATTTATCGTGAGATCATGGGGGCGTGTCGCGCTCTCGAAAAGCCCCTTCGTGTCGGTTACTTGGGCCCGCAAGGGACATTTTGCGAGATGGCCGCTCTTGGCGCTTTTGGTCACTCAGTCGATTTCCGTCCCTTAGCCAATATCGATGAAGTGTTTCGTTCCGCTGAGGTTGGAGACGTTGATTATGCTGTGGCTCCGATTGAGAATTCTGCTCAAGGAACAGTGACACGGACATTGGATTTACTTGAGAGAACACCGCTTAAAATCGTGGGCGAAGTGAATGTTCCCGTTGTTCACAACTTGATGACACGGGCTAAGAGGCTTTCGGAAATCAAACGCATCTCTGCGCACCCGCAGGCACTGGCGCAATGCCACAATTGGATTGCTTCACACATGCCTTCAGCGGAACTAGTTCCCGCATCAAGCAATGCGAAGGCTGCGCAAGCGGCATCAGAAGACGCCACGATGGCAGCGATTGCCGCGCGTCGCGCAAGCGAACTCTATGATTTGACGATTCTTGCTCCTGCTATTCAAGACGATGCAAGAAATCGCACACGCTTTTTTGTTTTAGGGAGGACTCCTGCGGGAGCCATTCCCAATCATTTAGCAAAAACCTCAATTTGGTTTGCTTGCGCCAATGTCTCTGGAGGCTTATGCGAAGTTCTTGAGCCTTTTAAGCGTCACGGGGTTTCGATGGTTAAGCTCGAAAGCCGTCCCGCACGCAACGGTCAGTGGGACTATACCTTTTACGTTGATATTGAGGGCTATGCTGAAGACAAAGACGTCGCTGCCGCATTGTGCGAAATGCGTAAAAGCACCTCTGTCTTTAAGTTACTTGGCTCCTACCCGAAGGCTCTTGAAACCACTTAGGGTTTAGAAAGGAAAGTACGATGCGTCTAGCTCTTATTGGGTGTGGTCTTATTGGAACGTCGGCCGTGTGGGCGATGAAAAAGGCAGGAGTTGTCGATACGGTTGTCGCCTTTAATCGACATACGGAATCGGCTGAAAAAGCCGTCGAGATTGGTGCAGCGGATATCGTGGCAAAAACAATGCCTGAGGCGGTAAAGGATGCCGATGCTGTGATTGTGGCCGTTCCCGTTTTAGCGATGCGATCTGTTTTTGAAACAATCGCACCAACACTAAAGAAAGGAGCCTTCATTACAGATGTGGGATCGGTGCGTGCGAGTGTCGTGAAAGATGCGCGAGAGGCGCTCGGAAGTGCCATTAGCGGCTATTGTCCTGTGCACCCGATTGCAGGAGGGGAGAAAACGGGAGTGGGAGCTGCCTACCCGACGCTTTTTGAAAACACCAATGCCATTGTGACGCCACTACCTGAAACATACCCCGAAGCCGTTAGCGCTTGGGAAAAACTTTGGTCGGCGACGAAGGCCCACATTATTCGCATGACAGTCGAAGAACACGACTCGATCTTTGCAAGCGTCAGTCACCTTCCGCACGTTGTTTCTTTTGCGCTTGTCGATGCCATTCTTTCGATGAGTGAGCCAAAAAGACGTCTTTCGTTAGCCGGTTCTGGTTTTCGCGATACAACTCGCATCGCTGGCTCGTCACCAGTTATGTGGCGCGATATCTGTTTATCGAATCGCACAGCGCTTTTAGAGAGTCTCACTGTCTACGAAAAAAGCCTAAAGGCCTTGCACGCAGCAATCGAAAAAGGAGACGGGAAAGAGATTGAAGCAATTTTTGAGCGCTGTTCTCAGGCACGCAAAGGGCTTTAATTGATGAGCACAACCTCAAAAGACATCCTTGCTATCGACCCGATAGGGAAAGCCTCGGGCACAGTTGTTCTTCCTGGATCAAAATCGATTTCCAATCGAGCTCTTCTTCTTGCGGCACTAAGCGTTGGGAAAACGAAACTTACGGGATTACTCAAAGCTGAAGATACCGAAAGAATGCTCGACGCGTTAGCTAAGCTTGGCGTCAACGTAAGCGTAGAGGACACAACAGTTACTGTGGACTCTTGTGGAGAATTCCCCAATAAGAAAGCCGATATTTTTGTGGGTAACGCAGGAACTGTTGCCAGGATGCTAACGGCTGCTTTGGCGTTTGCCGGCGGTGAGTACACGCTCGATGGCGTCGCTCGCATGAGAGAGCGTCCCATTGGCGATTTAGTTGATGCCCTTGTGAGCCTTGGCGCCAACATCACCTATTTAATAAAGCCAGGATTTCTTCCGATAGCGATTGCTCCGGCGAAACTAGAAGGCAATTTTGTTCGTGTTCGTGGCAATGTCTCAAGCCAGTTTTTAACGGCGCTACTTTTGATGGCCCCCGTGTGGGCTAAGCGCCTAGGAAAAGACTTTCAGGTTGAAATTGATGGTCCCTTAATTAGCCTGCCGTACGTTCAGATGACCACCGCGATGATGGCCTCATTTGGTGCCAAAGTTTCTCAATCTGAGGGCGGTTACACAATTTGTGCTATCGCGTACACGACGCCAAATCACTACGCGATAGAGGCCGATGCTTCAGCGGCAAGTTACTTCTTAGCCTTAGGTGCCCTAACAGGAGGCCCTGTACGTGTTATGGGCGTGGGGCGCCATAGCCTGCAAGGTGATGTGCGCTTTGCCGATGCCCTCGAAACGATGGGAGCCACCGTTAATTTCACGGAAACTTCGATTGAGGTTTCTCGCAGTGACACTGTGGCGCTATCTGGAATTCATCTTAATTGCCTAGCGATTCCCGATGCGGCCATGACGTTTGTGCCGATGGCGCTAAAGGCAAACACAGATGTTTATTTGGAAGGGATTGGTTCTTGGCGGGTGAAAGAAACCGATCGCTTGGAAGCGATGGCAAAAGAAGTCGCCAAGTTTGGTGCTCGAGTTGAGTCAGGTTCGGATTGGATTCGTGTTGCTCCTACAGCGCACCTGAAATCGGCTCGTGTGGCAACGTATAACGACCATCGGATGGCAATGAGTTTTGCCTTAGCCGCTTGCGCTGGGGTTCGAGTTGAAATTGAAAACCCAAGCTGCACGGCAAAAACATTCCCGAACTTTTTTGAAACGTTGTTTTCGCTATTAGAGCGTAAGAAAGAGCCCTAAAGGGAATTTGGGAGAAGTAAGTGACTAAGACGTTTGAAATTATTACGATTGATGGGCCAACGGCGAGTGGCAAAGGCACGATTGCTTCAGAAGTCGCGCGACTTTTGGGTTTTCACTACTTAGATTCGGGTGCTCTTTTTCGCCTAAGCGCTTATGCCTGTTTAAAAAAGAATGTTGACCTCACCGATGAAGCCACATGTGCCGAAGTGGCCCTAGGTATTGCCCCTGTTTTTAAAGATGGGCGTATCTATTTAGATGGTGAAGACGTTACAGAAGCAATCCGCGAAGAAAAAATTGGCCTTGCAGCAAGCCGCATTGCTGCCATGGGGCAAGTTCGTACGGCAATTCTTGCCTTAGAAAAGAGCTTTTGTAAGGCCCCAGGCCTTGTTGCCGATGGGCGCGATATGGGAACCGTGGTCTTTCCCGAGGCCCAATTAAAGGTCTTTTTGACAGCAAGTGCCGAGGTTCGCGCACAAAGACGCTATAAGCAGTTGATTCAGCGAGGAATTTCTGCTAATCTAGCCGACCTCACACGAGATTTACAAGAACGCGATCGGCGTGATCGGGAGCGAGCCGTTGCTCCAACGCGACCGGCAGCGGATGCGATTGAACTCGATAGCTCACAAATGACGATTGAAGAGACCGTTGCGTGTGTCTTGAAGTGGTATCGCTCGCGTAAATCTTGATTTGAAAATTTTTACTCTCGAGTGCAACCGGAAGCACTCGGGTTTTTAGCCAAACTCCACCCCAAAAATTCCGGTACGGGTGAGAAATTTTTAACCATTTAAAATCAATGTCCAACAACACAACCAACGAATCGTTTGCACAACTTTTCGAAGAAAGCCTCGCTAAGCAGGAAATGCGTCAAGGGGAAGTCATCACCGCTGAAATCGTGCGTGTCGATGGCAACTTTGTCGTCGTTAACGCAGGATTAAAGAGCGAGTCCTATATCCCTGTCGAGGAATTCAAGGATGACCGTGGTGAAGTGACGGTTAAACCTGGTGACTTCGTTTCTGTGGCTATCGAATCTGTCGAAAATGGATTCGGCGATACGATTCTTTCTCGCGACAAGGCCAAGCGTCTTGCTGCATGGATGAACCTCGAACAAGCGCTCGAAAGTGGCGAACTTGTTACAGGTACTATCACCGGTAAGGTCAAGGGTGGCCTTACAGTTATGACCAACGGAATTCGTGCCTTCTTGCCGGGTTCTCTTGTCGACACACGTCCTGTGAAGGATACGACACCTTACGAAGGTAAGACCCTTGAATTCAAGGTCATCAAACTCGATCGTAAGCGTAACAACGTCGTTGTTTCTCGCCGTGCCGTTGTCGAAGCGAGCATGGGTGAAGAACGCGCCAAGTTGCTCGAAACCCTGAAGGAAGGCGTTGTCGTTAAGGGCATTGTTAAGAACATCACCGATTACGGTGCCTTCGTTGATTTGGGCGGTATCGATGGCTTATTGCACATCACAGATCTTGCTTGGAGACGCGTGCGTCATCCGAGCGAAGTGGTAAGCGTCGGCCAGGAAATCGAAGCCAAGGTTCTCAAGTTCGATCAAGAAAAGAACCGCGTCTCTTTGGGTATCAAGCAGCTCGGAGAAGATCCGTGGCTTGGCATCTCTCGCCGTTATCCGAAGGATTCTCGCTTGTTTGGTAAGGTCACGAACATCACCGATTACGGTGCCTTCGTTGAAGTTGAATCGGGTATCGAAGGCTTGGTCCACGTTTCTGAAATGGATTGGACCAACAAGAACATCGATCCGAAGAAGGTTGTCTCTCTTGGCCAGGAAGTGGAAGTTCAGGTGCTCGACATTGACGAAGAACGCCGCAGAATTTCTCTTGGCATGAAGCAGTGCAAACCCAATCCATGGGAAGAATTCAACCAGACCCATAAGAAGGGCGATCACGTCAAGGGCCAGATTAAGTCGATTACCGATTTCGGTGTCTTCATCGGTTTGCCTGGCGGTATCGATGGCTTGGTTCACCTCTCGGATTTGTCTTGGACAGAACCGGGCGAACAAGTTAAGAACAACTTCAAGAAGGGTGAAGAACTCGAAGCCGTTGTTCTCGCAATCGACACAGAACGTGAACGTGTGAGCCTTGGTATTAAGCAACTTTCTGGCGATCCGTTTAGCAATTTCACGAGCACTCACGAGAAGGGCTCTATTGTTAAGGGTACCGTGAAGTCTGTCGATCCCAAGGGTGCAACAATCGACTTGGGTGATAACACCGAAGGATATTTGCGCGCTTCCGAAATCAGCACAGAACGTGTTGAGGACGCTACCACGCAACTTAAGGAAGGCGATGCCGTCGAAGCTGTGATTATCAGCATCGATCGCAAGAACCGTACCATTCAGCTCTCGATCAAGGCTAAGGATGCCGCCGAGACTCGTGAGGCGCTCAATCGTGTAAACAACGATGCAACGTCTGGCACGACAAATCTTGGTGCACTTCTGAAGGCTAAGCTCGAGGAAAAGTAACCAAACCTAGGGAGCTTTACTATGCGAGCCCTTACAAAATCAGAACTGATTGATCGAGTTTTTGCGCGTTTGACAAACATCACGAATCGTGAAGCCGATATCGCGGTCAATGAGGTTTTGCGCACAACGATTGCGGCTTTAGGTCGTGGCGTTCGCGTTGAAATCCGCGGTTTCGGTAGCTTTTCCGTCAAGCACCGCAATGCTCGCAAAGGTCGTAATCCACGCACTGGCGAAACCGTTGAGGTGCCAGAGAAGTTCGTTCCGTACTTCCGCGCGGGTAAAGAAATTCGCGATGCGTTAAATAACTCGACGAAGAATCCAGCAGAATAATTTTTTGATTCTGGTCTGATTCCTAAGACAGAAGGGGTTTTCGGATTTTCCGAGGCCCCTTTTTCGTCTTTTAATTTCAAGAAACTCTTTTGTGGTTTACCAAGTTAGGTTAGCGTCTAATTTTCTTTCAAACAAGTGCTATTCTGCGCCTTTAGGGGAGGCGAGGAGTCTTTCTATGCTTTTAAGGTCTCGTTGCTTTTTACGGGCGAGAAGATAAAAAGGATGAGCCTTTTAAAGAAGATTTCGTAGAAAAAAATATTTTACGGTGAGAAATTTCATGCGTATTGTCACATTGACCCTTGGGTTACTGGCGTATTCACTCACAAGCTTTGCTGCCAATTTAGGTTCTTTATCTCTCGTTTCTCGTATAGGGGAGCCTTTTGATGCACGACTTGTCGTGCGTGATGTTAAGCAGGGCGAGCCCGTCGAAGTCGCGCTCGGCGACGCAAGCTACTACGAGCGTATTGGTAAGAAGGCCGCTCCTGAAGTCACGTCTTTTCGCATCTTGCAAGAATTAGATAACAAGGGAAGATTACGGATCGTAAGCGATGAACCTTTGAAACTTGAGGCGTTCCCGCTCATTCTTGTTTTAAAGTCCGAGGGAAAGCTCCAGGCTAAGGTCTATAACGTTAAATTAGCCGCTCCGCGCTCGGTAAAGAAAAACGAACCTAAGCCTGCGGCTGTTGCTGTCGAACACAAGGAGAAGGTATCGAACTCTATCAAGTCGGCAAAAGCACCCGAAGTAAAGAAACCGGAAACAAAGGCGGCTCTTACAAAAGTTCCTACTGCTCAAGTAAAGACGCCCGAGGCGAAAGTTGCTAAATCTCCAGCTCCTGAAGTCAAGAAAGTAACGAAGCCAGTCAATGTCATTGGACACGCTCCGATTCGTGTGAAAAAGGGGATGACGACGTGGTCGATTGCGAAAAGCGTAAGAGGCGACTTCCCTGGCGCGAGTATCGAAAGGATTATTGTCGCCTTCGTACGAGCCAACCCGAAGGCTTTCACAAATGGAATGATTTCTGGATTGCGTCGCGGTGCACGTTTAAATGTTCCTACGCCTGACGAGGTTTATGGTATTAGTGAAGAGGAAGCACGCGCTATTGTTAACCATAAGCCAGCGATAAGTGCTCTTAAACCACTTGTAGGCGAAGCGAAAAAGGCGCCCGAAAAGGCGAGCCCTGCAGAGCCTCAAGAGCCAGCTGATTCCACTTTTAATAAGGCACTCGTCAGGAGCCAAACGGCGCCCCTTGCAACGCCTAAGGCGGAAAAGGTCAGTGAGCCAGTTGCGGAAAAGACAACGCCTGAAGCGGAAGCGAAAGCCCCCGAGAGCAGTACTGTAGAAAAGACGGAAGTGTCTGAGAATAAGGCTACCCCAGTTGAGACAACCGTTTCGAAAAAAGCGACAAGTACAAAGAAACCCGTTTCGAAAAAGATGCTCGCTATAGGAGCGGGCGTGTTGGCGCTTTTTGTCGCAGCGCTCTTTTTCTGGCGTCGCGCGAGTCGTAAGAACACGAAAAAGCCAGAAACGAAAGTAACAGAAACACCTGTCGTTTTCCACGATAAGCCCATTCAGATGGAATCCGCTCAGATTGAGGCCATCGAGAAAACCGTAACGCAGCGTATGGAGTCCGATAGCTACGCCGAGCGCGGTTTTGAACTTAAGGGCGAAAAGTTTGATGCACCCACTCCTGCTGAAAGCTCTCAGGTGCGAGCCCCTTCTCAAGAGTCCGTAAGCCCTCAAGAGCAAGTTAAAGAGCAAACGGAAAACGTCGCGGCGGCAGAAACTGCTCCATTCGACGTAACAGAGGAGCCAGCACAGACTTCAGATGCACGAATTGAACCAACGTTAGGGATTCATTTAGGGAACGTGAGTTCGGAGGAAAAGCCTCAGGAAGAGGTGAGTTTTAAGGAAGTGCCGCCAGTTGCGCCGGTAACCCCGAGCGAACCAAACCCAGATGTTGCCTTCGAGCAGAAACTTACCGAGGTGAAAGAACTACTCAAAGATTCGCTTTCTGAGAAAGCCTTGGAGATTCTCGAAGAAATTGCTCTTAAAGGCGATGAAAAGCAACGTGCCGCTGCGTTGCGTCTTTTGACCCTCCGAGATCAGAAGTGATGCGACTAGCGCTAGGGATTGAATACGCGGGCACAGCGTTTTTCGGTTGGCAAAAGCAACCCGATTGCCGCACGGTGCAGGCTACTCTTGAGAAGGCACTTGAACGCTTTGTCACAAGTCCCGTACCAACGATTTGTGCGGGACGCACAGACACGGGCGTTCACGCTCTAGCGCAGGTTGTTCATATCGATGTCGATTGCATTCGCCCAATGCCCAATTGGATTCGCGGGGTAAATACCTTCTTACCCGATGATGTTGTCGTGCGTTGGGCAAAAGAAGTCGACGAAGAATTCTCCGCTCGCTTTTCTGCACTCAGTCGCACCTACGAATATTGGATTTATAACGATGCGATTCGCTCTCCGAAATACGCTCAATCAACGGGGTGGGTTTGGCGTGATCTTGATGAAGCGAAAATGCATGAAGCCGCCCAATCGCTTTTAGGTGAACACGATTTCTCAAGTTTTCGTGCCGCTGACTGTCAGGCAGCAAGTCCCGTGCGGACCATCGAAGAAATTGATGTGCGACGCTTTGAGAAACTGATTCGCATTCGAATTCGTGCCAATGCCTTCTTGCAGCATATGGTTCGCAACATCGTCGGCACCTTGGTTTATGTAGGCACGGGGCGCGAAGCCGTCAGTTGGGTAAAAGACGTTTTAGAAGCAAAAGAGCGCGCCGTCGCAGCTCCCACATTTGCCGCTTCTGGCCTTTATCTCACGGCTGTTCAATATCCTGAAAAATATGCTTTGCCTTCAGTTGGAAAGGCGCCATTTCTTGCAGCCGATTAAGGTTTTCCTTTCCGTTTCTCAAAAACCTATCTAAACCGAAAGTTCCCGCTCCTTATAATGGGGAAAAACTTTTTTTCGAAGGATAAATTCAATGTCTGAAAGAGTGCATACACGAGTTTTGATTGTGGGCTCAGGCCCAGCGGGCTACACGGCGGCTGTCTACGCCGCGCGCGCCAATCTCTCTCCAGTTCTCATTACGGGAATGGAGCAGGGCGGTCAGTTAATGACGACAACAAAGATTGAGAATTGGCCTGGAATTGCCGACGGAATCGATGGGCCCGAGTTAATGAGCAACATGCTCGCTCACGCAGAAAAGTTCGGTGCCAAGATTATTTTTGATGTGATTCAGAAAGCCTACTTAGAAGAAAAGCCGATGCGCCTTGTTGGCGACTTAGGTGAATACACCTGTGATGCCCTCATTATTGCCACGGGGGCAAGCGCTCGTTATCTAGGACTTGAAAGCGAACAGGCCTATCGGGGTCGCGGGGTGTCTGCGTGCGCTACGTGCGATGGATTCTTTTATCGTAAAAAGCCCGTTGCTGTTGTGGGAGGCGGAAATGCTGCACTTGAAGAAGCGCTTTACTTAAGCCAAATTGCTTCCGAAGTGCATCTTGTGCATCGTCGTAACACCTTTAGAGCCGAACCAATCATGGTCGACAAATTAATGGAAGCTGTCAAAGCAGGAAAGATTATTCTTCATACGCCGCGCACAGTTTCCGAGGTGATTGGCGACGATAACGGCGTCACAGGTTTAGTTATCGAAGGCGAAGATAAGAAAGAAACGCTTTCTGTCGATGGCATCTTTATTGCGATTGGACACGCACCCAATACGGCTGTTTTTGCTGACGCAATCGAAATGGATCATGGCTATATCGTCACGCATCGCGCCGGGTCTCGAGCGCAAACAGCGACAAATCTCCCAGGAGTTTTTGCCGCAGGCGACTGCGCCGATTCCGTGTATCGCCAGGCCATTACGAGTGCGGGCACAGGCTGCGAAGCCGCCCTTGATGCGCAGCGCTATCTTGAATCGTTAAGTTAAGTTAGGCGCGTTATGGGAAACAATTTTGATGCCTTAAAAGGCATTGCAACAGAACTCAAAGAAAACGCTAAGCGTCGTAAAGAACTCGAAGATCAAAAAGATCGAGCCTGCGCTCGGATTGCACGAGAGACACAAGAGTTCTTACGCACCATGCGTAAAAGCGGCGTTAAAAGCGCACCCGACGTTCGGCTTAAGGGAGACGTTCGAGAGGTGCCGATTGATTTTGCGCAAGCGATGCGTGAAGCAGGTGTTGAGCCGCTAGAGGTGGATGCACGCCGGGAAAAGAAACCGAATCTTTGGAAGGCGCCACAAAAGATTTCTGTTGAAAAAGAAGAGCCAGAACTATCGACTCTGAGCGATGAAGCAGATTCCCAAGAGGACTTTGTTTCAGAGGACGAGGGACTCTCTTTTCATCGCCCCGATGTGGGCCCCGATGTCGCACGAGACTTGCGTCGCGGTCGGTGGCCTGTGTTAGCGCAGGTTGACTTACACGGGATGTTTGTCGAAGAGGCTCGGGAAGCAGTCGCAGATTTCTTAAAACGGGCTCTTACGCACGAAATTACCTGTGTGCGTATTGTCCACGGTAAGGGAAATGGCTCACCACAGGGGCATTCTGTATTGCGCGAAAAAGTTCGGCGCTGGGTCAAGCAATGTCCTGAAGTGATTGCTTTTGCCGAACCCTATGAAAGAGATGGGGGTGCAGGAGCCACAATCATCCGTTTGCGCCTTAGGGCTCAGGCTTCATAAAAAAACGCGGCTGGGAAGCCGCGTTTTTGATGGAAGCTTTAATTTTTAAGCGGCCATCTTTAACCCGGATTCAATGCGGGCAATCACTTCGTCTTTGCCAAAAAGCGAGAGTGTGCGATCGATCTGAGGCGTTGTTTGTGCATTGCAAACAAGAACACGCAAAGGCGTTGCAATCGGGCCCATCTTGATATTCTTTTCTTGCATCACTTTCTTTAATGCTCCGTAGATCGCTTCAGGCGTGAAGGCATCGATTGTGCGAATCTCACTTAAGAAAGCTAAGAGGGCGTCTTTATTTTCGCCAGCGAGAGCGTCTTTGACTGCTACGACATCGCGCTCTAAGGGCTTATAAAAGAGCATTGCCGCATCAGCTAAAACTTCAAGAGTAGCCGCACGGCTCTTTAGTAGGGCGCACACACCAACGAGATCAATGCCGTTAGAAAGATTCGCGCCCCGCTTTTCTAAGCGAGGTTTCACGAGCTCGGCTAAGCGAGCGTCGTCGGCTTCTTTCATGTACTGCTGATTGAGCCACTCGAACTTCTTAAAGTCAATGCGCGCAGCAGCTCTTGAGCAGTCTCTTAATTCAAAGACATCGGCGAGTTCTTGACGGCTAAATTTTTCCATATTGCCGTGACCCCAACCGAGGCGAGCAAGATAGTTAAAGACCGCTTCGGGTAAAAAGCCTTGATCACGGTACTCGAGAATTGAGACAGTGCCGTGGCGCTTTGAAAGCTTTTGACCATCGGGGCCATTAATTAATGGAAGGTGACCAAAGACGGGAACCTCAGCGCCAAGCGCGCGGTATAAGTTAATCTGCCGCGGCGTATTGTTAATGTGGTCAGCACCACGAATAACGTGGCTTACTTTCATATCCCAGTCATCAACGACAACAGCAAAGTTGTATGTGGGGATGCCATCGCGCATGATGATTAAATCATCGAGCTCTTTGTTGGCAACCGTGATTGTTCCGTAGACGGCATCGTCCCATGTGACTTCACCATCATCGGGGTTGCGGAAACGAATCACAGGAGTGACGCCTTCGGGGATGGGTTTACCCACTGAGTTTTCGGGTCTCCAACGTCCGTCGTAACGGGGTTTAAGACCGGCGGCTTTTTGTTCGGCTCGCATCTGATCGAGTTCTTCAGGCGTTGCATAGCAACGATAGGCACGGCCGTCAGCGAGCATTTCGTTGACGATTTCGCGATAGCGATCCAAGCGATCCATCTGATAAATCGGGCCCTCGTCGTAATCCAAATCGAGCCACTTCATCGAATCGAGAATGACCTGTGTTGCCTCAGGCGTTGAGCGTTTTTGGTCCGTGTCTTCAATGCGAAGGAGAAATTTTCCTCCAAGATGGCGGGCTACAGCCCAGCAATAAATCGCAGTACGTGCTGTTCCAAGATGCATCATCCCAGTCGGTGACGGAGCAATGCGAGTACGAATCTCTTTCATAGTATTAGACCTCAAAAACTCAACGGTAGCTTTTGGCTAGAAAACCCAACAAAGCCGAAGTGACGCGGATTTTAGCGCAGTGCGCTGTGAAATCCTTAGAAAAAACGCCTTCGGAAAAGAAATGAAACTTTTCCGAAGGCAAAGTTTTTGTTTGAAGTGAATTAGCGACGAATCAATGTATTGAGTAGCCCACGTAAGAAGGAGCCACCGACTTTCTTAATTTCGCGCGTGGCCGCACTGCGAGCCGCATTTTTCGCCGCTCCCACGAGAATGCTTGTGGCAATGCCTTCAATGCTTGAAGCTCTTTCTCGCTTTTCTTGGCGAGCACGGCGCTCGTCTTCTCGGGCTTGCGCGGCAGCAAGTTTCGCTTCTTCTTGGCGTCTCTCGGCTTCTTCTTTTTCGCGAGCGAGAGCCTCTTGAGCTTCTCTATCCTCTGTCATCACTTTTGTTAATTTTTCGTAAGCCGACTCGCGGTCATCAACTTCGTCGTAAACGCCAGCGACTAAAGAGGTTTTCATTAGTTCGCGCCTCTCTTCATCGGTGATGGGACCGACTTGCCCTTCAGGGGGTAACACATAGGCGCGTTCAACGATAGAAGGCGCTCCTTTGCGATCTAAGAAGGAAATAAGTCCTTCGCCCACAGCAAGTTCACCGATGACGTCCGACGTTTTAAATGCGGGATTGGCGCGGAAGCATTCTGCTGCGGTGCGCACGGCTTTTTGCTCTTTTGGAGTAAAGGCGCGTAGGGCGTGTTGTACGCGATTGCCAAGTTGCGCAGAAATATTGTCAGGGACATCTGCCGGAGATTGTGTGACAAAGTAAATGCCAACGCCACGCGAGCGAATCAAGCGAACAATTTGTTCGATCTTTTGTAAGAGCTCGGGAGTCGCACTGCTAAACAAAAGATGCGCTTCATCGAAAAAGAAGACAAATTTCGGTTTCTCAAGGTCTCCAACCTCAGGCATCTTTTCATAGAGTTCTGCCAAAAGCCAGAGCAGCAACATCGAATAGATAAGCGGCGAATTCATCAATTTGTCTGCCGCAAGAATGTTGATGACGCCGTGACCGTTTTCATCGGTTTGCATCAAATCGAAGATATCGAGCGCTGGCTCCCCAAAGAAAATGTCAGCGCCTTCGTTTTCAAGCTTTAAAAGTGCACGCTGAATGGCGCCGACACTTGCCGAGGCAATCTGTCCGTATTCAACAGAAAATTTTTCTTTATTGTCTCCGACGTAGCGAATGATGGTACGTAAGTCCTTAAAGTCGATTAAAAGGAGTTGGCGGTCATCGGCGATGTGAAACACCATCGTTAAAAGGGCGCTTTGTACGTCATTTAAATTGAGCATGCGAGCAAGAATCACGGGACCCAAGTCGCTGACTCGAACGCGAAGCGGGTGACCCTGCTTACCGAAGGCGTCCCAAAAGCACACAGGCCAAGCACGGTTTTTGTAACCTAAATCTTTTAAGCCTAAGGATTCGATACGTTCGGCAACTTTGCCTTTGGGTTTGCCTGCGCGAGAAATGCCCGATAAGTCGCCCTTAATATCGCTCATGAACACAGGAACGCCCATCGCGCTAAATGTTTCTGCCATGGTTTGTAAGGTCACGGTTTTACCTGTGCCCGTTGCTCCAGCAATCATCCCGTGGCGATTGATCATGTCGGGACGAATAAAAAGTTCTGTTGTGCTGTTTTTCGCAATAAGAGGACGATTTTCACTGTCGAGCATTTAGCGTTCCTTTTTATTTTTTTCTCAAAACCTGCAAACATGAGCAATCATAAGAGAGTTTTCCTTGTTCTGCCTGACTTTTTGCGGGAATTGCTTAGAGGGTTTCCTCTAAATTTCTTTTAAAAATTATTTGACAGTCTGCAACTTTCAGTTACAATCGAAAAATGAGGTGAGGGAAAGATAATTCCTTTAGAAAAGGAGAAGTAGCATGCAAATCACACGAGCGTTGGCCGTGCTGACAATGGGCTTTATGCCTACGCTAGTTTTCGCCTCATCCATGAATGGCGCTGAGCTCTCAGCGGCCTGGGCAATTCCCTTTGCTGGAATTCTTTTGAGCCTTGCGCTTTGCCCGATGATTGTTCCCAATTTCTGGCATCACCATTACGGAAAAGTCGCCGTCTTTTGGGCTCTTGCCTGTGCTGTTCCCATGTTTTGCACGTTCGAGACGAGTGTTGCGACAAAGGAAATTGCTCACGCACTGATTGGCGATTACATTCCGTTCCTCCTTTTCGTTGGAGCTCTTTACATTATTGCGGGTGGAATTCATATCCGCAGTAGTTTTGCAGGGCGCCCTGTGTTTAACGCAGGCTTTCTTACCGTTGGCGCATTGTTAGCGAATGTGATGGGTACGACGGGAGCGGCGATGCTCTTAATTCGACCGCTTATTCATGCCAATGCCGGTCGTAAACACAGTGCGCATACGTTTATCTTCTTTATTTTCATCGTCGCCAATATTGGAGGATGCCTTACGCCCTTAGGCGACCCGCCACTTTTCCTTGGATTCTTGCGTGGAGTTGAGTTCTTTTGGACAGCAGAGCACTTAATCCTCCCGTGGAGCGTGACGCTTGCGATTCTTTTGGCTATCTATGTTGCCATCGATGAGTACTTCTATCGAAAAGAAAAAGAAGAACACACTTTTGTGGCACACCCAGAAAAGCGTGTGCATTTCAAGATTGAAGGTTCAGTGAATATCCTCTATTTAATCGGCATGGTTGCTGCCGTGTTAATGAGCGGTATTTGGAAGCCAGGAGTTGAATTCGAGGTGCTCGGAGTGCATCTGTCGCTTCAGGGAATCGTGCGCGACTGCTGCTTTGTTACGCTTGCGCTTTTGAGTTACTTCACCACTCCGAAAGAAGTGCACGAAGTCAATCACTTTAACTTCGAGCCGATTATCGAAATCGCTAAGCTCTTTTTCGGAATCTTCGTTTGCATCGTTCCTGTTTTGGAAATGCTTCGCGCAGGGTCTTCGGGCGTTTTCGCTCCCATCGTTGCGATGGTTACGCACGCCGATGGTCAGATGAACAATGCGATGTTCTTCTGGATGACAGGATCCTTGTCGGCCTTCTTAGATAACGCGCCAACATACCTTGCGTTCTTTAACCTCGCAGGCGGCGACCCTGTTGCCTTAATGACCGTGCACGCGAAGACTTTGATGGCTGTTTCTATGGGAGCGGTCTTTATGGGAGCGCTCTCGTATATTGGTAATGCACCGAACTTGATGACGGTATCGATTGTCCGCCAACGCGGCATCAAGATGCCGAGCTTCTTCGGTTACATGGTTTGGTCTGTTGGCATCCTTTGCCCAACATTTGCTTTAGTCGTTTGGATATTTGTGTAGCGTCAGTAAATAAAAATTCGAGAAGGAGCCGTTTAACGTCATAAGCGAAACGGCTCTTTTGTTCACAGCCCCTAACCCATAGGAGTAGGCGTATGAAAACCACGTTGGCGGTAGTACCAGAGCGGTTGTTTCAAATCTCAGGAGAAGGGGGCTATGAAAATGCGCATTAATCCAATTGCCCAAGCCCTAGGGCTACTCGGGGCACTTTCCTTTGCAACATATTC
>CAVEMY010000005.1:0-31457 GCA_963617005.1 Parabacteroides distasonis | reverse complement strand
ATTGGCGTGTTGGCGCTTGGACAATCAGACACAGAAAAAGAAACAGAACTTCATATCACGGACAGCCCTGCGAGAGCAAAGCGCACATTTCTTCGAATAGGAGAGCTCGAATTGGCCCAAGGCACGATGACACTGTGCGGCTCAGGAGATGGAACAATTGTCCAAGCAAAAACTCTTTCAGTTGGAGCCTCGGAGCTAGGAGGGACGATTCACATCAAAGACGGAGCAGCTTTTGTTTTGGGTGACTTCACGATTACTCAGGAGGAAAGCGAAGCAGGCGAGGTTGTTATTCGCTATTTGGGTGACGTTTACGAAATGAAAGGCAGTTCCCGCCCGACTCTTGTAATCAATCAAACGATCCCCGTCGTTTCAGGGGATGCTTCTGAGTTGACGATTAAAGTTGGCACAGTTAATTCGCTCACGTCAAACTCTGAAGATGCGTCGGGGGGAACAATTCTTGTGGGAAGCGATGCAAGACTAGTTCTCTTTTACCAACCACAAACGCAAGACGCTTCTCTCATGGTCGCTAGTATGCTTTTGGCTGACGAGGGAGAGCCATCAACTTCAGGAACGAGCACACTCACAATTTCTCGAGAACCAGGGGCGCAACTTGTCATTAGTGGATGGGATGGCACGACAAGCGAAATTGATTTGGATTGGGAGCCAGAGAATGTTTCTTTCTCGGCAACGGTACTAGGTCGAGCTCAAGTGGTTCGCACAGACACTGGTCTTCGCATTGAACGGCGTTATATGCAAAATGTGGCAGGGCTTAAGTCTTATAACGCTGTGAAAGTTGCCGAAGACGGCCTTTATGCAGGAACGCTAAGTTCGGCAGGTGTCGAATTGATTCGTGCGGCAATTAATGAATCAAATCTTGGAGATCTCGCTTTCGTTGACTTGATCGATAGTACGGTTTTCCTGCCTTTGGCCTCAGGTCTTCATGTTCTCACGGAAAGAGCATTCGATTCAACGCATACGCAGATGATGACGCGCTCGATGGCACGTACGACAGAGCGCGACCATTGGTGGGTATCGGCTAACCGAGAAACCCACAGAATTCCCAATATGGGTCTAAAGGGAAAAGTCACCTCGGTTTTACTCGGGGCAGACCGTAGCTTAACCGCAAATTGGAGTGCTTCCATTGCTGTTGGCGGAAGCAAAATCGATTCGACTCAATCGGGTCTAGTTTACGGGATTAAAGGCGATACCGCTTTTGCAAATGCTTCTATTTTTGCAGAAAGAGAGTTGCCAAACGACAGCAAACTTCGCCTTGGCGTAACTGTGGGGCGCGCAGAATTAACAACGAAGCGCACTGTTCTTGGGCACACAGTAAAGTCGGAGCCTGTAATCAAAATGCTTGGAGTCGGAGCTCGTTATTCCACAAGCTATACCGGACAGAAAACATCGATTACGCCCTTTATTGCCCTTAATGGCTATACAGCAAAGTTTTCCGACGGTGACGTTACCGATCAGGGCGAGGCTTCGGGTCTTCATGGTGTTGGTTTCAAGACGACCGCGAATAAACGCATTTGGGGTGATGTCACAGCAGGCCTTTCGGCTGATGCAACGTGGGAGCCTTTTGTCGATTGCTATGTGAGACCTCGAGTCGCGTTACTCGGTAAGGTTGCCTTTGGCGATAGGAAGTGGAAGGCGACATCAAGGCTTGCCACGCAAACTAGTTCCCCTGATTACGATACATTCCAATCAACGCCATTGTGGTCGGTCGCGGCTGAGATTGGACTTAATATTGCGGCCTCTAAGAAAGTTCCCATTAAAAAAGGCGGCTTCTTAGGCTTTGGCGGTGAGGACACGGGTAAAGACGCCATGAAAGATTGGCAATTTGACTTGAAAATTGGCTATCGACGCGCTGAGAAATCCGAACACTCATCGTACATTGGATTTGAGTACCGCGAGAATTGGTAGCACCTCTTTTTAAAGAGGCAAAAAAAACACCGCCTAAGCGTGAAAGCTCAAGCGGTGTTTTGTTTGTGTGCCGTCAAATTACTTGGCGACGATGTTCACGAGTTTACCTGGAACAAGAATGGTCTTTAGAACCTTTAGCGATCCAACAAAGCGGGCGACATCGGGGTTGGCAAGAGCGGCGGCTTCAATCGCTTCTTTGCTTGCATCAACCGCGACGTGAATCTCTCCACGAAGTTTGCCGTTCACTTGGACGACTAATTTAACTTCGTCAGCAACAAGTGCTTTCTCATCGATTGTGGGCCACGGAGCATCGAGCAACTCAACACCAAAGGCCGCCGCGTATCCGAGCTCTTTCCAAAGCACTGTGGTGATGTGGGGAGCGAGCGGATAAAGCGTACGAATGAGAATACCAAAGCATTCAGAAAGTGCGGCTTTGCCGAGTTCGTCAGCTGGTTCAAACCCATCAATGAGATTCATCATCTTCATCGTGGCAGAAACGACCGTGTTGTACTGCATACGGTCAAAGTCGTTTTCCGCCTGCTTGAGATTAAGATAAATCTCACGACGGAAGGCTTTTACTTCGTGGCTTGCCTTCGAGTAGTCGATGGCATCTGCGCTCGGAGCGAGAACCTTTTGATGCGCATAGGCCCAAGCCCAGAGACGACGCAAGAAGCGATAAGTGCCCTCTGCGCCAGAATTCGACCACGCAGCAGATTGATCAGGTGGCCCTGCGAACATCACGAAGGTGCGAGCCGTGTCGGCCCCGAACTTCTTAATAATGTCACCGGGTTCGACAACATTATTCTTACTCTTACTCATCTTCTCGATGCCGCCAGAAAACACCGGCTGTCCATCATCGTTTGCTGTGACGCGAGAAGGACGACCTTTATCGTCGTACTCAATCGTAATTTCATTGGGGTAGTACCAACGCTTGTGTCCATCGGGCAAATCGCGATAGAAGCATTCGGCCGTGAGCATGCCTTGCGTAAAGAGGCGCGTAAATGGCTCATCAAACTTCACAAGCCCTAAGTCACGCATCACTTTGGTCCAGAAGCGGGCATAAAGGAGGTGAAGCACGGCGTGCTCGATGCCGCCAATGTACTGATCCATCGGGCTCCAATAGTCGTTACGCTCATCGACCATTGCTGTGTCGCAATCCGGAGAGCAATAACGCATGTAGTACCAAGAGCTATCGACGAAGGTATCCATCGTGTCGGTTTCACGCTGGGCATCAGCGCCGCACTTGGGGCACTTGCAGCGAAGGAATTCTTCGCACTTTGTCAGCGGGTTACCAGAACCATCGGGAACAAGCGTCTCGGGTAAAAGAACTGGAAGGTCTTTTTCAGGCACTGGAACAGGACCGCACTTGGGGCAGTGAATGATCGGAATTGGGGTTCCCCAATAGCGTTGACGCGAAATACCCCAGTCACGTAAGCGGAACTGTGTCTGCTTGTGGCCTAGGCCCTTCTTGGCAAGCTCTTCGGCAATCGCATCGATGGCTTCATGTAAGCCGAGACCATTGAATTTACCCGAGTTCACAAGCTTCAAATCGCGAGTCTTGTCGCCATACCATTCTTGCCAGGCGTCTTCGCTAAAGGTTTCGCCTTCAACTTGGCAGGTCTGAATAATCTTAAGACCGAACTTCTTGGCGAACGCAAAGTCGCGTTCGTCGTGCGCGGGCACACCCATCACAGCGCCTTCGCCGTAACTCATTAAGACGTAGTTACCAATCCAGACTTCGACGGGTTCATCTGTGAGAGGATGGCGAACATAAAAGCCCGTGGGGATACCTTTTTTCTCCATCGTGGCCATATCGGCTTCGGAAACAGAACCCTTGGCGCACTCTTCGCAGAAAGCCTTCAAATCGGCTCTGTCGCGGGATAAGCGTTTGGCAATCGGGTGTTCGGCAGCAATCGCGACAAATGTCACACCCATTAAGGTGTCAGCACGTGTTGTGTAGACATTGAGAAGTTTCTTTTCACCGTCGAGCTCATAGGGGAAAGATAGGTTCACACCCGTACTCTTTCCAATCCAGTGCTTTTGCATGCGGCGAACTTGATCGGGCCAGCCTGTTAACTTATCGATATCGGCAAGAAGCTCTTCGGCGTACTGCGTGATGCCAAGGTAGTAGCCAGGAATCTCGCGCTTTTCAACTTTGGCGCCAGATCTCCAGCCGCAGCCATCGATGACCTGTTCGTTTGCAAGCACGGTCTTATCCACCGGATCCCAGTTGACGACCTGTGTCTTACGATAAGCGATGCCGCGCTCGAGCATCTTTAAGAAAATCCACTGATTCCAGCGGTAGTACTCGGGCTTGCAGGTCGTAACTTCACGCGACCAGTCAAACGCTAATCCCAAAGGCTTCATCTGAGCCTTCATATCGGCGATGTTGTTGTAGGTCCATTGGGAAGGAAGGACTTTTTTACTCAAAGCGGCGTTTTCCGCTGGCAATCCAAACGAGTCCCAGCCCATCGGTGTCATGACGTTGTAGCCCGTCATACGACGATAGCGATACAACACGTCATTGAGTGTGTAGTTGCGAACGTGCCCCATGTGTAGCTTCCCAGAGGGGTATGGCAACATCGAGCAAACGTAGTATTTCGGTTTTTCTTTTCCATTGGCGTCAAGGGCGTGCTCGATGGCACGGTAGACGTCTTTTTTCTGCCAGTCTTCTTGGACAGCAGATTCGATTTCTTGCGGTGAATATGTCTCGCGCATAATGCGTAATCCTGTCGGATGGAAAGCTTAAAAATGAAAGTCTTAAGTATATTCCGCATTCTCTAAGGATTCCCTAGGCATTTTGTCGTATCTCACACAATGTTTTGCCGCAAAATGAGGTGTTTTGCTTGCGCACTCTTCTCGGTACAATCCCTCCCACTTTTGTTGAAATAGAGAAAACATGGATATTCTTGACACACTCAATCCCAAGCAACGTGAAGCCGTTATTTTGCCCGCAGAGCACGCTCTGATTCTCGCGGGCGCAGGATCAGGAAAGACGCGAGTTTTAACTACGCGGATTGCCTGGCTACTTTCCACAGGCAAAGCCAAGCCTTGGGAAATTCTTGCAGTGACTTTTACTAATAAGGCTGCTCGCGAGATGAAAACGCGCCTTGAGGCAATGCTCGGGGCAAGTGTCGAGTCCATGTGGGTGGGGACTTTCCACGGTATCTGCCACAAGCTCTTAAGGCGGCATGCTGCGGAGGCGGGGCTACCACAAACCTTTCAAATTATCGATCAATCCGATCAACTCTCTTTAGTTAAGGGAATTCTGAAAAGAAAACACAAAGAGGCCGATAACGACATCGCAAAAAACCATCTCTGGGCCATCAATCACGAAAAAGAGCGTGGCATTCGTGCCGCTCATTTCCCGCGTACGCGTTTTAATGATGAGACAGCTGAGATCTATTCAAGTTATGAGGCCCTGTGTCGGCGCGAAGGGCTAGTTGACTTCGCGGAGCTTCTTTTATCGAGTGTTGAACTTTTTGAAGGAAACGAATTACTGCGTGAGCATTACGCTAATCGCTTTAAATTCATTTTGATCGATGAGTTTCAAGACACAAACGCCTTGCAGTATCGGTGGATTAAGGCGCTTTCGCATCCCAATAAGAGCGAAGGCGCTGTCTTTTGCGTCGGTGACGACGATCAATCTATTTACGCCTTCCGTGGCGCACGCGTTGATAACATGACCGACTTTGTCAATGAGTACGGTGTCAAACACGTTGTCAAACTCGAGCAAAACTATCGATCCACATCGCACATTTTGAATGCGGCTAACGCAGTGATTGCCAACAATCGCGACCGCTTAGGGAAAAACCTTTGGACAAGCGCAGGAGACGGTACTCTCGTTGGCCTATACGAATGTATGAGTGCCAATGAAGAGGCGCATACGCTCACGCAAGAAATCATGAGCCGACGCAGACTCGGCGCTCGGTTTTCTGACTTTGCCGTTCTTTATCGCAATAACGCTCAGTCACGCATCATTGAAAAGTTTTTGATGAGCAACATGGTGCCATATCGCATCTATGGAGGATTGCGGTTTTTCGATCGCCAAGAAATTAAAGACGTTCTCGCTTATTTAAGACTTGTGGCGCACCCAGATGATGTGAACTTTGAACGTGTGATTAATAAGCCGACACGAGGTATTGGTGAGGCAACATTAGCGAAAATTACCGAACGAGCTCAAGCACAAAACATCAGTTTATGGAGTGCACTCATTGCCGCCATCAACGCTAAAGAGACTTCGGGACTCTCTCGAGCCGTCGAATTTGTGCACCTTATTGAAAAGATGCGACTTGACTACGCGAAAAGTAATCTTGAAGACCTTGTTAAAGGGGTTATCAAAGATTCGGGGCTTTATGCTTACTACGAGAATCAACAAGATAAAACCATTCGCCTAGAAAACCTCGATGAACTGATTCAGGCAGCGGCGACTTACGCGCAAGAAAATGGCTTAGATAAGGAGCAAAGCGCGATGTCAGTCCACACCGAAGACGGGT
This sequence comes from Parabacteroides distasonis, assembly GCA_963617005.1. Classification (GTDB taxonomy): domain Bacteria; phylum Pseudomonadota; class Gammaproteobacteria; order Burkholderiales; family Burkholderiaceae_F; genus Duodenibacillus. Next base: position 25,038 of record CAVEMY010000005.1, on the reverse strand, counting down.
TGAGCGCTTTGGATGGATTCCTCGCGCAATGCACGCTCGAGAGCGAAGGAAGAAATAGCGAAGCCGGTTCTGACGCTGTTCAATTAATGACCGTGCACGCGAGTAAAGGTCTTGAATTCGATACGGTTTTCTTGTGCGGCTTGGAAGAAGGAACGTTCCCGCACAAAGCACAAGATCAGGAAGACCCCAAGAGAAAACTCGCTGAAGAAAGGCGACTTTTATATGTTGCAATCACACGCGCGAAAAAGCATCTGAGAATTAGTTGGTGCCGCTCTCGCCTTGTTTACGGCGGGCACAAAGATTTCAATCGATCGTCATTTTTAGAAGAAATCCCAGAAGCCGATAGCGTTTGGCTTAACGAATACGGAGAAAAGATCCCGACATTTGAAAGTATGCAACTAGGTAAGCCCTTTCATAGTTATCGGAGAAATACTGAAGTCTCAGCCTCAAAGACCGCTTACGGACGAGTAAGTGACGCTCTTTTCACCTTTAATAAGACGCGCACAGTTGGATCAAATCCGTGGAACCTCAATACCGGAGACAAAGTTCGTCACAAAAAATTTGGCGACGGAATCGTCCTGCGTCTTACGAATGCGCAAAGCGAAGATGTCGCTACAGCCTGGATTGATTTCCGAGGCCAAAAGAAGGAATTACTATTGAAATTAGCCAAACTTGAGAAGCTTTCGTAAGGAAAAAGAGTCGAATTTTTTCCTCGCTTTCTTTATTAATTCGATAAACCAAATCAATCGAGCGCTTTAATATAATAGACGCATTAAATAGCAGGAGAAAACAATGCAAAACGAAAATGCTACGATTGTTCTCAAGGACGGCGAGCGTCAGCCCTGTGAAGTTTGGACCCGTGTGATGGGATACCACCGCCCGGTTCAATCCTTTAACGTTGGGAAGAAGGGCGAGTTTGCCGAGCGTCGTTATTTTGTTGAGTCCAAGTGTGGGCTCAAGGCTACAAAAGCCTAATACGAATTCAACACTTTTGAAGTAAGGAGACAAGACATGAAATGTCTAAAAGGAACGCAAACTGAAAAGAATCTTCACACCGCTTTCGCAGGCGAATCGGAAGCTCGTAACAAGTACACATACTTTGCTAGCGTTGCCCGTAAAGAAGGTTATCAGCAGATTGCAGCGCTTTTTGAAGAAACCGCTGCCAACGAAAAAGAACATGCCTCTCTTTGGTTTAAGGCCTTAGGTGGTATCGGAACGACAGCAGAAAACTTGAAAGCCGCCGCTAGTGGTGAAAACTATGAGTGGACGGATATGTACGCTGGGTTTGCGAAGACCGCCGATGAGGAAGGATTCCCGGAACTTGCTGAAAAATTCCGCAAGGTTGCCGCGATCGAAAAGTCTCACGAAGAGCGCTACTTGAAGTTACTCAGCAATGTTGAGATGCAGCGCGTTTTCGAAAAGTGCGACGAAGTGATGTGGCAGTGCCGTGAATGCGGTCACCTTGTTGTCGGTAAGAAGGCTCCCTTGGTTTGCCCCGTTTGCGGACACGCCCAAGCTTGGCAGCAGATTCGCGCTGAAAACTACTAATCGTCGATAGAAAAATCGGATTGAAATATGAGAACGGAGGCTTTACGCCTCCGTCTCCATTTTTAGTGTGCCAACTTCACTTTGCCGCTGGAACTCGTCCGAGATGAACATTGTGAAGAATTCGCAAGAGAATGGGTTCAGCCTTTGTCGGAGTCTTGGCGCTAATGGCCTTCGGGGCTCCTTTTTTAGCCGAGCTTGGTCTCGCTTTTGGCTCTTCGAGTAAACTCATAAGAACACACATAAAACTCTCACCTATATGTAGTAATAATTTTTATGGGGGCGCATCATACAGGGTTTTTTACCTAGTATCTAGTCCTTAATTTGCATTTTTGTAATTTCTCTTTTCTCCCTGTTGCTATGATTCGACTCTAGTCGGAAATTTTCTAATTTCACCTTGATTTTGACTCTACGTATATAGGAAAAAATTGTGAAAGGAATTGTCCTTGCTGGGGGAGCTGGCACACGCCTATATCCGCTCACATTAGTAACGAGTAAACAACTCTTACCCGTTTACGATAAACCGATGGTCTTTTACCCTTTAAGCACCCTGATGCTTGCGGGTATTCGAGAGATTCTCGTGATTTCGACGCCTTCGGACCTTCCGAACTTCGAGCGCCTCTTAGGAGACGGCTCTCAGTTTGGTCTCAAACTCTCGTATAAGGTTCAGCCTAGCCCCGACGGTTTGGCGCAGGCCTTTATTCTGGGAAAAGAATTTATTGGTGATGATGCCTGCGCGATGGTGCTTGGCGACAATATCTTCTATGGACACGGCTTTGTGAAGGCTCTGAGAGCGGCAGCGCATAACGCAGAAAACGAAAATCGCGCCACAGTCTTTGGCTATTTCGTTAAAGATCCCGAACGGTTCGGTGTTGTCGAATTCGACTCCGAGGGGAATGCCATCTCAATCGAAGAAAAACCCAAGAATCCTCGCAGTAACTATGCGGTCACGGGTCTTTATTTTTACCCAAAGGGCGTTTCCGAGAAAGCCTTGGAAGTGAAACCCTCAGCGCGAGGCGAATTGGAAATCACGACACTCAATGATATGTATCTCAAAGAAAAGCGCCTAAACGTTCAATTATTAGGGCGCGGTTTTGCGTGGTTAGACACGGGAACAATGGAAAGCCTAGCCGCGGCCTCTGAATACATTCGCATTGTGCAAAACAGGCAGGGAGTCGAGATTTCTGCTCCTGAAGAAATCGCCTTTCGCAATGGGTGGATTAACCAAACTGAGCTCTTAAAGGCAGCGGACCGTTACGGGAAGTCCCCGTATGGCAGTCATTTAAGAAATGTTGCTCAGGGTAAATTAAGTTATTAAGGGTGCGATTCGTATGGGGCAATTTTCGGTCACAAAAACGGCAATCGACGGGGTTCTTATTATTGAACCGAAGAAATTCGGGGACAACCGCGGCTACTTTATGGAAACCTATAACGAAGCAGACTTTAAAGCGATTGGTATTAACACGACTTTCGTTCAAGACAATCAGTCTTCTTCTACCAAGGGCGTTCTAAGGGGGCTTCACTTTCAAAAAACGCATCCACAAGCCAAACTCGTGCGTGTGATTTCTGGCGAAGTTTTCGATGTTGCAGTCGACTTGCGGCGAGGATCTAAAACTTACGGAAAGTACGTTGGCGTTACGCTCTCGGAAAAAAACAATCGCCAGTTTTATATCCCACGCGGATTTGCTCATGGCTTTCTTGTTTTAAGTGATTCGGCTCAGTTTGTCTATAAGTGTGATGACTTCTATCACCCAGAAGATGAGGGTGGTATTTGTTGGAATGATCCCGATATTGGCATCAATTGGCCAGAAGTCGGAGAAATCACACTAAGCGAAAAAGATAAATTGCACCCGACTTTAAAAATCAGCGCGATGGAGTTTTCTCTATGAACCTTTTTGTCACAGGCGGAGCCGGCTTTATTGGCTCAAACTTTATCTATCACTGGTTAAAGAAATATCCCGAAGACCGTGTTGTGTGCTTAGATAAGCTCACGTATGCAGGAAATCTCTCGACACTAGAAGAGGCGCTTAAGAATAAAAACTTTCGCTTCACACGAACCGACATTTGCGACAGAAACGCGGTTTACGCGCTTTTCGAAGAAGAGCATCCCGATGTCGTTGTGAACTTTGCTGCCGAAAGTCACGTCGATCGTTCCATCGAAAATCCGCAGGTCTTTCTTGAAACCAATATTTTGGGAACCGCCGTCTTAATGGATGCTTGCCGCAAGTACGGCATTAAGCGCTATCACCAGGTCTCTACCGACGAGGTCTATGGCGATTTACCTTTTAATCGGCCAGACTTATTTTTCACAGAAGAGACGCCCTTACACACAAGTTCTCCTTACAGTAGCTCCAAAGCCTCAGCGGATTTATTGGTGTTGGCCTACTACAGAACCTACGGGCTTCCTGTGACAATCACGCGTTGCTCAAATAACTATGGGCCGTATCATTTTCCTGAAAAGTTAATTCCGCTCATGATTATCAATGCGTTAAACGATAAGCCGCTTCCCGTGTATGGCGAAGGAATTAATGTGCGCGATTGGCTTTATGTGGAAGATCACTGTGAGGCCATCGAAGCGGTCTTAAAAAAGGGACGCGTCGGTGAGGTCTATAACGTCGGTGGCCATAACGAGATGCGTAATATCGATATTGTGAAATTGATTTGTAAAGAGTTAGGGCGCCCCGAATCCCTAATCGTTCACGTCAGGGACCGTAAGGGCCACGATAGACGCTATGCAATCGACCCGACAAAGATTCACAACGAATTAGGGTGGCTACCTAAGACGCGTTTTGCCGATGGCATCACAAAGACTATTGCTTGGTATCTTGCCAATCGCTCGTGGTGGGAGACGATTGTCTCAGGCGAATATCAGAACTACTACGCGAAGATGTACGGCAATCGTTAGATTGGCGCAGAGCATTTTTAGGGAAATCAGAAATTATGCGAGTTTTCGTCACAGGCGTTAATGGTCAACTCGGGCACGATGTCGTCAATCGCCTAGAGGCTACTGGGCACGAAGCGATTGCTTCAGACCTTAAGTCATGTTATTCGGGTTTGGCTGATGGGAGTTTTGCCACGAAAGCCCCTTACGTGCAACTTGATATCACGAAGGCCGATGATGTAAACGCAGCATTAGAAAAGATTCGCCCTGATGCGATTGTGCACTGTGCGGCTTGGACGGCAGTGGATGCCGCTGAAGAAAAAGAAAACTACGACACGGTTTATGCTGTCAATGTCTTAGGCACCAAAAACATCGCCCTTGCTGCGCAAAAGATTGATGCCAAAATGGTCTATATCAGCACGGACTATGTCTTTAACGGACAAGGCACAGAGCCTTGGGACGAGGAGACTTCAAAGCCAGCCCCCCTTAACGTTTACGGCGCAACAAAGTTTGCGGCTGAAGAAGAACTCCAAAAGATTCTGACGAAGTTTTTCATTGTGAGAACGGCGTGGGTTTTCGGTCTCAATGGAAAGAACTTTGTGCGAACGATGCTTCATCTTGCAAAGACCCATCACGAGCTTCGCATTATTGACGATCAAATCGGGACTCCGACCTATACTTTTGATTTGGCGCGCTTGCTTGTCGATATGATTGAAACGGATAAGTACGGGATTTATCACGCGACAAACGAGGGTGGTTTTATCAGTTGGGCGCAGTTTGCAAAAGAGATTTTCCGCCAAAATGGCGATAGCGTGAAAGTCCAGGAGGTTTCAACAGTCGAGTACGGACTCTCGAAAGCCAAACGTCCTTTTAACAGCCGACTCTCAAAAGGTAAGTTAGTTAGAAATGGTTTTGCGCCGCTACCAGATTGGAAAGATGCTTTAAGCCGCTATATTCAAGAGGCAAAGGAAAATCAGGTTTTGGATTAAATAGGGGATAAAAAATCCTCAGAAAAAAATCCTGAGGATTTAATGCAATTGGTGCCCAAGACTGGACTCGAACCAGCACGCCTTGCGGCGCTGCGACCTGAACACAGTGCGTCTACCAATTTCGCCACTTGGGCATAAAAGTGAAGGCGCAGTATAACACGATAGTTTTTAACGGAAGCAAAGTCGATTGAACAAAACAACGAAGAAAAGTAAAGTGCCTCTCGAGCAGTTTCCAGAGCCAGAAATCCCTGTTAAGGGGGCGCGGCTCATTAAGGCGCGTAAGCTCATTAAGGAGCTTCTAGTCGATAAAAACGAAGAGCGCACCGCTAGAGAGCTTTTTGACTTTATTCAAAGCGCAACGTGCCTTACGCAGGCAGAAATTGCCGCAGGCCTCAGAGCGCTTGCGCAAGAAGGCTCGATACAGTTTTTTCCTCAAGCTAGGTCCCAAAAAGGGTGCTGGCGCCTACATTCACGATTGGAAGGATTTGAGGCGATTGTTTCGGGAAAGCGCTCAGGCCAATACACGGTAACGGATGTGAGCGGTGAAAACTCCTATGAGCTCATTGGAACGGAATCCGTCCCTGTCCTTCCAGGAGATCGTGTTGAAGTTGTTCTTTGTAAGAAGAATTACTCGAAAGATGCCGAGCAAGTCGAAATAAGAAAACTTCTTAAGCGCACAAAGCGAGACTGGGTTTGTTATCTCGTTCAGAGAGTGCCGGATACCTACAAAGACGAGACATTTTTTTGGGCTCGCCCTGTAGATCCGTTTTCTCCTACGGATTTCCTTGTTCGCGGCGATGTCAATGCTTGTCGAGGTAAAGCGTTCGTTGTTGAGCTTGAAGATGAGTTGATACACGTTTGGACAGGCTGCAATGTGATAGTTGGAAAACTCGGGGAAGTTTTAGGCGAAGCCGATGACCCCGCCGTCGAGCGTGAGGTCGCAATTCGCCGTTTTGACCTCCCACATGTTTTTAGCAATGAAGCTCTTAGTGAGGCAGATTCTTTTGCAAAGAAAGTTCTTGCGAAAGATCGCAAAGGGCGCATCGATTTGCGCGACATTGGTTTTGTCACAATCGATGGGGAAGATGCCCGAGACTTTGATGATGCCGTGTGGGCTCAAAATTATGAAGACGGATGGCGACTTCTCGTTGCCATTGCCGACGTAAGTTTCTATGTTAAGCCAGAAAGTGCTTTGGACCGCGAAGCGCAGACTCGGGCAACAAGCGTGTACTTTCCGCGCTGTGTAATCCCGATGCTTCCTGAGGTGCTTTCCAATGGACTTTGTTCCTTAAACCCCAATGTCGACCGGCTAACTGTTGTGTGCGATATGGTTATAAACGGCAAGGGAGAAGTGACTGCCTACCAGTTTTATCGGGCCGTGATTTGCTCGAAAGCGCGCCTAACGTATACGGCAGTTTTTTCTGCGTTAAATGGCGATACGACAGATATTGCAAATCGCGGAGGTAATCCCAAAGACATTGAGACGCTGAATGCGCTTTTTAAGGCATTGCGCCTTGCGCGTGAAAGACGTGGCGCCATTGATTTTGAAACAGCTGAAGCGCAAATTCTTTGCGCTGAAAACGGGAAAATCGAATCGATTCAGAAAAGAGAGCACAACGATGCGCATCGCATCATTGAAGAATGTATGCTTGCCGCCAACACGTGCGCAGCGCACTTGATTTCTCACCGTTCACTCACAAGCCTATTTAGAGTTCATGATGCGCCATCGGCAGATCGCTTGGATAACTTACGCGCTGAACTCGCGGGTTTTGGACTGAGCCTAGAAGGCGGGATTAAGCCCACCGCAAAAGATTTTGAAGAGGTTCTTCGAAAAGTTGCCCCAGGGGCTCGACGCGATGCGATTGTTATGGCGATGCTTCGAACGATGCAACAGGCGCTTTATAGCCCGATTAATGTTGGCCACTATGGCTTAAATTATGAAGCGTACACGCACTTTACCTCGCCAATTCGTCGCTATCCTGATTTGCTCGTTCATCGCACGATTTGCGCCGCGTTAGAAAATAAGACATATACCCCCAAAGTGTTAGTCGATACCGAGTGGTTTGATTCGTCTCGTGGGGCAAGCAATGCGAAAAAGTCTCTTCAAGCGATTAGGCTTCATGCGCAAATACCAGAAACGCCCGCTCGTCTTCTGTGGGAAAGATTGGGACTTATTTGCTCGGCAGCCGAAAGACGAGCCGATGAAGCAAGTCGCGATGTTGTCGCCTGGCTTAAATGCCTTTATGCGAAGACGCTTCCCCATAAACCCTATCCAGGGGTGGTTACCGGCGTCAATAGCGCAGGTCTTTACGTCACGCTCTCGGATGTGTTTATCGAGGGCTTTGTTCACGTCTCGAAAATTGGCTACGACTATTATGTTTTCGATGTGGGAACTCGCCGCTTTGAAGGGTCATTTGACTCAGAGAGCTTTGGCATCGGAGATAGCGTTTATGTGGAAATTGATTCGATTGATATGACAACACGCAGTATTGATTTCAGAATCGTTCCAGAAATCGCACTAAAACGCAAAAGTTCAAAAAAACGAAAACAGCAAAACGAAAAAGGAACTAGAAAAAAATGGCTCAAGAAGTAGTACTAGCGGGATTTCATGCTGTGAATGCACGGGCAAAGCTTGCCCCAGAAACCATTCGCATTGTCTATGTCGATGAGAATCGGCACGATAAGCGTATGTCAGAGTGCAAGGCACGTCTCGCGGAAAAAGGGATTCGAGTCGCATCCGTTTTCCCTGAAAGGCTTGACGCGATGGCTCGAGCCGTTCCTCATCAGGGAATCGTTGCCTTGGCCGAACCTCGGAAAACAGCGCTTACATTCGATGAACTCCTTGATGCGATTACGCCAAAAACTTTACTTCTTCTTTTAGATGGCGTGACAGATCCAAGAAACTTTGGTGCTTGCCTACGTGTAGCGGACGCCGCAGGCGTTCAAGCCGTTATCGTTCCGAAGGACCGCTCTGCAACATATAGCCCCGTGGCGGCAAAGGCAGCCGCAGGCGCTTGGGAATCGGTTCCTGTTGTGACGGTGACAAATCTGGCTGGAACCATTAGTGACTTACGCGATGCGGGAGTCTATGTAGTGGGAGCTGCAGGAGAGAGCGAAAAAACAATCGATGAAATCGATCAAAAAAGAGCGTTTGCTTGGGTCTTGGGAGCCGAGGGCGAAGGATTGCGGCAACTAACGAGACGTCGTTGCGATAGCCTAGCGAAGATTCCGATGGCTGGCACCGTTGATAGCTTAAATGTGTCTGTTGCGACAGGAATCTGCCTTTTTGAAACGGTGCGACAACGCAAAGTGGCATAAGGTAAAGAAATTGTGCTAAAAATCAAGGACGGCCTCAAAGCGTGGGCCGTTCTTCATTTTTGAAAGTATTCTTATGGAAAATAGAAACAGTTGGAAAAGTCGTATTGGGTTTATTTTGGCTGGTGCAGGTGCGGCTATTGGACTCGGTGCGATTTGGAAATTCCCGTTTATGGCTGGCAGTAACGGAGGAGCCGTTTTTCTCTTTCCGTATGTGCTTATGAGCCTTACATTCGGTTTTGCACTGATGCTTGCCGAAGTGACATTGGGTCGTATGGGTCGAGGCTCTATTGTGACGACCTTTCGTCGTATCGCTGGAAAAGGCTGGGTCTTTTGGGGATATCTTGGCGTCTTAACGGGTTTTTGCGTTTTGTCGTTTTATTCGGCTATCGGCGGTTGGACGATGGCTTATCTATGGGATGCAATTTTTTCTCCGAGTTTCTTATCGGATAAGAAGGAACTTGCTGAGCACTTTGGTGCTTTTGTTTCTTCCCCTGTCGCTTGTATTGGTGCACAGGTCGCTTTCATTGTCTTTACGGCCGTGGCTGTCGGAAGCGGTATTAATGAAGGGATTGAACGTTTAAGTAAAGTGTTAATGCCACTCTTACTTGTGATGGTTCTTGCCATCATCGTGTGGTCATTGACGCTACCGAATTCAGAAAATGGTCTGAAGTATTTATTTAGTTGGAATCCAGAAGCCTTTAATTTCCAGAGTCTTTTGATGGCCATGGGCTTTACGTTTTTTAGCCTTTGCGTCGGATGCGGCTGCATGATGACCTACGGGAGTTATTTACAAAAGACAGAGGACTTACCGTTTTCTTGCGCAAGTATTGTCTTTTTAACGACACTCAGTTCGATTCTCGGTGGCCTTTTGGTGCTTCCTTCGGTCTTTGCTTTCGGTTTGGACCCTGCTAGCGGCCCGAGTTTGACATTCATTACGATGCCTTACGTTTTCGCACAATTCTCGTTTGGTCAGATTTTGGCTGTGGCCTTCTATCTTTGCCTGCTGTGCGCGGCAATCACAAGCTCGGTTTCGATGCTTGAGTTAATCGTTGCCTTCTTAGTCGATGAAATAAAACTTGCGCGCCGCACGGCCTGCGTTGTGAGCTCAGTGGCGCTTATCTTAGTCGGCTCCCTTTGCGGTCTTTCTTTTGGGCCATTACAGAACTTCAAGATTTTCGGTCGCACGGTTTTCGATAACTTCGATTACTTCACAAGTAATTTAAGTTTGCCAACAGGAGGCCTTGTTGTTTGCTTGCTTGCTGGCTACTTCTTGTGGCCGAAATTTAAAGAAGAACTTCAGTGTGGCGCCACATTAAGTGAAACGACGCTTAAAGTTCTTCGCTTTCTTATTTTGATTGTTTCGCCCGTGTTAATTCTTACGGTTCTGATTTCAGGACTCTAATTTGTTAGGGCGAAACTGGTCGGCTTCGTACTCGTCTTTCGTAAAGATGTCACGAAGCCGATTTTTTAATCCAGTCTTTCGTGCGCTAAAGCTTTCGAGTGCTCTTTCTAAACTGGCGGTGCTCGTGAAGATGGAGAGTTTCCCGTATTGCACGATTCGATTTTCATCGTCTTTTCGATCTTTGACGCGCGTAATAGCGGTGTAAAGAAGTTCATTAGATAGCAATGTTTCCGCGCCAGAGTATGGCAGTAAAAGCGCCACATCTTCGTATTCCGAACCCTGAGACTTATGGATGGTGATAGCAAAGGCGCTTTCGTATTCGGGAAGCAAGCTTAAAGAGACGTGCCGCAAAGTGCCCGATGCACTACTAAAGAGTACGTGAGTGATGCCATCTTCCGTCGTTGGAAGAATAATTCCCATATCGCCGTTATAAAGATCGGTGGCATCATCGTTTTTTGTGACGATAATCATTTCTCCTGTGCGTGCGGGGTTTTCAAAACCACGCTCGCAAAGAGCTCGTTTTAAAGAGTTGCTCGCATAGGCGTTGACAGAGGCAACACTTAAATTGCCTGAGCGCGTTGCACAAAGCACGCGAAAGCGTTGTGCTTCAGAAAAAAAGGAAGATTCATCGCCCGTTTTAATCGTATCGGCATACCGATTCATATGCGCATCGATCCAGTTGCGAACAGCAAGAGGCAGCTCTTGACTGTAACGAGAGTCGCTTTCTAAGTAGTGAAGACAAACATCGTTTGAATCAGTAAGTCCAAGGCGATTAAGTAGTGTGGCAGGCGTTTCTTTATCGTCTGCGTCTTTCAATAGATTAAGACTTACAGGGTAGGGTGTGGCATTAGGAGCGCAAATAGCGGGTTCGCTTTCTGAAGCGGGAGCATCGGAACTTTTCTCTCGAGCTCTCTTATTAATGGCGTAAGCCATCTTCCCCACCGCACTCTTAGGGTCAAATCGAAAGCTCTTTTTAAGCTCGATGGCAAATCCTTTTTCTCGACCAAGCGCGCAAAGGTCAGCGAAAAGGGAACCTGGCCCCACAGAACGCAATTGATAGGCGTCACCTAAAAAGAGAATCTTTGTGCGACGACAATCCAAGACGCGCAAGAGTTGTGCGGCAAGTCTTGCGTCAAGCATCGAGGCCTCATCCAAAACAAAGATGTCACAGTCCAAGGGGTTTTCTTCGCTGGGTCTTTCGCCAGAATCTTGTGGACTATAAAGCCACTTATGAATGGTTCGTGATGCAAGGGTTGAAGAAGCGCTGCTTTCCTTCAGTTTCCCTCGTAAATAAGGATAGTTTTTCGAGGCTCCTTCAAGCGCTTCGTGCATGCGAGCGGAGGCTTTTCCTGTGGGGGCTCCTAAATAGATTTTTAACTTGGGATTGTCTTTTAATAGATTGTCGAGGATGCGCGCAAGAGACGAGGTTTTCCCCGTTCCTGGGCCCCCATAAATCACAGAGAAGCTCTTTCCTTTCACGAGATGAAGCACTGCATCGCAAGTTCTCGAAATTTCGCTTTGATCTTTTGTATTGCGAGAAACAAAATCGTAAATGCGGCAAGCGAGTTCTCGCTCAACAGCAAAGTCTCGATTTAAGTAGATGTTTTCGTTATCGGCGAAAATAAGAGGCGTTGGGATTGCTTCGTTTACTTTGGCCGTATTAAAGTCTGTTGCGAGGTGTGCTTTTATAAGAAGTTGAGCATTCTCGCGCGTAATCTGTGCGCAAAGCCCACCTTCGGATAGGCTTATTTCAAGTTCAGTAAGAGTTCTCTTAAGCACCTCATAAATGGGACCTTCTTTTCCTAAACCGATGCTTGAGAGAAAGTAGTCGCTTAAGGCACTTGCAAAAGCCGCAGGAGTTTTTTCTTCGTGAAGTTCCATCGCTTTACTCCTTTGTGCTCGAAAAGAGCTCGTCAAGCTGGTTAATCGCTTGCCGAAGTTCTAAATTCATCGGCATGCGATATAGACCCGTAATGTCATTTTCTTTTGGGTCTCCCAAGCCACGCAAAAAGACGTAGACCGCGCCTCCCATATGAGAGAAAGCGTCTTCCTCGGTTTTAAAACGCGTCTTGAGATAACGCTTTAATGCCACGAGGTAGCAAAGGGCTTGCAGTTTGTAGTTTGCTCCTTGCATCAGTGTTTCCATCGCTTCTTGCGTGTAGTTTCCCGCATAGTCGCGGGAATGTGCTCCTTCAGGATCTTCAATCTTGTTACTTTTCCAGTCAACAATCCAAAATAGTCCCTCGCCATCTTCAAAGACAAGGTCGATTTGTCCGGTTAAGAAGCCTTTAAGGCTTTGCTTGAAGTTTTTAAGCGCATAGCCTTCAGAGCCTTCCTCCCGATTCAGAGTAAATTGGAAATCCCCCAATCCTTGGAAAGCTTTTTCAAGTTCCTCTAAAGAAAAGTTCGTGTTAGAAACACTGGCAAGAAAATCAATTTCTGGTGCAATCTTTCTTGAAAGTAACACGTCCTGAAGCGTTTCCTTGCCTGTCAGTTTCGTATTGAGGAGTCGCACAAAAAGACGCCTCATCCAAAGGCGGCAATAGCCTTCAGCGGAGCTCGCCGCATTAATTCCTACCGCGGGATCGGGTTTAGCCTCAGGTAAATCGGGAATCGTTCCTTTGAGATTGCGATCGAAAAGCTGATCGGCGAGTTTCTCCATCCATTCATCGCCTTTTAGAAGGCTTTGGGGAAGGGTCTTGGCTTTTTTGACAGCCAACTCCATTGTCTTATGTAGGAATGTTCCTGCGCTTGTTCCTGCTGGGAAGGCAAGGTAAGGAGAGGCTCCTACTTGGTGTGAAGAAACGAGGGCTTTCGATAGCGTTGTAAAACTTGATCTGACCCAAGAGCGCTCAAGGCGTTGCTCAGAGGCTTCTAAAGTGGGAAGGACCTCTTTTTCATCCAAAGTTTTTGACTTAACAGCAACGAAAGGTTCAGCCACCTCATCGATGCTATGAGTCTTAGATTCGAAAACTTCCAATAACCTTTGCATCGCATCGCGACTTTCGTATTTCGAATTAAAGGCGCAAAGATAGGGGTTTTTATCGGAAGAGCGGTATTTCCCAGTTGTTGTGATTGCAAAGGAAAGCGGAAGAACAAGGCGTTCGGAGGCGCGAGTCATTGCCACGTAAGCCGAGCGCACCGATTCTTCTTTTATTTTTTGCTTTGTTTGCGAATGGTTAGTTTCAATACTTGCATTCGGTGTAATAAGCAGCCGTCTGTTGCCATTGACATCGGTTTCTCGGAATAAATGCTTTTGCGAATTCGAGCTTTCCGTTTTTTGTGTATAGGCTTTCGCAAGATAGACAACAGGGTATTCAAGGCCCTTACTCTTATGAATCGTTACGATATTCACTAGAGACGGGTCGTTATCTGCACGGATTTCTTCGCCTTCGGTATCGGCCTGGGCAGTGCGGATTTTTTCTGCTAACCAAGCAACAAGTCCAGAAGAGGAAAGATTCTTGAGCTGCGCCGAATCAATGAGTTCAAGAACATGCTCGTAGTTAATAATGGCTCTGTTGTTTTCGTCTTTAAGAAGCCTATCATATGTTCCGAAGCCTTTTTCGGGATTCGTTTCACGCATCAGTCGCAAAAAGACCGCATAGATGCCAAGCCTATCGATCTCTTCATTGGCATTGGTAAATAACTCTTGAAGTTGTGTGACCTTACGTTCGTCAGAAAGCTCTTTGAGCGAATAGCCGACAAGCGTTGTTGCGGCAGCGCTTTTCAAAGCATCGCGATTTTGTGTTGAAAGGATGGCTCTTAAGGTAAAGAGAATCTCAAGCGCTTCGGCTGATTGAAAGATGTTTTCTTTCCGTGCCGTGCAGAATCGAATGTTGTGGCGCCGCAATTCTTTGCCAATTTCAAAACCAATACTGTTTTGTCGGACGAGAATGGCAATGTCGCTCGGACGGATCTTTCTTTCTCTTTCTGTTCCCCAATAGACCCGAACCTCACCATGACGACCGAAATAATCCCCGTTAAGTAACTGGGCAATGTCGTTAGCAATCGCTTTCGGTTCCAGGTCATAGATTGTTTTATTTTCTCGACTCTTGAGTTCTTCTTTTGTTCCAAGTGCTGTCCAGATTTCAAAGGCGGGGATAGGAACGGGATCTTCCCCGGGTTCGCAAAACATCAGAGGTGGAATTGCTTCGCACGACTTCGAATGCGTTTCAAAGGTAATGGACTGATCTTCAAAAAGGAACGCTTTAGAGCTTGAGAAAAAATCATTAACGATATCGACGAGTTCCTTTGTGGCGCGATAGTTTGTCGATAGGCTCGAAATATTGGCTACTTCTTTTTTTGCTTTAAAGTAGGTGTCAAGCTCAGCGTTACGGAAACTATAGATCGACTGCTTCGGGTCTCCGACGAAAAACGCGTTCTTAACGACGGGGACCTTTGAGCTTAAGGGGTCTAAGAAAAGGAGATGAAAGATCTCGTACTGCAAGGGATCGGTGTCTTGGAATTCGTCGATTAAAACGGCGCGATATTTTTTACGAATCGTATCGATAAACGTTGTTTCCGAAGAGCTCGCTTTTTTCTTTTCTTTTCGTAAGCCTGAAAGTAAATCGAGGAGAAGGTCGTCGTAGGTCATGAGGTGTTGACGCTCTTTGACCTTAGCGAAAACCTCGGAAAATTCGACGTAAAGATCTCTAAACCACTGAGTGGCTTCCGGCGAGAGAAGCTTTTCTTTCCCAAATTCTGTTATCGCAAGAGTGTTGCGAGCTTCTTTTGTTTCTCGCGACAAACCATCAAAGCCCGCGGCAAAGTTCTTATAAGAGAGAATTTCAGATAAAAGTTCGGGATTGTCTTTTGGTAGCTTCTCGCGCAAGAATTCATCAAGTGCGAAGGTTCTTAACTCAGCAAGACTTGCATCATCGATTAATTTTCTTGGCGTGAAGTTTTCACAACTCACGGAAAACTCAGTGAGAAGTTTTTGTGCGAAACCGTGGATTGTGAGAATAGAAGCGAGGTCAATCTGACCGATGGCCTTTGAGAGTTTCTCGCAAATCGCAAGGCGTTCATCAGGACTTTTTGCGCTATCGGCCCATTTTTTTAGTAATGGATCGTCATCTTCAGCGAAGGCTTTCCCTTCAGTGAATTCATTCCATCGCACAAGATAGCTTGCAAGAGTTTTCCTCACGCGCATCTTTAGTTCAGAGGCGGCTTCCCTCATGAACGTCACTACAAGGATTCTCTCGATTGAGAGCCCTTTCTTCTCTTCACCACCTTCGATAACAAGACGAGCAACGAGCCTCTCGAGCGAGTAGGTTTTTCCAGTGCCTGCGCTTGCTTCAATAAGCGTTGGTCCATCAAGATTCGCTCTTAGATAGTCAAAATTCTCAATCATTGTTGCGCATCCTGAGCCTTATTTAGGAGCTCTTCAATGTCATCGATGGTTTTCGTTACGGCTTCATTAATGAGTACG
The DNA here is from genome assembly GCA_963617005.1 of Parabacteroides distasonis. Taxonomy (GTDB): domain Bacteria; phylum Pseudomonadota; class Gammaproteobacteria; order Burkholderiales; family Burkholderiaceae_F; genus Duodenibacillus. The sequence goes on along the minus strand of CAVEMY010000005.1, from coordinate 9,475 downwards.
TTTTGTTTTTCTCCATCTTTTAGAGAAAAGACATAGGCGCCATCGAGAGAGCCCTTCTTTATTTCGAGTTCTTTTTTCAGTTTTTCAAAACCTCGCCAGAGCGGGTCAAGCGCAGGGAGGGCTTTCTTCGCATTCGTACTATGATAGGGAGGAGTCGGGGTAACGCGAAAACGGGTGCTTAGATCCTCTTCATAACGAAGTAATTGAGCGATAAGGGCTTGCGCGTTTTCAGGCTCTATCTCACTTAAATCGGCGTAAGGCTGCTTTTCAGTACCTCTTTCAAATGTTATTTCGCTTACAACGTCATCTTTTTCATAAATGAGTCTCAGGCGAAAGCGTTTTCCTGTTTCTTTCGCGTAGTCTGAGGCTAAGAGCGCGATTTGCAAAAGCGCGGCTCGCCGGCAATCTCTGGAAGAGTAGGCGCTATAAAGAAAATCGATTGTCTCGCTTTCTTTCGTTTCACAAAGAATGTCAATTGCAGGGAGCCTTAAACGTACAGCGCCGAACGTGACGTAGCCAACATCGAGCTTTTCTGTTCCATTGGGGGCAATCTCTTCTTCGATCTTTTTGTAGTCGTAAATGGTGCCTACAAGGTTTTTCACGGCATGTTCGCGTACCGCTTGGCAGCCAAGTGTGGGATTTAAACGAATGAGAGGCAAGTTGCAGAGTTCATTGACAATGACTTCTTTATGGCTATCGCTTTTTAGCCTCGGATACCGAATATCGAGCTCGCGACGAAGAAGGCGTTGTAGTTGAGTCTTTCTTAATTTATCGGCACTTAAGTCTGGCGGCAGAATGCGAGAAACGGTTAATTCGTCATCAAGACCCACGGTTAAACGGAGTTTTTGAAGAACGTATTCAGAGGGGTCAATCCACGCCTTACAGAGCTTTCGAAAGAGTACGGTTCTTAAAGCCTCTTCATCTTTTTCTGACGCATCAAAACCGCGTAAGAAATCCTCAGCAGGCGCTTTTTCTTCCGTTTTGTCGCTTTCTCTTAGAGAGCTTACGAGTGCTTCGTACTCTTTTCGATTTCTATTTGAGAAGAACTGGGAAGAGCGGTTCTCCTTTAGAGCGGGAAAGAAACTTGTGAGAGTAAAGCGGGAGGCCGGGAGAATCCCTGAAATCTTTTCAACAAGCCCTGGAGCCTCTTCGCTTAACCACTGCGTTAAATCTTCAAGAACGGAACTCGCACCTTTGGGTTTATCAAGTGGCTTTTCTCCTGCGTTATACGTGATAAGAACGTGTTTTTCAGCTGCACACAGGAGGCCAAGAAAGACCGCACGATTATCGATACGTGAATCTTGATCGCCGCGCCTTGGCTTAGGAGCATCTTCCCGATGGCGGTAGGCACAGGTGAGATCGAACTCCTCTTGAACTTGTTCGCCAGGGAATTGCGAATCTTCATCGAGTCCAACCATCGCAATCGCTTTAAAGGGAATGTCACGCAAGGCATCCATCGAAGCAAATGTCACAGCGCCATCGTGTCTACCCTGGCGAATCGTGACACCAAGCGTGCGTTCTAACGAGGCCCGATAGACCTCAGGGGAAATGAGCTCGTCGTTTTTTTCTAAAGTGCTTGTGATTGTTTCATGAAGGCCATCGAGCGCTTCTGTGAAAACCTCTTTCGCTTCACGCACTTCATTGGAATGCTCTTCAGGGAAAAGTTCTTCGAGAAGTTTTAGCGTAAACGTTTTCCATTCGCTCGCATTAAAGCGAAAGCGTACTCTTTGGATTTCTTTGGCGTAATTAACGAGTCCCTTAAGAACTTCTCCTATCGTAAGGAGCTTCGCAAAAAGTTCCGAATCTTTCGAAACGGTTTCAAAGGCTGTGAGTTCATCGCCTGTGACCGCAAGAGACCGGCCAAAACTTTGCACTCCTGTTTTGTCATAGGCAAAACCAAGGGCTAGACGCTCAAGCGCTCGAGCCAATGTCGTGTCGTTTTCTTCAAGGACGGTTTCGCGAGTAAGGCTATCGAGGTGCTCCGCATTAATCCCTAAACGAAATCCTGCGGTGGCTAGCCAATTTCTTAAAATTTCGATTTCTTCAAATGTGAGAAGCCATGCCTGCATGAAAAGCGGCGTGGAAATCAGCGCTAAGAAACTATCGAAGTCGGATTTTTCAAAAAGAAAACTGAAGGCCTCTAGGAAGGCGTTTTCTTCGACATTGACTTCGCCTAAGATCTTGTAGTCGATTCGATGTTCGGGGTCTCGCGCATTCAAAAGCCCACGAATAAGACCAGCGGCAGCGGTAATGTTGGGCGTTACAACGAGAAAGTCATCTGCCTTGTAGTGGTGCTTTTCTGAGAGCGCATCAATCCAATCGATTGTCGCTTCGATTTGCGAAGAAAGGCTTGTGGCTTTAAAGATTCGAAAGCTCTGGTCTTTTTTCGCATCAAACTCATCGATATCAAAAGAAAAGGCCTCGCCGTTTCCCTTTAATGGGCAATCAAATAGAAAACTATTGGCAATCGCATCAAGTAGACTCAATGATTGCCCTTCAGGGGCGATGCGTTTACGCCAAATCATCGATTGGTCAGATCCATTGATATCCTCGGAGACTTTTTCTTGCATTTCCTTCCAAAGACAACGCATCTTACTGACGGCAACAAGGTCGTCTTTGGGGCGAGTAAAGCTATCTTCGATAATCTTGTCGCTTGTGAGCCCTTCATCGGGCGCATAGCGCCAAAGGCGGTCAATAAAGGCGCGAACAGAGGTGGCGTTTTCGTGCAAAAAGCGGTTTATCTTTTGAGGAACCTTCCAGCCGGGTTCACTTTCTTTACTGTGAAAAAGCGCAAGCGGGACGGCATCGTTTGGATCAAACCAATATTCGCAGCACGGATTAAAGATATAGAGGCGAACGTCTCGGGTTTGGGCTTGCTTGGCTAAAACGGGAAAGGCCAACGGAGGTAATGTATGTGGCAAAAAGATGTGAACAGGACTCGTGTCTACGGGGGCCTGATAGCGCGAATCGGTCTTCCCGAGTAGTTCGCTTGAGAGCGTAAGAATTTTCCCTGTGTAAGAACTCGCAAAAGGCATTTCGCTTTCCCTTTCACGAAGTTCGTCAATTGCGTGAAGCTCTTGCCAAAGACTTTTTTGCCAAAGAAACTCGGGCTGCTTCGCTAAAGAGGCGTCATCTTCAGTTTTATGTGCACCATCGATCCAGGAGGTGACCCAGTCGTAGCGATAGTTCACGTACTTTGTAAAGACTCGGGCAATGCGTTCGGCTAAAGAGAAAACTTCAAGCTCGCTTTTACCTTCAAGCACATCCAAAAGTTGGGCGTAATTGGTCAGTGGACAATGCAATTGAGACTGCTTCTTTTCCTGTATGGCTAAAAGAATTGGCAAGAGTGACCACGGTAACTTAAAGCTTTCAAGGCTTGCCGTGTGCCAGAAGGCGCCATACGGGCGAAGCCACTCGGCAAGATTAGAAAAATGAAAGCCAATACTAATGCCGCTTTTTTCGCAGAGTTTTCGTAAAACGGCGCTCTCGATTTCTTTTCCAGGAACCACAATCTCAATGGGGTCAAATAAGGATTCCTTTCCGTTGGCCTTATCAAAGTCCAAATTGACATTAAGCGCCGTTAAAAGCACCGTAAAACTATTGGAATACGTGATGTGTAAGGCCATGGATTTGAAGCTCAATTTTTTTCGAAAAGATGAGTCAGTCTAACAGTTTTTCTTTGCGCTACCTGAGGTTTTCGTAGAACGCGAAAAGAGAGTGATAGGGAGCTTGAAAATAAATTGGAAAACGGGATTAATGCGCAAAAAAATCCCACCAAGATGCTTGGTGGGAGAAAAAGCGGTAATTGCTTTGTGTCAGCTTATGATTTACCGGAGGAAAACAGATTAACTGGCCTTCCAAGCGATGAAAACCAAGAAAACGCAGAGGAACGCAATAATCCCCAACGCCATGATGTCTAATGTATTGTTAATTGGGAACATAGTTATCTCCTTACAGAAAACCGGTTGGACAATCTCATCGTAAGGCGAAACAGTTTTTTCTGAAATTGTGAATTTGCTCTAGTCAAAAGACGAGTCGTTAAGAGCCACTAAGTAATTTATGCAGGTCGGGGGATTTCTAGAGAAGGAAAAATCCGAGGCCATTGGTTAAGACCTCGGATTCTGAATTGGTGGAGATGAGGAGGATCGAACTCCTGACCTCTGCATTGCGAACGCAGCGCTCTCCCAGCTGAGCTACACCCCCAAAGCGTTGGACACGTGCCTTTGCTTTAAGGATGCGTATTCTGCAGAAACTCGAAAAAAAATGCAAGGCAAAACCACCAAATTGCTCAAGAGACCCTCGTATAATCCAAACCCTATGAGAAAAGGAAAAAAGCCAGCAATCACAAGCGAATGGCGTGAAAATAAAATCGCTCAAGAGAAAGCCCAGCGAGAAGCCAATCTCGTGGCGCGTCAGTTTGCCCGCGAAAAGGCTGTGACAACTGTCACACAAGGGGCTCGGTCGGCCATAAGTTATCTTCTTGCTGTCGGAAGCCTCGTTTTGGCTATTTTTCTTGCGATTTCGCTTGCAACGTTCTCTCCCTTAGACCCAGGGTTTTCTGTCACAGGCGGATCGACCATTGAAAACTTCTGTGGGATTACAGGAGCTTGGATTGCCAATCTGCTTTTCTGGCTTTTTGGACAGTCTGCGTGGTGGGTTCCTCTTGTTTTTCTTTCCTATTTTGTTACGAGTGTCTTAGTTGCTCTGTCGCGGCGTGAGCAGACAAGCTGGCTAAGAAACGTAGGCTCCTTTGTTTTATTTTTCCTTTTAATGCTGAGTTCTGTGACACTCGAAGCGTTGCAATTGGGCTACTTAGGTGGGGACCTACCAAGTGGCGCAGGTGGCATTTGTGGCCGCGAGATGGCGACTCTTGTTGTTCCCTTGCTTGGCGTATGGGGAACAACCTTGGTAAGCCTATTTCTCATTGCGCTTACGGCGAGCTTTGTTTTCCATTTTTCGTGGTCTTTTGTTTTCGAAAAGCTCGGTTTGGGTTGCGAAAAGCTCTTTTATTTGATTTTTAGGCGCAACAAGGGAGTTAAAGCTGAAGAAGTTCCTACTTCTCCCTTGACCACCGCCACTCAGGCAGATCCTTGGGTAAGCGCGAAAGAAGAGGCGACTATCTCGAACGCGACAGAGGCAACTGAAGTCCAAGAACTCGCAAATCCCCCAAGCACTGTTATTAAGAGAAAGGCCGCAGGGCGCATTGCTCAAGGCGAACTTTTCCACGAAGGAGCACGCATTCTTCCAAGCTTTGACCTTTTGGAGTCAGCTCCTTTAGAGCGTAACGGCGTTAGCGAAGAAACCGTTGGCATTACAAGCCGACTCATTGAAAGCAAACTGAAGACTTTCCATATTGACGCGCATGTTGTCGGGGCTCAAATCGGTCCTGTGATTACGCAATATCTGCTAGAACTTTCCGATGGCGTGAAAGGCGCTCAAGTCGAAAAAATCTGTAGCGACTTAACACGAGCTCTTGCTGTACACGCCATTCGTATTGTTTCGGCCGTTCCTGGGAAACCCTATATGGGTCTTGAAATTCCCAACAACCCTAAGCAGCGTCTTTCGGTTTATTTAAGTGAGATTATCGGAAGCTCCGAGTACGAGAACGCTAAGTCGCTTCTCACGTTGGCTCTCGGTCGAGACATCGCAGGCAAACCCGTTGTTGTAGATCTCTCGCGTATGCCACATTTGCTCGTAGGGGGAGCCACAGGCTCTGGCAAATCGGTTGCGGTTAACACGATGATTCTCTCGCTTTTATATAAGTGTGACCCATCGCAATTGCGTCTTGTGTTAATTGATCCGAAGACAGTGGAGTTTTCTTTATATCAGGGAATTCCTCATTTGCTCTGCCCAGTGGTTACCGATATGAATAAGGCCTCGAACGCCCTTTCGTGGCTTGTTCGAGAAATGGATCACAGGTACGAGCTTATGAGTAAGCTCGGCGTTCGAAGCTTTGACGCGTACAACCAGAAAGTCAAAGCCGCGCAACTTGCGGGCACGCCAATCATGGATCCATTTGATGTATCGCCCGAAAATCCTGAGCCCTATAAGCCGCTTAAACCCTTCCCGTACATTGTCTGCTTTATTGATGAATTGGCCGACTTGATGCTTGTTAAGCGTAAAGAGGTGGAAATTCACATCATGCGCTTGGCGCAAAAAGCGCGTGCCGCTGGTATGCATGTTGTCGTTGCCACACAAAGGCCCTCTGTGGATATTGTTACTCCACTTATTAAAGCCAATATTGTGGCAAGAATCTGTTTTCAGGTTGCCAATCGCTTTGATAGCCAAACGGTGCTTGATACGGTGGGAGCGCAGGAACTTCTCGGTCGCGGTGATATGTTGTTGCGTTTGCCGGGCAATTCTCTAATGCGTATTCAAGGTTGCATGGTTTCAGATCGAGAAGTCGAGGCCGTTGCAAATCAATTGAAGAGTATGGCAACCCCCGAATACATCGATGAGGTCACAGATAACGTTGATGCGGCAGAATCTGGGACAGGTGCCACTGGGCACCACTCTGCCGGGGAAAGCGATCCCCTTTATGACCAGGCCGTAAGAAAGGTTCTTGAGGATAAACGCCCCACAACAAGCTATGTGCAGCGCCGTTTTAATATTGGATACAACCGAGCGGCCAATTTACTTGAAGCGATGGAAGAGGCTGGCATTATCAGCAAACCGAACCCCGCGGGTAGGCGAGAAATTCTTGTTCGCGACGGAGAACTTACCCTGTGAAAAAGGCACTGATTCTTACGCTGAGTCTTTTAAGCTTTGCCTCTTTTAGTTTTGCGGCAGATGCGATTTCGATGCTCAAGAGCTTTTCCCAAGGGGTAAAAAGCGCAAGCGGCGACTTTACGCAAGAGGCCGCGACTGCCGCTGAAACTTCAAAAGGGAGTTTTGCCTTTTCTCGACCAGGAAAGTTTCTTTGGGAAACCAAGTCGCCATTTCATCAAAAGATAGTGAGTGACGCGAAAACGCTCTGGATTTATGACGCCGATTTAAGTCAGGTTACCGTAAGGCGCTTAAAAGGCGCTATTGACGCCGGACCCGCATCACTTTTATTTGGGGGCGTGGACCCAGAGACGCAATTTGATTTAAAGCTCATCAATGAAGGTGATTCCCTTTCTTGGGTGCGTGCCACACCGAAGGCGAAAGATGCGGCAGTGTCCCTCATTGATATCGGATTTAATTCTGAGGGAGTCCCAGAGAGAATGCGTCTAACGGACCGCTTTGGCGAAAAGACGACCTACACACTTGAAAATGTCGAGATCCCTTCCAAAGCCGGGGACGCGATTTACTCCTTCAAAGTTCCCGCTGGCGTTGATGTTTTAGAAGATACGTCTTTCGAATAGCGCGTTCTTTTAGTCGGAAACTGCACTCCCGAAGGCTCTCTTCTTTTTTTTCAGACCGAAAGTAGCCCTGTATAATCAAGCCCCGTCAATGACCTTTTGATTCTGTGACGGAACTATGCGATCGAATATGGACTTTAAGATGCGTTTATTTCGCATCGATCAAATCATCCACGATGGCGGTTCTGTTTCTTTTGAAAAACTGCAGCAGTCTCTTGGCTGCTCGGCTCCGACTCTCAAGCGTGATCTTCGATATCTTCGTGAAGTTCTTCATGCGCCTATTGTTTACTCTCGCGAAAAGCAAGGGTATTGCTATGAAACGGGCGACGTACCTGCACTTCCGAAGGCTTGGTATACACCAACGGAGCTTTATTCTCTTTTGGCGGCTCTTGATCTTTTTGAACGGGTAGAAAACGAAGAAGACGGACTATTGCGTGGCGAAATGTCTGCGATGAAGGCTCGTCTCATTTCTCTTGTTCAAGACGACAAATTGCCTGCTCGGGAGTTACGTAAGCGTTTTCGCGTTTTTCTTCCCGCCTCTCGTATGAGAACGAGTGAGTTCTTTGAAGTTATCGGACGGGCCCTTGCGCAAAGAAGGCGCTTACAAATTGTCTATTACAGTAAATCACGCGCAAGCGAAAATTTGCGAGAAATAAGCCCCATGCGTCTTGTCAATTACAAGAACCGCTGGTACTTAGATGCCTGGTGTCATGTTACGGATGCCTTAAAGACATTTAACCTCGAGAATATTCGCAGCGCTGAGATGCTTCAAAGACGCTGTAAGAACGTCGCAATGCGTGAGGTTGAACAAGCGCTCGATAGCACGTATGGACTGTTTTCTCGTGGCGTTACACAAACAGCTGTAATAGAGATTGACGCAACAATGGCCGTGTATGTCAAAGATGAGATTTGGCACGCGAAGCAAAAGATGACGCGTCACGATGATGGAACACTCACGCTAGAGGTTCCTTATGCGCAGGAAACCGAATTGATTGGTCAAATTTTAGGATTAGGCGCACATGCGAAGGTTGTTTCCCCCGCTAAGTTGCGCGAAAGCGTTCAAGGCGCGCTAAAAGCTACACTCGCGCTTTACGCTAAGACCAATCATGAGGATTTCTGAGGATGTCGCATTCGGGAAACTCATCACGTAAACGCCGCAATCACTACCGCCGTAAGACAACGCTCAAGGCGTTGCCGAAGATTTTCTTTTGTGGCGACCCGCACGGTAAATTCGATCACATCAACGCGGCGGTCCGGAAGTACCGGCCCGATGCGATTGTGATTCTCGGGGACTTGCAACCTAATGGTCCTATCGAGCAAATTCTTGGTGAAGCGCTTTCTTTGACGCAAGTTTGGTGGATCCCAGGCAATCACGACACAGATACCGAGGAGTATTACGACCGCCTTTGGAATGGTCCTCTGGCCTCACACAATTTACATGGCAAAGTCGCCGTTGTCGCAGGCATTCGCATCGCAGGTCTCGGTGGCGTTTTCCGCGGTCAGATTTGGATGCCTGAGGCTAACCTCAATTACCAATCGGCGTCTGCTTTCATTCGTAAGACTTCAAAGATTAATCTTTGGCGCGGGGGATTACCGAGACGCCATCGCACATCGATATTTCCAAAAACCTACGAATCATTAGAAAGGCAGAGAGCCGATGTTCTTGTTACGCATGAGGCCGCTTCAAGCCACAGAAAAGGGTTTCTTGCTATCGATGAATTAGCTAAGCGCCTACATGTGCGTTGGCATTTCCATGGCCATCAACACGAAGATCATGACTATGGTTTACGCGATGGCATCTACGGTCGTGCTGTGGGGTATCGCGGCATCGTTGACTTGGAAGGTCACGTCATTGTGCAAAGTGAACTCGATCCGCGAGATCAAATCACAATGCAGCAAGCTGGCGAAGAACCTCCGCTTGATCTACTCGATAGTGTTGAGTTTGACCTCGATAAAGAAGTCTTTTATGGGAGGCGTCGTTTTTTCCGAAAGCAGCCTCGCACTGGGCAAAAAAAGCCCGAGTCAAGCCAGACGTTGCCTAGGAGCAACACCCTAGGCAAAAAGTCGTGCAACTAGGTATTGACAACCGAAAAAACATTGACAATAATTCGCCCCCTCGCTCCTAAAGAGGG